>QHVV01000045.1 GCA_003222385.1 Acidobacteriota bacterium
GAGCGGCATGAGCCGGCGGATCGGCGAGGCCGGCACCCGACCGCCGCGCGCCGAGGCGCGAAGGGTCGTGGCCTCCGTCCGCGATGACATCTCAGTCGGCGCTCTCGTGTGTATCGATCTGCGCTTTCTGGAGGCGGCCGGAGAAGTCCACGTAAATCGACTTCCATTCCGTGAAGACGTCCAGGCCCGCGATCCCGGCCTCCCGGTGGCCGTTGCCCGTGTTTTTCACGCCCCCGAACGGAAGGTGGACCTCGGCCCCGATGGTCGAGGAATTGACGTAGAAGATCCCGGTCTCGAAGTCGCGCATCGCCCGGAACGCCCGTTCGACGTCACGGGTGTAGACGGATCCCGAGAGTCCGTACTCGACCGAGTTCGCGATTCGGACTCCGTCTTCGAACGACTCGACCGGGATCACCGTCGTGACCGGACCGAAGATCTCTTCGCGAGAGATCCTCATCTCCGGCGTCGCTTCCGAAAAGATCGTCGGCGCGAAGAACCACCCTCGCGACAATTCCCCGTCGGTGAGCTTCTCTCCGCCGCAGACGAGCTGCGCGCCTTCCTGCTTTCCGATCTCGACGTAACGCGCGACCGTTTCCCGCTGGCGCTCGGAGACGCAGGGCCCCATCTGAGCGGCGTGGTCGAGTCCATTTCCGACGCGGATAGACCGCACGCGCGCGGTGAGCTTGTCGACGAACTCGCCCACGACCTCTTCGTGGACCAGGAGGCGGGACGACGCGGTGCAGCGTTGACCCGTCGTCCCGAACGCGCCCCAGACCGCACCTTCCACGGCGAGATCGACGTCGGCGTCCTCGAGCACGAGGATCGCGTTCTTGCCGCCCATCTCGAGGTGAAGGCGCTTGAAGGTCGGGGCGCAGGCCACGGAAATCCGCCGACCCACTTCGGTCGAGCCGGTGAAGGACACCACCCGGACGTCGGGATGCGTGATGAGCGGATCGCCCACCTCGCCTCCCGAGCCGATCACGACGTTGAAGACCCCGGCCGGGAGGCCTGCCTCCTCGAAGACGCGCGCGAGCGCGACGACCGACGCCGGCGTGTCGCTCGCGGGCTTGATCACGATGGTATTGCCGGCGATGAGCGCCGCCATCGATTTCCAGGCGGGGATGGCCATCGGGAAGTTCCAAGGGGTGACGAGAGCGCACACGCCGAGCGGCTGCCGGATGCACATCGCGAACTTGTTCGGCAGCTCCGAAGGCGTCGTGAAACCGAAGAGCCGGCGCCCTTCCCCCGCCGCAAGGAAAGCCATGTCGATCGCTTCCTGGACGTCGCCGCGGGTCTCGGCGAGGACTTTTCCCATCTCGCGCGTCATCAAGCGCGCAAGCTCTTCCTTGTCGCGCTTCAGGATCTCGCCGGCGGCGTAGAGGATCTCCGCGCGCCGCGGAGCCGGCGTGGCGCGCCACCCCGGGTAAGCCTTGCGGGCCGCGGCGACCGCCGCTTCCACGTCGTCGCGCCCGCTCTCGGGGAAGATCCCCACGAGATCGTCGCGATCGGCCGGGTTGCGGTTCTCGAACGTCTTCCCGGAGGAAGACGTCACCCACTCGCCGCCGATGAAGTTGCCCTGGAGGCCGACGGCGACCTCGGTCGTCATCCCCCGGTGCCCGGCGGGGACGGACGTCTCGCCGGCTCCTCCGGCTTCGGCGGAGCAACTTCCGGGCGGCTCGGGACGATCGGCCGCTTCGCGAGATCTTCGGTCTTCGGGGAGGCAAGCGGTCGCGTCGCGGCGTCGTTGGGCATCACGACCCGACCCTGGATCTGGGCGCCCTCGGCCATGACGATCCGCGGGGAGTGGACGTTGCCCTGGACACGACCAGAGGGCAGCAGCTCGGCCCTTTCCGATGCCATGACCTGGCCGTGGACCCGGCCGCCGATGATCACGGACTTGGCCTGAACGTCTCCCTCCACCTCGGCCCCGGCGGAGACGACGACCTTGCGGTCGACCCGGATCTTCCCCTCGAGCCTTCCGTTGACGAGGACGTCCTCGTCTCCCGAGAGATCGCCGACGATCTTGACCCGGGAACCGACGACGGTCGCCGCGGAGGCCGAGGCGGGGCTCGATGCGATCGGGGAAGGCGTGTGAACGCGTTCGGGCGGGGCGGGAGAGCTGGACGGGGAGGGAGAAGGCGCGGGTGTATCGGGTTTACCAAAAAAAGCCAAGGGGTACCTCCGAAAGTTGGCAGTATAAGCCTCTCGGGCCGTCTGCGGGCGATCGGATGGGCCTCGAGTGAAATCGGGAAAAGGGTCGGGTTGGAGCGGGCAACGGGGTTCGAAAGAAAACGACCTGGAGTACGGCGGGTTTACTCTGAGGCGAAGAGAATCAAAGAATCTCTTTGGCACATGCCCGGGAACGGGAGAGGATTTTCGAGCTCCGAGTTCGGAGCTCTCAGCAAGCTGGGTGAGAGGGTTTTCATGGCATCTCGTGCTGGCCCGGGACGAGGTCTTCGGTTCGTCTGGCCTTTGGCGCTGCCGCTGCTCGCTGTTTCGGCGGCCTCTGGCGAGGTCGGTCGAGCGGCCGAGGAGCGGGTAAAGGAACGGCTTTCCGGGGTACGCGTTCCCTTTATCGCCAACGCCGGGCAGACCGATCCGGCTGTGGCGTACTACGCGCAAACCTTCGCCGGCACGGTCTTCGTCACACGAGGCGGAGCGATCGTGTACTCGCTTTCGGAGGCAAAGGGCTCTGCCTCAGCGCAGTTATCTTCCGGAAAGAGGCTCGGCTGGTCTCTCACCGAGACACTGGTGGGCGGCAGCGCTTCTCCGATCGGGAGTGAACGGACTTCGACCGGCGTCAGCTACTTTCTTGGGAATGACCCGTCGCGCTGCAAGAGCGGGCTTGAGACCTTTGAAAGCGTGTCACTAGGGGAAGTCTGGCCGGGAATCTCGCTTGCCTTGCGGGCGCACGGAAGGAACGTCGAGAAAGTATTTATTGTCGAGCCTGGTGGAGACTCGTCTCGCATTCGCGTGCGTGTGGACGGCGGGCGATCTCTGCGGGTCAACGCGTCAGGGGCGCTCGCTGTGGGGACGGGCCTTGGGGAGGTCACGTTCACGCCGCCTCTGGCTGTTCAGGAGCGGCTGGGTGTCAAGCATCCTGTCGGTGTGGCCTATGAGCTGCGCGGCAAGGAGTACGGGTTTCGTCTCAGCGACTACGATCCCATGCTGCCGGTACTGATTGATCCGTTGCAGCAAGCTACGTATCTTGGCGGCAGCGACGACGACGTAGCCTTCGCCCTGGCGATCCACCCGACGTCGGGTGACGTGTATGTGGCCGGGCTCACGGCATCCACGGATTTCCCCGGCACGACCGGCGGGGCGCAGACGACCAATGGCGGCGGCAACGATCCCTTCATCGCGCGCTTGAACGCGGCTTTGACCACGCTCACTCAGGCCACCTACCTGGGCGGCAGCAGTGGTGATGCAGCCTCAGCCCTGGCGATCCACCCGACGTCGGGTGACGTGTATGTGGCGGGGTTCACGACATCGACGAATTTCCCCGGCACCACCGGCGGGGCGCAGACGACCAATGGCGGCGGCATCGATGGGTTCGTCGCGCGCTTGAACGCCGCTTTGACGACGCTGACACAGGCCACGTACCTGGGCGGCAGCGGCGGGGACTACGCCCTGGCGATCCACCCGACGTCGGAGAACGTGTACGTGGCCGGGCAGACGTTCTCGGCGAATTTCCCCGGGACGATCGGCGGAGCGCAGGCAACGTTTGGCGGCAGCGTCAATGGTGGCTCCAATGCTTTCGTGGCGCGCCTGAACACGGCTTTGACCACACTCAGTCAGGCCACGTACCTGGGCGGCAGCGTTGGGGATCTCGCCGATGCGATGGCGGTTCAGCCGACATCGGGTGATGTGGCCGGGCAGACGTTATCCGCGAACTTCCCCGGCACGACCGGCGGGGCGCAGGCAACGTTTGTCGGCAGCGGAGAGGATGTGACCGATGCCTTCGTGGCGCGTCTGACCGCCGACCTCGCCGCGGTCTCAACGACCAGCACGCCGACCAACACTCCGACCGGCTCGGGCGCGGCAAGCGTGCCGACGCTATTGCCGGGTCCCTTTCTCTTTCTCGCTCTTGCCCTGGCGTCGGTGGCTCTGCTCCTCATGAGGAAGAGCCCCTAGCTGCCCCGAACTGTTCCGCCCGGTGCCGGGTAATTCGAACGCTGCCATTTGACGCTGAAGCCGCCACTGACGGAAGCGAAGCGTTGGTCGTATCGCGCCGTCGCCTGTCCCGCCTGGAGTTCCGCGCCGAGTTCCGCCGCCAGGAAGCGTACCGGCTCACCGTCGCTACCCGAAGGTGTCCGAGGCATCAGTCCGGGAGATCGCTTCGGCGCTAGATTCGGTAATTTCGGACTCTTTTTCGAACTCCTCGAACCTGGAGAGCGGGCGCGGGGACCGCAAGTATCTGAAAAGGTTGGAGCGGGCAACGGGGCTCGAACCCGCGACATCCAGCTTGGGAAGCTGACGCTCTACCAGCTGAGCTATGCCCGCGATCAAGCGGAATATAGCGAAAGCGGGAGAGCGAGGCAATTTGTCCGCCCGACGGTCAGAGCGAGATCGACGGAGTCGCGACCCGGAGGAGTCGGAACTTCGAGGAGAGCCGAGGCAGCCGGATCTTCGCGAAGAGATGTCCGTTGACGAAGAGGACCGGAATCGAGTCGCCGTAGCGGCGCGCGAGGTCCGGGTCGGTATCGACGTCGACGACCTTCCACTCGTGCGGGCGATCGGCCAGGAGAGCATCGACCTCTCGCCGCATCTCGTCGCAGAGGTGGCAACCGGGTCGCGAGAGGAGCGTCAGCTGGATCACGCCGGCTCCGTCTGGGGCGCGCGCGCCACGCGGAGGACGTAATCGAAACCGGAGAGGATGGTGGCCGTCGCCGCCGCGCCGAACGCCACGAGAAGGAGGGACCGCGGCCAATCCCAGACGTTCGCGCAGAGGACGAAGAGTACCGTCACGATGAGCGTCACGGTGGCGACCTTGCCCAGCCAGGTCGGGGGAAATCGCCGCTTGTTCGAGCTCAGAATCAGGAGCAGCGCGACCAGAAGGAGGAGGACGTCCCGGGAAATCACGAGGACGGCGAGCCAGACCGGCATCTTCGTCGTGGCGGGATAGGAGGGAACCGCGAGAAACAGGTACGAGCTCATGAGCAGGAGCTTGTCCGCGATCGGATCCAGGTACGCACCGAGTGCCGAATTCATCTGAAGCCGTCGAGCGAGATAACCGTCCACGCCGTCGGAGATTCCCGCCGCGACGAAGAGGGTCAGAGCAATGCCGAAGCGGCCCTCCGCGATCGAAAGCAGGAAAAACGGGAGCGTCGCAAGTCGGACGAGGGTGATGAAGTTGGGGAGCGTCCAGAGACCCTTCACCGGCGGCGCGGGGTCTCCCCCTTCTTCCCCGTCTCCGGCGTCGAAGGCGTCAGGATCTGGTCGGCCGCTTTCCGGGTCCCGGCGGGTGTGGTCCGCAGCGGCTCGTCGCGAATCCAGACGGTCGAACCTCGCATCCGGATCAAGCCCCGCTCCGCGAACTGGCGAAGCAGCCTCGTCACCGTTTCCCGGGAGGCGCCGATCGAGTTCGCGATGACCTGGTGAGTCGGGCGCGAGACGGTGTACCACCCGTCCTCTCCCAGCGCTCCCGAGTCGACCGCGAGACCCAGGAGATACCGGGCGAGGCGGCCGCCGACGTCGAGGAGCACGAGTGACTCGATCATGTCGTTGGCGCGACGCAGGCGACCGGAGAGAGTCGAAAGAATTCTCCGCGCGATCGTGAAGTCGTCCGCCAGGACTTCCAGGAAATCCTGACGGCGCAGCACGACGAGCTCCGAGGCGACGAGGGCCGATACCGATGCGCTCCGCGTCTCGTTGTCGAAGAGAGCCATCTCGCCGAAGAAGTCGCCAGCCTTCAGGTGCGTGAGCACGACTTCGCGGCCGTGCTCCGAGTCGACGAAGACCTTCACCTGGCCGCGGACGATGACGAAAAAGAGATCGCCCGGCTCGTCCTCCCGCAGGATCGCCTCCCCCGCCGCATAGACCCGGGTCGTCGCCACCCGCGAAAGAGCGTCCAGGTGCGGCGGATCGAGCTCCGAGAAGATCGTGACCTTGGCGAACAGAGCGGAATCGATCATTCGGCTACTTCCTTTCCCGACGCGAGAACGCGCACGCGGTCGAGGCCGCGCGTGAACTCCCTTCCGCCAATCCCGGTTCCCTCCGCGTCCCCCAGGAGACCGCACCCGGCCGCCGCCCGGACGGCGTCGGCTCCGGACCGCCCCGAACCCGGCGAGCCTTCGAGGCAGCGCGGTTTCGACCCGGCGCTCACGATTCGAAGTAGGCGCAACAACATTCTCGCTCCGGTCCGGCGGGTCAGCCCGGCGTCGGGCCGCGCGCGATGGGTCCCGCGATCCACGTCGAGCAGGCCGAGCGAAACCGCCCGCAGAATGGCCCGGCTGTCCTTTCTCGAGACCGCATCGCTCGCGATCACGCTCGCTCCGACTTTCGCCTCGCGGATCTCCGGAAACGTCCACCAGACGAGGGAGGCCGCGCCCGCGCGCGTCAGCCTCTCCGACTGCGCCGCCTCTCGTTCCGGGGCCGGCCAGTTGGACACTCGGAACGCGAGCCGCGCCTGCTCGGCGCGATCCCGGTAGCGGGGCTCCCGGCGCGCGAGCGAATCGAGCACCGACACCGCGAGGGCCGGGTCCTCTTCCAGGGCCAGATCGGCCAGCTTTTCCTGGACCCCCGTGTTCTTCGGGTCCAGCCGATAGGCCTCCCGGTATCTCTCGAAGGCCTTTGCCCGCTGGCCCGCCGTGAGCTCGATGTCGCCGGCGAGCGCGTGCATGTTGGCCTCGCCCGGATTGAGTTCGATTGCCCGGGCAATCCTCCCGCGGGCGTCTGGATAGTTCTGATCTTTCGCCCCGGAGGATGTGGACTGGACGAGCGATTCCACCGCTTCTTTCTTCAATTGGTCCGCGCGCTCCCGGATCCGCGGGCGGCCGCCGCCCGGCCGGGCCGCGGCCCGCGCGTAGAGCTCGTGCGCCTCGAACACCTGTCCGGCGCGCGCCCGGGCCTCGCCGCACGCGACTAAGAGAGGCGTCGTCGAGGAGCCCGCCGCGAGAGCTTCCCGGCAGGCCGCGAGAGCCTCCTTCGTCTTCCCGAGGAGGACCCGGCTCTCGATCAGCCCGATCTCCGCCGCGAGATAGGGTCGCGCCCCCCGCGACGCCAGAAATTGTTTCTCGGCGTTTGCTGCGTCGCCGTCCACGAGCGAGATCCACCCGGACTCCACGCTTTCGGAAAACGGCCCGGCGAGCTCCTCGCGCGGGTCCAGAGGAAACGCCTCGGTTCGGCGGCCGACGCGGACCGGGGACGAGCTCGTGCAACAGACCCCCAGGAGGAGACAACCTGCCGCGAGAAGCGACGCGGCGATTTCCGTGCTACGGCAGGTGGTAGCGGAAGTCGCTGAGGCGACCGATCGCCGAGGAGCGCCGGAGGCCGAAGCCGCCGGTCTCCGGAAGGTCTTCACGAGGTCGGCGGGAGAGTCTCCGCCCGAATCGACGCGATCGCGTGCTTGTAGATCATCTCTTCGTGGCCTTCGACCTCCAGGACGAGTGCGAACTTGTCGAACCGACGCAGCCGACCCAGGCGCTCCTCTCCGGAGGTGAGCCGAACCGTGATTTCCGTGTTGTCCTTCCGAAGGTTGTAGAAGAAAGAGTCCTGGACGTTGATCGGGGCCTTGTTCATCCGCTTTTCTCCGTGTGGCCGTGGCGGCCGAGCAGCTGGAGGATTTTCGGGACCGCGTCTTCCGGTGTCAGCCGCATCGCTTCCCGGTCGCGCGCGAGCCACGTCAACTGGCGCTTGGCGAGGCGCCTCGTGGCGGCCGCGATCTCCCGTTCCGTCTCCTCCCTTCCCGCGCGCCCCGAAACCCAGCCGGCCACCTCGCGATATCCGATGGCCCCAAATGCGTTCGCTTCGAGGGAAAGCCCGCTTCCCACCAGCTGCCGGACTTCGTCGTCCCACCCCGCATCCAGCATTCCGCGGACTCGATTTTCGATCTTAGCATAGAGGTCGCGGCGCGACGGTTCGATGACGATCTTGATCACCCGCCATGGCGCGCTCCGCGGGCCGCCCCGGATCATCCGTTCCGATACGCGCGAGCCCGTCGTCAGCACGATCTCCAGGGCGCGCAGCGTGTAACGCAGATTGCGAACCGGAATGCGCGAGGCGGCGGCCGCATCGTTCTTTTCGAGAAAGCGGTGCGCCGCCTCTCGTCCGCGGGACGACGCCCAGGAGGCGAGAGCCTTCCGCAGCGCGGGGTTCTTCGCCTCGCCCGGCGGCAGGCCGTCCAAGAGCGCCGAGACGTAAAAGCCGCTCCCTCCGCACACGATGGGAAGGTGCCCGCGCGAGACGATGTCGTCGATCGCGCGTCGCGCCTCGGCCGCCCAGCGGCCGGCGGAAAAAGATTCGCCGGGCTCGGCGGCGTCGACGAGGTGATAACGAATTTCCGAGCGACGCTCGCGGGAGGGCTTGCCGGTCCCGACGTCGAATCCGCGATAGACCGCAAACGCGTCGGCCGACACGATCTCTCCGGAAAACCGCCGGGCGATTTCCTCGGCAATCGCGGTCTTGCCGGCCGCGGTCGGACCGACGATGACGAGGAGAGTCGGGCGCTCCCCCGCCGCGGCGCTCACTCCAGCCCCCGCCAGCTGACGAGCGTGCCGGCCGGCAACAAATCGACGCGGACGTCGGACAGCCGGTCGGTTCGGAAGACCGGAACGTGCAACGCCGCGAGGGTCCGGAGCGTCTCGGCAGCGGGATGGCCGAAACGGTTTTCCCGCCCGCACGAAAGGAGAGCCAGCCGCGGACGGGCCCTGGCGACGAAGAGGCGGGACGTCGCGGTGCGGCTGCCGTGATGACCGACCTTCAGCACATCCACTTGAACGATCCGGCCGCGGTCGAGCAGCGCCTGCTCGGTCGGCGCTCCGGCGTCACCCGTCAGGAGCGCGCGTTTTCCATCCCGCTCGAAGAGGGCGACGACCGACTGGTTGTTGACCGAGTCCACCTTGCGTCGCGGACCGCCGGAGTGCAGCACCGTCAGTCGGGCGCCACTCCACTCGAACGATCCGCCGGCGGCCAGGACCTCGACCGGCACACCAGCCGTGCGGGCGGCGGATCGGAGGCGCCCGAAGAGGTCGGACTCGTCGTCGCCAGCCGACAGCCACAGGCGGTCGACGGGCAGCTCTTCCGCCACCGAAAAGAGACCGAGCGCGTGGTCCGGATGCGGATGCGTCGCGAGCACGGCGTCTAATCGGGTGACTCCTCGATCGAGGAGTTTCGGAAGGAGGCGCGTGCGTCCGAAGTCCTCGGCGTCGACGTCGAAAGGTCCTCCGCCGTCGACGAGGAAGGCGTGTCGCGCCCAGCGAACGAGGATCGAGTCGCCCTGTCCGACGTCGAGCGCTTCGATCGAGAAGCCGCGCAAAGGCCCTTTCGGCGCCGGCCCGAACGCGAGCCACAGGAAGAGAGCTACGGCCAGAATCGCCGCGGGGGGTCGGAGCCGAGCGGGGGCCTTCGCCGCCGCGAGGGTCAGAGCGCCGATGGTCGCGACACCGGCGAGAGGCGGCGTCGGCCGGAGGAAGGCCAGGCCAGCCGCGCGGTCGGCCAACAACTCGAGGAGCCGTGAGCCCAGCCCGAAGAGCGAGCAGAGAGGTCCCGCCGGAATGCCGATCGCGAAGAGCACGAGAATCGCGCCGCCGAGCGCGATCAGTGCGGCCGACAGCGGGATCGCGAGCGGCGCCGTCAGCCACGCTCCGCCCGCCACGTAATTGAACCGCCAGAAGACCACGGGCGCCGTCGCGCATTGCGCCGCGACCGACGTCGCGACGCCCGAGAACAGGGCCTCCGGACGCGCCGGAAGGCGCCGCCGAATCGGCTCCGTCAAGAGCGTGATCCCGCCGACCGCCGCGAACGTCAGGACGGTGCCGATCGAGTAGACCTGCCGGGGATCGGCGACGAAGAGCGCGAGCGCGGAAAGACCGAGCGCCTGCGCCGCCGGGATCGGCCGCTCGAAGAGTCGGGCCGCGAGGAAGATGCCGATCACGATTCCCGCTCGAACCGCGGGGGGGTTCGCGCCCCCGACGAGAACGAAGAGAAAGACCGAGACGAGCAGGAAGGCGTCGCGCCGCTTTCCCGCGACGCGCGCGCGTCGGAGTCCGCCGAGGACCAGTCCCGCCGCCAGCGCGACGTGAAGGCCGGAGACCACCAGGAGATGGTAAAGCCCACCCCGACGGTAGCGGGCAACCATCCCGCGGTCGAGCTCCGCCGTGCGGCCGAGAAGAAGCGCGGCGAGCGGGCCGCGGACGTTTCGATCGAACCACTCTCCCCGGGAGCGGGACGCCGGAAGGGTCCGGTGGAAGAAGAGGTTCGGGATCGAGAACAGCGAGAGCGCGGTTCTCCCGGTCCGACGGACCTCGAGCGCGCTCTTGACCGACATTCGATATCGCGTCCACGGCAGCGCGACGTCGCGGGACGACGCCGGAAGGTCTTCCCGCTTGAGACGCCCGACGAGAGAGACCCGGTCGCCGCGGTCCGCTCGCCGCTCGACCGGCAACGTTCCCGACACGAAAAGGAAGACTTCCGCCGGAAAGGGATGCCACCGGCCGGCGACCTGGAGCCTCTCCGCGCGGAGAAGCCCCCGGGCTCGCGGCGCGGAGCCGCTCCAGAAATCGGCCAGCACTCCCTCGACCCGGTCGACGCGATCCGGGACGGAGGGAAGGCTCACGAAGACACTCTGCGCGGTCGTCTCGGAGACCCCGATCCCGCGGCGGCCCTCGCAGAATCCGACCGACGTCCAGAAGAGAAGCACCACCGGGCGCGCCGGACGAGGATCGCCTCCAGCTCGCCCCGGCGCGAGCCGGCCCCGAGAAGGATGCCCGCGGTGAGCGCCGCCGCTGCCCCGATCGACGGCGCATCGCCGGACCTCGCGATCGGCCCGATCAGGCCGCGCCGGCTCCCCGGAGGAGCGTCACGACCGACTCGACTCGGTGTGTGAGCGGGAAGAGGTCGTAGAGGCGGGCGTCCGCGACCCGGAAGCCAACGCCGGAGAGCTCCGCCAGGTCCCGCGCGAGCGTGGCGGGATCGCAGGAGACGTAAACGAACCGGCGGCGGGCACGCTCCCCGAGGGGCACGGCGAGCCGCGCGAGGCCGGTCCGCGGGGGGTCCGCGACGACCAGGTCGAACCGCTTCGGCGACGAGGACAGGAAGCCTCCGACCGACGAGGGCACGATCCTCCAACGGTCCGCGTCGGGCCAGGTGAGGCGCGTCTTCGCGGCATCGCGCGCCGCGGAGGCGCTGCCTTCGACCGATGTCGTCGAATGGCCGGCGTCGAGCAGCGCCGCAGCGAAGAACCCGACCCCGCCGAACGCGTCGAGCGCGTCGCCGGCGGGCGTGCCGCTCGCGTTCGCCACGTCCGTGAGCAGCTGCCGGGCGAGATGACGGTTCCCCTGGAAGAACGTGTCGACGGAGACGAGAAACGTCCGGCCGCCGACTTCGAGCGGAAGACGCTTCTCCCCCGCCTCCCGGAGAAGCGCGCCTTCTCCGTCGACGACCCGGACTCCTTCGAAAAACGGGCCGAGCGCGTGAAGGACCGCGTCCGCTTCGACGCGGGCCTGTCTCTTGCCCGTATCTCCCAGGGTCGCCCGCGCGAGCCGGCGGTCGCCGGGAAAATCTTCGAGCGTGGCGACCTCCGACAGGGTTGCGCCGGTCGCGGCGAGGGCGTCGCGCACGGAAGGCAGCAGCGCAGCCGTCTGCGGGGTGAGCGCGCGGCACTCGCCGATCGGCTCGACGCGATGCGTTCGGGCGGCGAACTGCCCGAGCACGAGCTCCCCGCCGCGCCCTTCGAGGTGAAACCGGTTCCGGATCCGGTGGGAGAGCGGGGACAAAGCGATCGGGAGGTCGCCGAAGAATTCGGGCGGAAGCTTTCCGATCCTCTGCATCGTCTCGAGGAACAGGGCCCGCTTGGCCGCCCGGGCCGCGGCCAGGTCGAAGTGCCCCCAGTCGCACCCGGGACACTCCTGCGAAGGCGCCAGGACCCGTTCGCGGGACGGCGCGAGCACCGCTACCGTCCTCCCGCGCCAGAAGTTGCGGCGAACCTCCTGCACCTCGGCTTCCACCTCTTCGCCGGGCAGCGCTCCCGCGACGAACCCCACGCCATCCTCGCCACGCGAGATTCCCTCGCCCGTGGGAGCGAGTCGGGAGATACGGACCCGGCGGAGCGCGGTGATCGGAGAGACCTCTCTCTCTATTGTCGGGACCAGGAGTCGAAGCGGGTCATTCTCCGAGGAGAGTCAGCCGGGGAAGGGCGAGCTCCTCCCGGAGGGTGCGGCGCATCAGCGCCCGCTTCGTCTTTTCCTCGGTCTCGCGGTCCATCTTCACGCGAACTTTCTCGAGCAGCGCTTCCACATGGGAGTCGATGCGGACGCGCCGCTCCGGCGGAAGCGCGAGCGCGAGCTCGTTGGACAGCCGCCGGTCGAGGCGTGCGAGCGACGCTTCGATCTCGCCGGCGGGCTTCCGGGACCGCGCCAGACGATCGAGCGAGCGCAGGGCGGACTCGATCTTCTCCGTGAGCCGGGGATGGACGCGCGCCACGGAGTCCAGCCGCTCGGAAAGGCGCGCGAGCGCGGCAGACGAGTCGAGCGGCTCTCCGCCCGCTCGGCCCGCACCCCGACCGATCGAGGTTTCCGCCCGGCGCTCCCACGCCGACAGGATCGCGTCCCGGCAGTAGGAGAGTGAGTTCACGCGGCCGGTCGCGCCGCGCTCCTCACGCTTCGTAAAGGCGTCGTCGATCCCCGTTTCGATCGCCTCGAGCGGGACGCCGAGCGCATGCCACTCCTTCAAGAGCGCGAAGTCTTTCGGCGAGAGGAGGAACGGGGTTCCGCGGCGGGCGATGAACGCCGCCTCCGCCGCCGCGAAGTACGCCCTATCCCCCTCGGTTTCGCTCATGGATCAGGCGGAGGCCGGTCAGCGTCAGGAGCGGATCGACCTCCTCGATCCTCTCCGATCCTCCTCCGAAGAGCTCCGCGAGGCCGCCCGTTGCGATCACGCGCGGTCTCGCTCCGATCTCGCGCGAGATCCTTTCGATCACGCCGTCCACGAGCGAGAGATAGCCGAAATAGAGTCCCGACTGGATCGAGCCGGCGGTGGTCTTGCCCACGACCTTCTCGGGCCGGCGGATTTCGACGCGCCACAGCCGCGCGGCCCGTTCGAACAGCGCCTCCGCCGAGATCGAGATACCCGGCACGATGACGCCGCCGGCGTACTCCCCCTTCGCCGTGACCACGTCGAACGTGGTCGCCGTGCCGAAGTCGACGACCACGCAGGGCCCGCCCAGCCGCTCGTACGCCGCGACCGCGTTGACGATGCGGTCCGCGCCGACCTCCTGGGGAGCGTCGTAGAGGATCGGCATCCCGGTGCGGATCCCGGGCTCGACGAAGACCGGCTCGCGGCCCGTGATCTGGCGAAGCGCCTGGCGCAGCGGAAACCGAAGCGACGGAACGACGCTCGCGACGATCACGTCCCGCGGTGGATCGGTCTCCCGCCCCGCGGAGGACAGCAGACCGCGCACCGAGAGCACGATCTCGTCGGACGTGGCGTCGCGCCGGGACGTGAGCCGCCAGTGCGAAGCGAGCCGGGCGCCCTCGAAGAGCCCGAGGACGGTGTTCGTGTTTCCGACGTCCACCGCGAGGAGAGCCGGTGCGGCGCTCGCGTTCACCATTCGTCCAGCTCTCCGCTCGCGACGATGGCTTCGCCAGCCGGCGTCTTCAGCCTCAGAAATCCGGAGGCATCGAGGCCCAGGTACTGTCCCGTGAGCTCCTTTCCATCGCCGCGGACCTTCATGCGATCGCCGGGGCGGTGCAGCGACGCCCTTTCCCACTCCTCGACCTCTCGCGACCAGTCGGGACGCGCGAGCTCGAAGTCGAGCCGGTCGATCAGAGCGTGCAGAAGGCCGGCCACCGGGACGGAGCGCCCCGTTTCCTCCTCGACCGTGGTCGCGCCGGGCGCGCCGACTTCCGCGGCGCGGCCGAGGACGTTGATCCCGATGCCGACCGCCAGATAAGCCTGGTCCCCCTGCGTCCTCGCCTCCGAGAGCACGCCGGCGAGCTTGCGCCTGCCCACATAGAGGTCGTTCGGCCACTTGAGCTCCGCGGCGATTCCGCAGGCTTCCTTGAGCGCCTCCCGCGTCCAGCGAGCCACCGCGATCGGCACCACCGACAGAGGCTCTTCCTGCTCCACCCGTCGCACGAACGTCAAGTAGATCCCGCGCCCCTTCGGCGCCACCCAGTGCCGGCCCGAGCGACCTCTCGCAGCCGGCTGCTCCTCCGCGACGAACAGCGTGCCGGGCAGCGATTGCTCCTCCTGGAAGTAGACGTCGATCACCTCGCGGGCGAGGTCGTTCGACGACGGAATCGAGGCGAGGGCGACGAGGTTCTCGAAGGATCGCCAGCGCGTCGGCTCGAGGATCCCGCCGGCGAACTCGATCATGCGCCCGGCCGGCTCTCCGGCGAAATGCTCATTCCGAAGCCGCGGTTCCGAGCGCGGCGCGCCGCTCCTCGAGCTCCCGCAGTCTCCGCCGGGTCTTCTCGACGATCTCGGCGGGAGCCCTCTCCAAGAACGCGGGATTCTGGAGCTTCGCGGAGAGCTCGCCGATCTCCTGGTCCACCTGCGACAGCCGCCGTGCGACGCCCTCCCGGTCCGTGGGCGCGGTCCCCGCCGGAAGCGCCAGTCCGACCGCCACGCCGGAGACCACGTCGCGCCGGGCACCGTCCCCGGCCGGCCCGAATCGAATCTCCGAAAGGCGCGCGAGGTGGCGCAGGAGCGGTTCCAGGGACCGGATTTCGCCGGTCTCCGCGGGAGACGCCTCCACGGAGAGCGCGACCGGCTCGGTGGGAGCGACGCGCCTCTCGCCGCGGAAGTTGCGGACGCGGGTCACGAGCGCGCGCAGCCGCTCGACCGCGCGCTCGGCGACGGGATCCCGCGCTCCCGGGTCCCCCTCCGGATAAGGCGAAACGATGAGCGTCCCGGGGCGTCCGGTCAGCTTCTCCCAGATCTCTTCGGTCAGGAACGGCATGAAGGGATGCGCGAGCGCGACCGAATCGGCCAGGCAACGCTCGAGCACGGCCCGGGCGATCTCCTGTGCGTCGTCGTCCCCCTCCCGGCCGGAGAGGACGGGCTTGACCATCTCGAGGTATCCGTCACAGAGCTCGTGCCAGAGAAAGCCGTAGAGCGCCTGCGCGGCCTCGTCGAACCGGAACTCTCCCAGGTGACGGTTCACGTCCGCCGCCGTCGCCGACAGGCGCGAGAGAATCCATCGGTCCGGCAGCGACAGCGCGCGGCCGAGGAGAGTCTCGGCGCGGGGCTTGCCTTCCAGCTGCGACAGCGTGAACCGGGCGGCGTTCCACAGCTTGGTGGCGAAGCTCCGCGAGCCGGCGAGCCGTTCCCGGTCGAGGGTCACCGTCGGGCCCGAGGTCGCAGAGCTCGCGTAGGTGAAGCGCAGCGCATCCGCTCCGAACTCTTCGATCGCCACGAGAGGGTCGACGACGTTGCCGCGGGTCTTCGACATCTTTTCCCCCGCCAGGCGGACGAGCCCGTGCAGGCTCACCGTGGCGAACGGGACCGACCCCGTGAAGTGGATCCCCGCCATGATCATCCGCGCGACCCAGAAGAAGAGGATGTCGTAGCCGGTGACGAGAACGTCGGTCGGATAGAACTCTTCGAGGTCTGGGGTCTTCTTCGGCCAGCCGAAGACCGAGAACGGCCAGAGCTGCGACGAGAACCAGGTATCGAGGACGTCCGGATCCTGCTCGAGGTCCGGTGAGCCGCAGGTCTCGCACGCCGCGGGATCCTCCTCGGTGACGTTCACGTGCCCGTTGGCGCAGGTGAACGCAGGGATCCGATGTCCCCACCACAGCTGGCGGGAGATGCACCAGTCGTGGATGTTGCGCATCCACTCGAAATAGGTCTTCGTCCACATCTCCGGAACGAACCGAACCTCTCCCGTCTCGACGGCGCGGATCGCGGGCTCGGCGAGCGGGCCGACCTTCACGAACCATTGCGTCGAGAGGTACGGCTCGATGACCGTGTCGCAGCGCTGGCAGTGCCCGAGCGAGAACCGGTGGGCATCGGTGCCCAGGAGACGATTCTCGGAGGTCAGGCGTTTCACGATCTCCTGGCGCGCTTCGAAGCGGTCGAGCCCTTCGTACTCTCCGGCTTCCGCGGTCATCTTTCCGTCCGGGCCGATGA
>QHVV01000082.1:0-13849 GCA_003222385.1 Acidobacteriota bacterium
CTTCTCCCAGAGGTCCTTCCGATAGTCGCCGGGATCCGGCACGTAGGAATCCGAAAAGGCGAAGTACCTTTTCGTCTTCGGGTTGTAGGTCGATTTCTCGCCGAGCGGGATCACCTTTCCATGCTTCTTCTGCACCTCCTGATAGATCTCCGCGTGGTCGATCGTCTGTTTCTCGTAGGCCGCCGGCGGGGAAAGGAACATGAAGAGGTCGTGCCCTTTCTTCGCCGCCGCTTCCGCCGCGGCGCGGGCGTTGATCTCTCCGATCGCCACGTGGTCGACGATCACCTCGGTGTCGTGTTTCGATCCCCACTCCTTCGTGTAGACGCCGTCGAACCACTTGTCATAGCCGGGGACGAAGTGGCTCCACTGGATGATCTTCAGAGTCTTGCCGGCCGCGCGCGCCTTGTTTGGAAAGAGAAACGCGGGGCCGCTCGCCGCGAGAGCGCTGGCAGCGGCGAGCTTCCCGAACTGCCTGCGGGTGAGTCCACGCCTGCTTTTTTTCGACATGGCGACCTCCTTCTATCCCGTCGCCCCGGACGGGCGGGGCGACTCTGTTCCCCGAACCGCCAGATACTCGTGCCGGATGTCGCGGTCCTTGGTCTCCCGGATGAACAGGCTTCCGATCACGAAGCTCATCAACGCGACGATGATCGGATACCAGAGACCCGCGTAGATGTTGCCGCGCGAGGCGACGATCGCCGTCGCCAAGAGCGGCAGCATGCCGCCGAACCAGCCGTTGCCGATGTGGTACGGCAACGACATGGACGTGTACCGGATACGCGTGGGGAAGAGCTCGACTAAGAACGCGGCGATCGGACCGTAGACCATGGTCACGTAGATCACCAGGATGAACAGGATCAGGATCGTCATCGGCCAGTTGATGGCCGATTTGTCGATCTTTTCGGGATAGCCGGTCGTCTTCAACGCCGCTTTGTAATCGTCTTCGTTGAAGCCGCGGAGCTCGACGGAGCCGATCTTCGTCACGACCGTCTCGCCGCCGACCGCCGGAAGCGACTGAAACGACAGACCCGACTTCGTCAGGAAGTCCTTTGCTTTGTCGCACGGGCTGAAGACGGTCTTGGGGGTCGGGAAGATGTGCATCTTGCAGTCGGTCGCGGCCACCGTGATCGGCGTTCGGGCGACGTACTGCTCCAATGCCGGGTTGACGTTGTGGGTCAGCGCCTTGAAGAGCGGGAAGTAGGTGACCGCCGCGATCAGGCAGCCCGCCAGGATGATCCACTTGCGGCCGATCTTGTCAGAGAGCGCGCCGAACACGATGAAGAAGGGGGTCCCGATGATGAGAGAGACGCCGATCAGGATGTACGCCGTCAGATAGTCGACCTTCAGGTAGAGCGTCAGGAAGAACAGCGCGTAGAACTGGCCCGCGTACCACACGACCCCCTGACCGGCCGTCGCCCCGAAAAGAGCGAGAAGCACGATCTTCGCGTTCGACCAGTTGGCGAAGCTGTCCCTCAGGGGCGCCTTGGAGCCCTTTCCCTCGGCCTTCATCGCTTTAAAGATGGGCGATTCCTGCAGCTTCAATCGGATGTAGACCGAAAAGGCGAGCAGGAAAATCGAGAAGAGGAAGGGAATCCGCCAACCCCAGCTCTTGAAGACGTCCGCGCCCATCTTCCAGCGGCAGAAACCGATGATGACCAGCGCGAGGAAAAGCCCGAGCGTCGCCGTGGTCTGGATCCAGGACGTGTCGTAACCGCGCTTGTGCTGCGGCGCGTGCTCCGCGACGTACGTCGCCGCGCCGCCGTACTCGCCGCCGAGCGCCAGACCCTGCAGCAGACGCAGGGCCACGAGGAGGATCGGGGCGAGGAACCCGATGGTCGCATAGGTGGGCAGGAGGCCGACCGCGGCGGTCGAGGCTCCCATGACGACGATCGTGATCAGGAAGGTGTACTTCCGCCCGCCGAGGTCGCCGATCCGCCCGAACACGAGGGCGCCGAAGGGTCGCGCGAGGAAGCCCGCCGCGTACGTGACGAATGCGGAGAGGAGCGCGGCGGTCGCGTTTCCGGGGGGGAAGAAGAGGGCCGCGAAGAACGGCGCCAGGGTCGCATAGAGGTAGAAGTCATACCACTCGAAGACCGTGCCGAGGGAGGAAGCGAAGATGACCCGCTTCTCTTCTCGCCCAATCGTCCCGACGGTACCGGCGGTTGCAGTCGCCCTGGCTTTCCCTCCTTCAGCTCAAATGAGGCTGGGCTTCGGGGTTCGGAGTCTGGATGCGGCTGGAGTGAGATCGCTCGAAACGATCAATCGCGCTCGGGAGGCGGGCGATCCGGCTTTCGCCGTGACTATCCGTGGCGGGGAGTCTTTCAAAGTTTCGAGGTATGTCAAGCGGAATCGGGACGCGCGGCGGCCTCTTCCACCACGGCTCGACGAAGGTCGGCCCCGCGTGCACTAAGATCGGCCAGGATTCGAAAGGCCGCCGACGGAGGGGCAAGACATGTCGAGCCAGCCGGACAAAACGATCGAAGCCCTTCTCCTGGAGAAGCGTCAGTTCCCGCCGAGGAAGTCGTTCCAGGAGCAGGCGAACGTCCGGGACCCATCCATCTACCGGAAGGCCGACCGTGATTTCGAGAAGTTCTGGGCCGGCTTCGCGCGGGAGCTCACCTGGTACAAACCATGGAAGCGCGTCCTCGAGTGGAAGCCGCCGAAGGCGAAATGGTTCCTGGGCGGAAAGCTGAACGCGTCGGTCAACTGTATCGACCGGCACGTTCTGGGGCCGAGGAAAAACAAGGCAGCGCTCATCTGGGAAGGAGAGCCGGGCGATCAGCGTCTCCTGACCTACCGGGAGCTGCTCCGGGAAGTGGGGAAGTTCGGCAACGTCCTGAAGTCTCTGGGCGTTCGAAAGGGCGATCGCGTCACGCTCTACATGCCGATGATCCCGGAGCTGCCGATCGCGATGCTCGCTTGCGCGCGGATCGGGGCGATCCACTCGGTCGTCTTCGGCGGCTTCTCCGCCGAATCGCTGAAGGACCGCATCAACGATCAGGGCGCGAAGGTCCTGGTCACCGCGGACGGAGGCTGGCGCCGGGGAAACGTCGTGCCGCTCAAGAAGATCTCGGACGATGCCCTCTCCGACACTCCCACGATCGAGGCGGTGGTCGTGGTCAAGAGGACCGGCCAGCCGGTCGGCTTCGATCCGAAGCGGGACCGCTGGTGGCACGAGCTCATGGCCGGAGCCTCCGCCAGGTGCCCGCCCGAAAAGATGGACGCGGAGGACCCGCTCTACATCCTCTATACCTCCGGGACAACCGGCAAACCGAAGGGGATTCTGCATACGACCGGCGGCTACCTCGTCGGTACCTACGCGACCACCAAGTGGGTCTTCGACTTGAAGGACGAGGACGTTTTCTGGTGCACCGCGGACATCGGATGGGTCACGGGACACTCGTACGTCGTTTACGGTCCCCTCGCGAACGGCGCGACCTGCCTCATCTACGAAGGAGCCCCGGACACGCCGGCGCGCGACCGCTTCTGGGACCTGGTCGAACGGCACGGCGTCACCGTCCTCTACACGGCGCCGACCGCGATCCGTGCCTTCATGAAGTGGGGAACGGAGTGGCCCGAGAAGCACGACCTCTCCTCGCTGCGACTTCTCGGAACCGTCGGAGAGCCGATCAACCCGGAGGCGTGGATCTGGTATCAGAAGAACATCGGCGGCGGCCGTTGCCCGGTCGTCGATACGTGGTGGCAGACCGAGACCGGGATGATCCTGATCACGCCGCTTCCGGGTTTGACCCGAACGCGTCCGGGCTCCGCAACGTTTCCTTTTCCCGGCGTGCGCGCCACGATCCTCGATCCGGCGGGCCGCGAGGTGAAAGTCGGAGGCGGGTATCTTGCGATCACACGTCCGTGGCCCGCGATGTTGCGCACGATCTGGGGTGACGAGGAGCGCTACGTCTCCACCTACTGGACGAAGTGGAGTCGAGACGTCTACTTTCCGGGAGACGGCGCGAAACGGGACAAGGACGGATACTTCTGGCTGCTCGGCCGAGTCGACGACGTGATGAACGTCGCGGGTCATCGGATCGGCACGATGGAAGTCGAGTCGGCGCTCGTCGATCACTCCGCGGTCGCCGAGTCGGCGGTCGTGGGCATCTCCGACGACCTCAAAGGGACGGCGATCGCGGCCTTCGTGATCCTCAAGGAGAAGAAATCCGGCCCGCCCGCCGCCGGCCTCCACGACGAACTGCGCGGACACGTCGCGAAAAAGATCGGCGCGATCGCGAAACCCGACAAGCTCTTCTTCGTAGCGGATCTGCCGAAGACCCGCTCCGGAAAAATCATGCGGCGTCTTCTGCGCGACATCGCGGAAGGCCGCGTTCTCGGCGACACGACGACGCTCGCCGACTCGGCGGTCGTGGACACTTTGAAAGCGCAATACGAGGAAAAGGAAGCCTAGTCGGGACCTTTACGGGCCCGAGCCCGGCCGACTCTCCTTGTCACTGTCCTCGGATCGAGCCATGTGATCCCCGACCACGCCTCTGGTCGGTCCGGAAAAAAAGTGTTCTGCGGGCCGATCGAGCGGCTAAAATCTCGATAGGTTGAAACAAGCCGAGGGCGTTCTGGACGGCCGGACTCTCGGCCGGCTTGATCGCTGGCGGAACGCGAGGGCGCTCTTCCTCCGGGCCGACGGTGCGGAAGCTGAGCGCGCGCTCGCGGCCGCGTTCGGCCGGCGCTGGATGCGCGCGCAGGTCTACGGCCGATCGCGCCGGCTCCTCCTCGAGAGCGAGCCCGAAGCTTTCCTCGAGATTCTCCAGGATCGACTGGGTTCCTTCGCCGATCTCGTCCGGGTGGCTCCGGACGACCCGACGCTGACGAAGTGGGACGCGCTCGGCAACCTCGCTCCGCTGCCGCGGGTGAGAAGCGAGGTGCGTGCCCTCTGGCTGGCAGATCTTCTCCGCGACGGCGACTTCTACGCGAAGTTCCAGCCGATCGCGGACCTCGCGACCGGAGAGGCGATCGGATTCGAAGGACTCCTGCGGGCGGGAGCGGACTCGGCGAGCCATCCCTCGGCCGAAATGTTTCCCGCCGCGCGGGCGCTGCGCGTCGAGCGGCCTTTCGAGAAGCTCTCGTGGCTGTGCGTCGTCGAGTCGGCCGGCCGCCTGCCGCCGAAGAGCCGGCTGTTCATCAACGTCAACCCGAGGCTCCTGGTCGTCGACCCCGACGGTCTGGAGAGTCTGTGGCGCGCGATCGAAGAGTCTTCTTTCAACGCGTCGCGCGTCGTTCTCGATCTCGTCGAGGTCGAGCGCATCGAGTCTCTCGACGTGCTCGCCCGCGCGGTCCGCGGAGCGCGCGAGAGGGGCGTCGGAATCGCGCTCGACGATCTGACGTCTCCCTATCGGGCAATCCAGTGCTGCGAGGCGTTCCGCCCGGACTGGGTCAAGGTGGACTGGGAGATCACGAGGGGAGTCGCGACCGACCCCCGCCGCCGCTCGATCCTGAAGTCTCTCGGGCGCCTCGCCCGCCACTTCTCCTTCGGCCTGATCGCCGAAGGCGTCGAGAGCGCCGAGGACCTGGAGGTCTGCGCCGCCTCGGGCGTCGTGGCAGCGCAGGGGTACTTCATCGGCCGCCCGGCGCCAGACCCGACCGGCCCGGAGCCCGCTTTCCGCCGGTGGGTCGAGTCCCGACGGGAATCGCGCAGACCCGCCGGCCGGGAACGGAGCGGAAACGACGCCGAAGACGAAGAGCGCGCCTCCTGATCCGGACGGGGCGGACCCGTCCGGACGTCCCGCTTCGCCCTCGTCCGTCCGCCTCGACGTCTGGCTCCACGTCGCGTGCGTCTTTCCCACCCGTTCCCGGGCCAAGGGGGCCTGCGAGGGGGGCAAGATCGACGTGAACGGCGCCCGTGCGAAACCGCACCGGGAACTCCGGCCGGGCGACCGGATCGAGATCACGACCGGGAGCGCGCGGCGGCGGTCGCTCGTCGTCCGCGGGCTCGCCGAGCGCTCGATTCCGAAAGAGCAGGCCCGGAGCCTCTACGAGGACGTCACTCCGCCGCCCAGCCCGGAGGAGCTCGAGATCCGGCGGATGGAGCGGTTTTTCGCGCCGGCCGCCTCCGCCGGGCGCCCGGACCGGCGCGAGCGACGCGACCGGCGCCGCCGCAAGGGGTGGTGAGCGTAGACTTTTCTCATGGACTTCGAGCTCGTCTGTCCCTGCTGCGGCGCGAAGCTGAAGGTCGACCCGACGCTGAAAGCGATCATTGCCCACGAGGCTCCGAAAGTCGTCCGCAAGTTCGAATCGGTCGACGACGCGATCGAGGGACTGAAGACGCACGACGTCGAGCGTGAGAAGAAGTTCGCCGCGTCGGTCGAGGCCGAGAAGTCGAAGAAGGACGTCCTGAACCGCAAATTCGAAGAGCTCTTCGAAAAGGCCAAGACCGACACCTCCAAGCCGATCCGGGACATCGACCTGGATTGAGGTTTTCGATCGCCGTCCTCGGCTCGAGTCGTACTCTCCCGGACAGCCCCGATTACGAACTCGCCGTAGCGGTCGGCCGCGAGATCGCCCGGCGCGGCGGGCGGGTCGTCTGCGGAGGCTCCGGTGGAGTCATGGAAGCAGCCTGCCGTGGGGCGTCGGAAGCGGGAGGAACGAGTCTCGGCGTTCTGCTCGGGGACGGCGAGCCGAACCGCTTCGTCTCCGAGACCGTTCGTGTGGAGGACCTCGGCGACCGCCTGCAGCGGCTGACCGACGAGTCGTCCGCGGCGATCTTCCTTCCGCGCGGCCTCGGCACGATGCTCGAAGTCGCGTGGATGGCCGAGTCCATCTCGAAGCGTCGGATCGATCCGCGCCCGCTCGTGTTCGCGGGGACCTTCTGGAGGCGCGTGGTCGCGCTCGCAGTCTCGGAAGCGGCGGGGCTTGGAGCGGAAGAGCTCGCGCGGTCTGTCCATTTCATCTCGACCGCAGAGCAAGCGGTCGCGCGGGCCTACCCCCGGTAAGCCATCTCGCGCAGCAGCGCGATCCGCTTCGCGATCGGCGGGTGGGTCGCGAAGAGCCCGGCCCAGCCGCCCTCGTGCTCGTTGACGACCCGGCCTCGAGGGTCTTCGATGCACAGGTGCGCGACGCCCTGCTTGATCGAAGGCGTCGGGGCGACGGCCGCGTCGATCTTCTCGAGCGCGGACGCGAGCGCCAGCGGATTGCGGGTCAACTCCGATCCCGACGCGTCCGCGAGGTACTCCCGCTCGCGGGAGACGGCCATGGCGACGAGCCGCGCGATCAGCGGCGCGAGAACGAGCGAAACGACCCACAGAACCAGGAAAACGAGGAGAAAGATACCGCCTCCGCCGGCACGGCTCGACCGCCGGCGGCCGCCCCAGCCGATCCCGCGCCTTCCCCAGTCCGAGATGAGGAGCACGGATCCGACGAGCGCGGCCACCACCGTCATCAGGCGCACGTCGTAGTTCCGGACGTGCGCCATCTCGTGCGACACGACGGCCTGGAGCTCTTCGCGGTTCAAGGCGTCGAGCAGTCCGGCCGTGACGGCGATCGAGGACTTCTCGGGCCCGCTGCCGGTGGCGAAGGCGTTGGGGTCGGAGTCCGGGATCACGTAGACCGCCGGCTTGGGAAGACCGCTCGCGATCGCCATCTCTTCCACGACGTTGTCGAGTACGTGCTGGCGCGGGTCGGCGCGGTCGACTACGACCGCATTCGCCGACTCGAGTACCGCGCGGTCTCCCGCCTTCAGAGCCCAGAGAGAAGAAGCGGCCCCGAAGAAAAGCGCTCCGACCGTCGCGATCGGAAAACCGGGACCGGCGCCGGAGCCGTACAGGAAGAAGTCTGCGCCGATTCCGAGAAACGTGAGGAAGCCGACGAAGCCGACCAGGATCCCGGTCGTTCGACGAAGGTTCTTCTTCTGCTGCTCGAAGAGGTTCGCGGCGGCCATGTAACGGTCTCCGCCGAGGAGGTTCCCGCCCTATTGCGGGCGGACGTTCAAGTCGACCTTCGGAACTTCTCTCTCAGCGGGCTCCGTGATCTCGTAGAGCTCGACCGGCTGGAACTTGAACGCCTGCGCGATCAGGTTGTCCGGAAAGACGTTCTGCGCCGTGTTGAACCGGGTCGCGACATCGTTGTAGTACTGCCGGGCGAAGCCGATCTTGTTCTCCGTCGAGGTGAGCTCCTCCATCAACGCTCGAACGCTCTCGTTCGCTTTCAGGTTCGGATAGTTCTCCGCCAGCGCGAAGAGGCGCGACAACGTCTGGGTCAGGACGTTCTCCTTTTCCGCGGTCTCGGCGACGGCCCGCGCGGCGACCGGGCCGCGATGACCTTCTCGAGAGTGTCCTGCTCGAACTGCATCTCGCCCCGGACCGACGCGATCAGATTGGGGATCAGATCGTGCCGGCGCTTCAGCTGGACGTCGATCTGCTTCCAGGCGTTGCCGACCTGGTACTTGAGCGAGACGAGGTTGTTGTAGCGCCAGATCGCCCAGATCGCCGCGAAAACGGCGATCAGGATGAGAAAGAGGACACAGCCGCCGATCGCGCCCATGTTGCCTTTCTACGACCCCGCGGAGGGGAAGTTTAGTCGGCGCACGCCGTCACGCGTTCAGACCCTGGCGCAGCTCGCGCGACAGGATCTCGACCGCCGATCGCTTGCCGGCCGTCATCTTTTCGCGCCACAGGCCTTCGGTCTCGAACCGCTTGTCGCCGATCGAGTCGGCCCACGGCCGCAGCGCGGCGTCGAGCTCCCCGGCCGACCAGACGTCGCCCCCGCGCTTGCGGATCATCGAGATGACGTAAGACGAGATCCGGATGAACGCGCGCAGCGAAGGGGAGCTCTTGATCGAGTACTTGCGGCCGTGGAACGCGGTGGGGAAGGCCCGAGCCGCCGCCTTGAAGTAGTTCAGGAAGAACCGGCGGGAGTTCTCCCGGAACTCCCGCGAGAGCCTTCCACCGGCCGCGTCCATCGCGGCGAACACGTCGCGGAGCTCATCGGCGAGAGACGCCTGGGTGACGCTACCGCGCCCGATGCCGAGGACCTTGATCTGTCCGCGGAGCGGCGAGCCATCGTCCTCGTTCAGCGTCCGGATGACGTCGTGCGCGGCGGCCAGGTTCTCGTCGCGGTAAAGCCGGCGTCCGGAGAGCGAGATGAGATGGGAAGGGTTCAGCTTCGTGTGCTTGCTATTGATGGTGACGAAGAGCTCGACGACCTGATCGGCCGTCAGGTTGTCGAAGACGACCGCGGGGACCTGGAAATCCTTCAGGTTGTGCTTCTCCGCGAGCTGGTGGAGGGCGAGCAGTCGATGCTGGCCGTCTAAAGCGCGCAGGATTCCCGACTCCTCCGGGAGCTTCAGAGATCCGGAATCTCCCCGGCCGCCCGAGGGAGAGAACTCCAGCCGCCGGTCGGACACGAGGAGCACGCTTCCCGGAATCGCCGGAAGAGTGCCGGAGTCGGCGCACTGGAGGTAGTACGCGACGAGCTCGTCGATCTTCTTGCGGATGATCGGCCGCTGGTAGGCGTGCTCGGACGCGGCGATCCGCTTCTCCAGGAGCTCCCAGTTGACCCGTCCGCTGGTCGTCTGACGCGCGTGACCGCGGGTCGTCTGGGCGGCCGGTCCGAACGAGAGCACTTCGAAGCCGACGAGGCTCTGGAGGTCCACTCCCGATAGCAGGGCCTCGTAAAAGTTCAGCCGCAGAGAGGGGACCGAGAGCATTCCTTACCTCCTCCGCCGCCGTCGGATTAAGTCGCGCCGAAGCAACGGCTTGGAACGGCCGCTCCCGTGACCAGAGACGAGTTCCGCGCGTCCGTGGCGCGGATTATATGCAAAGCCGTTTTGCCCTCCGGGGGCGTCAGTGAGGAATGCGACGATCGTCTAGGACGGGGATACGCCCCGCGACTTCCACGTGTCGAGGATCACGGCGTGGACCCGGTCGGCGCCCGCGAGAATTCCGCGGAGCTCACCCGTCAGGAGCCTCTCGATCTCGGCGAGCGAATCGGGGTTCGAAAGGAGGACGGAGCACTCGACATGCGACCGGCCGAGTGTCGCGAAGAACGGAGACGGCCGTCGGGTCCAGTCGTTCTCGTTGCGGCGGTGCTTGACCATCAGGAACGCAGCGAGCCGGCGCTCGTCCCAGGGTTCGACGACGCGCCAGCTGAAATTCGCTCTCGAGCCCTTCTGCTGAATGTCGGGTTTCTCGTCGGCGAGAGCGATCGACATGGTGGCTTTTTGACGATACCATCGGCCCCGATTCGACCGCCAGAATGATCCGGATTCTCGCTTGCGGCCTCGTCGTCGGCCTGCTTCGGAACGGCTCCGCCGCGGGAGCGGAGCAGGCGGTGGCGGACGTCTATCCGTCGCACCTGATGGTCGATCAGGAGGTCACCGTCAGCTCCCGGATCACGGGAGTGATCGAGAAGATCAACGTCGATCGGGGCTCCGTCGTGAAGAAGGGTCAGCCGCTGGCGGTCCTCGAGCTCCAGGAATTCGAGCAGAGCGTCCGCGAAGCCCGGGAAGGAATGCAGCTCCGGAAAGCGGAGCTGGAGCGCGCGAAGGCTCTGTCGGCGGGCAAGATCCTTTCCAAGGCCGACCTCGACGAGAAGAGCGCGACGTACGCGGTCGCCCTCGCGGCTTACGAGAAAGCGAAGGCGATCCGCGACTACGCGTACATCCGCGCCCCGTTTTCCGGGATGGTCACCGAGAAGTTCGCCCGGGTGGGCCAGAAGGTGATCGACGTTTCAAACGTACCGCTTTTCAAGATCACGGCGTTCGAGCCGCTTCTCGCCAGGATCTATCTCCCCGAGCAGCGGCTCCTGAGCATCCACAAGGGAGACCGGGTCGACGTGGTTCCGGAGAAGTTTCCAAAAGCCCGAACGACCGGGGTCGTGCAGTACATCAGCCCGACCGTGGACGCGGCGAGCGGCACGTTCCAGGTCATCGTGCAGATCCGACGCGATCCCGCGCAGTCCATCCTGCGGCCGGGGATGTCGGTGAAGGTTTTTTTCAACAGCGCCCGCGGATCCTGAAGACATGAACGAGGAGAAGGTCCCGCGCCCCTCCCGCAGTCTTCGCAGCACGCTCGATCGCGTCCTCGTCCACGACATCAAAAACGTGGGTTTCCGGCTCCAGCTGCTGCTGTCCAACCTCGAGGAGCACTACGAAGACCCGGAGTTCAAGCGCTCCGTCCGGGAGCTCCTTTCCTCGACGATCCAGCGGTTGGATGGGATCGTGGGCCGTTACTCGGCGCACCCCGACGCGGTGCTGATCAAGGTCGCTCTGGATTTGAACTCGGTTCTCCGCGAGGCCGCGGAGAGCGCGACGCGGCGCGGCGACAGCCGGGAAGGAGAGGCGCAACATCTCGCGCCGGTCTCGCTCGCCCTGGGAGAAGTCCCCGAGGTCTGGGGCGATCCGTATTACCTGGGAGATGCGCTGGCGAGCCTGATCGAAAACGCACGGGAGGCGGCAGCGCCCGACGGCCGGGTCGTCGTCCGCAGCTTCCGAGACGAGGGAAAGCGGCGGCCCCGCGCGATCGTGGAGATCATCGACAACGGTGCCGGAATGTCGGCGGAGTTTCTCCGGGACCGGCTGTTTCAACCGTTTCAGACGACCAAGCCGGACGGCGTCGGGCTCGGGATGGCCACCGCGAGCGAGATCGTCCGCCTTCACCGGGGCACGATCCGGGTGCAGTCGCAGGCGGGCGGCGGAACGGTGGTCCGGTTGAAGCTGCCCGGCTCGGCGCGATCGTCCTCCGCCGCGGCCGAGACTCCCGTTTCCTCTCCGACGGGCGGTGCGGCGTGAGCCCCGCACGCCGGATCCTGATCGTCGAGGACGATCCGATCCTGCTCGAGCAGCTGACCTGGGCGCTCAAGGAAAAGTTCGAAGTGCTGGCCGCGAGCGATGCCCGCGAGGGGCGCAACCTCTGTGAGTCGGCGCCCGACGTCTACCTCTTCGACATGCGGCTCCCCCCTTCCGGGGAAGTCGAGGAAGGTCTGAACCTCCTGAAGGAAGTCCGCCGGCGCGAGCCTGACGCCACGGTCGTCATGATGTCCGGGGAGGGAGAACGGCGGGACGCCCTCCAGGCCATGTCTCTCGGCGCTTTCGACTTCTTTCAGAAGCCGGTCGATCCCGCGGAGCTGCGTGTGATTCTCGCGCGGGCGCTCGAGCGGCGCCGGCTGATCGATGAAAATCGCGAGCTCCGCGAGCGGGCCCGCGCGGACGCCACGTTCGGCAGGCTCCTGGGCAAGAGCGCCGTCATGCGCCGTCTCTTCCGGGAAATCGAAAAGGTCGCCCCGAGCGACGTGACGGTGCTGATCCAGGGAGAAAGCGGAACCGGCAAGGAGCTCGTCGCCCACTCGATCCACGCGGGCAGCTCCCGTCGAGACCGTCCTTTCGTCGCGGTCAACGTCTCCGCCCTCCCCGAGTCGCTCGCGGAGGCCGAGCTCTTCGGTCACGAGCGAGGCGCTTTCACCGGCGCCATCGCGTCGCGTCCGGGCCGGTTCGAGCTCGCGCACGGAGGGACGCTTTTCTTGGACGAGGTCGGGACGCTGTCCCCGGGCGTTCAGGCGAAGCTTCTGCGGGCGCTCGAGAGTCGCGAGATCGAACGGGTCGGAGGACGGCGGCCGATTCCGGTCGACTTTCGCCTGATTTCCGCGACCAACGAGGATCTGGAGGAGCGGGTCCGCCAGGGGACGTTCCGGGAGGACCTCTTCTATCGGATCAACACGATTCCGATCCGGATTCCGCCGTTGCGGGAACGGGGAGACGACGTCGTATTGCTCTCGGAACACTTTCTCGAGACGTCCGCGGCGCGGCACCGGCGGCCGGCGCGAAGGCTCTCTCCCGCCGTGATCGAGCGGTTCCGCAGCCATGCCTGGAAAGGCAACGTCCGCGAGCTCGAGCACACGATCGAGATGCTGGTGCTCTTCTCGGAAGGGGAAGAGGTTTCCGAAGAGGACCTGCCCCGCGCCATGCGGGAGGTTTCTTCGGTTTCTTCGAAGGAAACTGGCCCGAAGCTGCGGTTCGCGGAAGCCGTCGCGGAGTTCGAGAAGCGGCTCCTGTCCGACGCGATCGCCGGCGAGGGGGGCGTGAAGGCGAGGGCGGCGAGGCGCCTGGGCTTGGACGGCAACCAGATCAAGTACCTGTGCCGCAAGTACGGCCTGTGATCCGACGGGCTGGAAAATTCATCCGAGGCTGAGAAATTCACCTGGTGACCACAACGGCGGCCTGGGCGCTCTCCCTCGCAACCGACTCGATCGAAAGAGCTTTTCTCGATGAGCCCCGGCGTGTGCCACGTGGTCTCCATTTTGCGCATGTAGCGGCCAGAGGAAAGGAGGAGAGCAAGCAATGGCGAAGGAAGTGAAGATCGAATTGACGGAGGCCCAGAAGGCCAAGATCAAGGCGGCGACCGGAAAGACGATGGAAGAGTTGAAGGTGACGAGCGTTGGAGCGAACGTCGCCGTTTCGGCCAGCGAGAAATCCACGCGGTTGAGCGAGCAGGGTTTGCGCGCCGACGCGATGCGCTCGATCGGCGAGCAGGGAACGCGCGCGATGCAGGAGCAGGGTTTGCGCGCGGATTCCCTCCGCGCCGGCATCGGCGAGCAGGGCATGCGGATTGGGGAGCAGGGTCTGCGCGAGGAGGGGCTTCGCGAGGAAGGGCTTCGGGAAGAGGGTCTCCGCGCGGACGTCTCCGAGCAGGGGATGCGAATCGGGGAGCAGGGTCTGCGCGAGGAGGGTCTGCGCGAGGAAGGCCTCCGGGAAGAGGGCTTGCGCGAAGAGGGCCTTCGCGAAGAGGGTCTCCGTGAAGAGGGTCTTCGCGAAGAGGGTCTCCGTGAAGAGGGTCTTCGCGAAGAGGGGCTCCGGGAAGAGGGGCTCCGGGAAGAGGGTCTGCGCGGCGAGGATGTGTAG
>QHVV01000082.1:13880-26115 GCA_003222385.1 Acidobacteriota bacterium
GAAAAATTCACCGCGCGGTGACAAATTCATCTTGCGCAGGAGCGTCCGCGGGGGTCCACCTATCTTCGTAAGGTCTCTCGTTACAATAGTTCAGTCGAAGAGTCTTGCGGGAAGCCCCCTGGTCTCTCTTTTGCGAAGCAGGGCCGCAGCCGAGAAAGGAGAATCACGAGAATGGCGAAAGAAGTAAGAGTTCAGTTGACGGCGGCTCAGAAGGCCAAGATCAAGTCGGCCATCGGAAAGACGATGTCCGAGATCCGGGTCTCGAGCCTCGGGAAGAACGTCGCGGTCTCTCCGGGCCAGAAGTCCTCGCGCTTGAGCGAGCACGGCTTGCGTGAGGAAGGCTTGCGCGAAGAGGGTCTCCGCGAAGAGGGCCTCCGGGAAGAGGGTCTGCGCGAAGAGGGACTGCGCGAGGAAGGACTTCGCGAGGAGGGCCTTCGCGAGGAGGGTCTGCGCGAAGAGGGTCTGCGCGAAGAGGGACTCCGGGAAGAGGGTCTTCGCGAAGAGGGTCTCCGCGAGGAGGGCCTGCGCGAAGAGGGTCTGCGCTCGACCTAAAGACCACTGGCTTGCCCCGAAACGCCCCGGTCTCCCCGGGGCGTTTTCTTATGGCATTACCAGATGACGGTTCGGAGCCAGCGCCAGAAAACCCGCCCGGCTCGGAGCGCGTACGCCTCCCGATTGGCCCGGATCTTGACCCTCGCGGCTGCGCCCGGCAGGAGCGTCCCGTTCGGGTTGTCGAAGACCGCGACCGCCACGAATCGATCGGGAACGGCAGACGGTCCTTGCGGGTCGTTGCCCTCCCGGGCGGTCCCGGGAGCCCCGGCGGTGGCGGCGGAAATTCTCTCGACCGAACCCCTCTGCGTTGCCGTGGGGCTCGAGCGGACGAGAGCGGTGACCGGCGCCCCCACCTGAAGGAAGGAGAGAAGCCGCTCCGACACCTCGACGTCAGCCGCCATTCGGCGGGTGTCGCCCACCTCCAGCACCCCGGTTCCCTTCACTACGAAACGTCCGGACAGGTCTTCGGGCCGGTGGGTCAGGACGCGCCCGTCGATGGGGCTCTTGAGAACAAGGGATCCGCTCCGCGCCTCGCTGCTCCGCCATCCCACCTCCGCCGACGCCGCTCGCTGACTGGCCTGGTAGGTCGAGGCCGCATCCGACGCATCCCTCGCGACGTTCAATTGCTTCGCGAAGCGCTCCCTCTCCACCGACAGCCGTTGTTCCTCTTCTTCGGCGGAGGCGCTCGACAGCCGCGCAACCGGCTGCCCGGTTCGGATCGAATCTCCTTCGTGGATGAGAACCTGCTCGATGACCGCGTCCTCCGGAGCGGCGAGAACCACCTTCGCCGCCGGCCGCAGGATCGCGTCGGCACGAAGAGTCCGGTGCGACCAGGGGAGCAGGAGAATCGCGCCGATCGCGATCGCCGTCGCGAGGAGGAACGTGCGGCTTCTCGGAGACATGATGAGCTCCTTCTTATCCAGGTAAAGGAGAGTCCCGATTCGCGTGAGCTGGCGGACGCGCTTGCGGAAGATGTAATAGAGCGTCAGAAGGATCAGAACGACCGCAAAATCCGGAAAGAACTTGTTGTAGAAGTTCGCGACCCACCCGGCGATCAATCTCATGATCATCGCGGTGTAGATGACCGACAGCGTGCCGTAGATCCAGTAGACGAGCTTCTTCCGCGGCGCCATCGGGGGGATCTCGATCGGAAGCCTCAGGACGTATTTCTGGAACGACTGAGCGATCAGTCGAAACGAGCCTTCCCTCATGCCCGGCATCTCGAGGAAGCTCGCCAGGGCGTTGTAACCGTCCACCTTGATGAGCGGATTGATGTTGAAGAAGACGGTGGCGAAGCCGGTCAGGAGCATCGTCTTGTAGGCGAGGGCGTGGAGGAGCGTGTCGGGATACGACGCCACCCAGAGGATCGTCGCGGCCGAGCAGATCGCGGCCTCGACGTAGATTCCGGCGACCGTGACCCAGAGCTTGTGCCACTTGTTCGGGAACATGAACGAGTCGGAGGTCTCGCAGTAGAAAACGGGGGTGAAGTAGAAGAGCGCCATACCGATGTCGTGAACCTCGCCGCCGTAGATCTTCACGACGTAGCCGTGCGCGAATTCGTGGATCGCGCCGATGATGCAGAGGATCGAGAAGAATTGCAGGATGTCGACGAGGGGCTTGCCCACGAACTTGTAGAGCTGAAGCGTCTCGGCCCAGATCTGCTGGCCGTTCTGGACGAACACACTCACCGTCCACAGGGAGGCGGCGAGCACGACGGCGACCACGGGGGGCGTCCAGATCCACCGGACGTACCGGACGGTCTTCGTCAGGAAGCGGTCCGGATCGATCAGGTGGAACATGATGAAAAAGATGTTGAAACCTTCGGACTTCTGTTCCGCCTTCCGCCTCTTGAAGTCAGAGGACATGTCGAGCAGAGCGAGGCTTCGCTCGACGACGGATTGCTCGAGCAGCTCCATCCTTCGCAACGACTCCTCGTAGGAAAGGACGAGGTTGATCGAGACCGGATTCCGGATGCGCCGGTTGTAGTCGTCCAGAATCTGCTGCCGGGTCCGGCTGCCGTCGAACAGCTGGATGAGCTGCCACTCTGCCTCCCGGAACATGAAGTACTTCATCGTCTCCGGGTTCTTGACGATGAAGTTGACGTCACCCATCTGGACCTGACGGCGTACCCGGAGGTCCTTGCGCAGAGCGGGCCGCTCGTCGGGAGGGCCGTGCCTCTCGGCCAGCGCGCGGGCCGCTTCCTCGCGGCTCGCCGCCGCGACGAGTGTCCGGGGACGGGATGCGCTCACCCGGCGTCGCCTCTCAGGGAAGGACGGGCCAGAGACCGTTCCAGAGCCAGCGCGCCGGCTTGCGAAGAGCCGCGAAGAGGATCGGGCGCTTGCCGTCCGAGATTTTCGCCTTCCCGAGCATGCCGGTCTTGAGCTCTCCGCTCGGGTTGTCGACGCGGACCTCGGCGATCACGAAGCGTTCCTTTCCTTCCTCGCGGACGTAAGACGACACGCGTGAGACCGTTCCGTGAAAGAGCTTCGTCGGATACGGATTCAGCTTCACGGCGACCGGCTCGCCGGAGTGCACCAGCGCGGCGTCGCGCTCGTCCACGGCGACCTCCGCGGTCACGTTCCGCACGTCCGCCACGACGCACAGCTCGGTTCCCTTCGCGAAGAACTGCCCGACTCTCTCTTCGATGCGCGGGGTCACGATGACGCCGTCGACCGGCGCCCGGATGCGCGTCCGCCCGAAGCGGTCGGCCTCGAGGGCGATCTTCGCGGCGAGCTCGTCGCGCTTGGACTGCGCCTCGAACATCGCGCCCGCGTTGCCTGCCTCCCGGTAGCGCGCGACTTCGCTCTCCGCGATGGCGAGGCCGGTGCGGGCCTCCTGGAGGGCCGCGACGTAGATCTCGTCGGAGAGCGTGGCGATGACGTCGCCCGCCCGGACCGGATCGCCCTCGCGCTTCAGCACTCCCGAAACGACGCCGTCCACCGCCGCCGTCACCGCGGCCCGTCGACCCGGCAGGACCCTTGCCGGCCCCGCGACTCTCGTCCGCCAGGGCACGACCAGAAGGAAAAGAAGAAGTCCGAGCGCTCCGATTCCCCAGGCCAGCCGGCGGCGTTTCGGGATCTCGAGGAGGCGTTGACGCCTTTCAAGGAGGGGCTTCCAGAAGCCGGCGAGCGGCACGTCCTGGTACAGCTGCGCGTTACGCACCGCGACGGTTGCCTGATTGATCAGGATCCCCAGCAGGTCGCGGGTTCCGGCGATGACGAAGAGAGGCGACTTCCTTTCGAACGAGAGGACGCCGAGCTTCCCCTCTTCGTCTTTCAGAAGGAGGCCGTAGAACGAGCGGAAGCCGCTCTCTTGAAAATACGCCCGGAACTTCTCCTCGGTCTCGGGCCGCTCGGACACGATGCGCCCGTCGTCTTCCTGCGTGACCGCCACATCGGATCCGCTGAAATAGATCCATTGCAGGAGGTTTTCGAGCTTCTGGATGCGGGGGTCCTTCCGGTCGAGCTTCGCCTTTCCGGAGACGGCTCCGATCCGCACCTTTCCGCGCTGCATGATCGCGATCGCGCAGCGGTCGTAGGCGATCAGCGGGGCGGTGCCGTTGACGATCGTCGTCATCACCTTGTCGAGGTCGAGCGTGGCGGTGATTTCGCGGCTGACGGTCAGAAGAGCGTCCAGCTCCTCGACCTTCTTCTCGGCTTCGTGCTCGCGCGCGTTTCGAAGAGACCGGACAGCCTGGCGGCCCAGGTCCTGCAGCAGCTCTTCGTCTTCGGGAGTGAATTCCGGGTGCCGGCCCCGCTTGTTCGCCATCACGAGAGCGCCCACCGGGACGTTGTCCTCGAGGAGCGGCAAGGCGAGGACCGACCGGACCGGGTAGTTTGCGCTTTCGGTGGAAAGCGGATCCGTTTCCGGGATGCGGTTGCGGCGCACGATCTTCTGATCCGCGAGAAGGTCGCCGACGAGGCTCGCGCCCACGGCGTCCGGAGCATTCTCGACTTCGTAGTTCTCGTTCACGGCGGTCGCGGCGAGGACCACCTCGGACTCCCGCGAGTCGAAGAGCCACAGCGAACAGACCTCGGCCGTCCCCATGTCGACCGCTTTCCAGGCGACCAATCGGGTCAGCTCGCCTTCGTCGATCGTCGAGCCGAACGACTTCGACAGGTCGTACAGGTTGGTCAGCCGCTCGATCGCGCGGAGCATTCCGACCGTTTTCCGCTCCGCGCGCAGCGCGCGCGCGAGCGCCGGCGACGCATGCTGGACGAACCCTTTGACGCGGGTGAGCGCCTCGACCGTGTCCGGCCTCTTCCGGAAGAGGAGGAAGAGCACGCCGACCGGGAATCCTTCGGCTGCCAGCGGAAACGCGAGGCCGGTATCCATGTCGGCCGGGAGGTTTTTCAGCAGCGGATCGTTCGAGCCCGCGAAATCGATGCGATCGAGGGTCCGGGGCTGCTTGTCCCGCAGAAGGTCGTGAAGGAAACCTTCGTCCCGAGGCGCCGAGCGGCGAAGCAGCTTTTCCGTGCCTCCGCCGTACGCTCCGATGCACAGGAAAAGCGGGTTGACGGTATCGGGGGCCCAGAGAAGGGCCGCATCGGCTCGGGTGAGCTCCGCGCTCCACTTCGCGGCCCAGCCGGAGGTCTGCGAGAGGTTTTCGCAAAGTGCCAGCTCGGCCAGCGCCGAGGCCTCCGCGCTGGCTTCGAGCCTGCCGCGATCGTCGGGAGCGTCCGGCATCGGGCTCTCGGAGCTAGAAGCTCGAAACCGCGGTTTCCTGGTCCTCGTGAAGCTCGAATACGGAGTCGAGCTTCGTCATCTCGAGCAGCTTCCGGATCTGGGGGCCCGCGTGCAGGAGCTTCGTCTGACCCCCCTCTTTCTGGGCGCTCGTCAACGCGCGGACGAGAGCGCCGAGCCCGGAGCTGTCCAGAAAACCGACGCCTTTCAAGTCGACGAGGAGATTCACTTTTCCGTCTTCGAGCAATCGCGTGACCGTCCGCTTGAAGGTGGATTCGGGCTCCCCGATCACGAGATCGCCGTCGAGAGTCAGGATCGTGACCCGACCATCCTCCGTTGTCTTGAGGTTCATCAGCGGGGCGGATTATGTCCAAAAGACGCGAAGAGGTCCATGAAAAGAGTGGGTCGGGGAAGCCCGGACGGGCTTGACATGGAGCCGACGGTCGGACTTGAACCGACGACCTGCGGTTTACGAAACCGCTGCTCTACCGACTGAGCTACGTCGGCCCGAAACGCCAGAAAAGAGCCGCGAGTCTAAGGAAAGACGTCGCCCTCGTCAACGAGAAAGGGATCGGCGCTCCTGGCTCAGTCGAACCGGACCGAGACGACTTTCGAGCAGCCCGGCTCTTCCATCGTGACGCCGTACATCGCGTCGGCCGTTTCCATCGTCCGCTTGTTGTGCGTGATCGCGATGAACTGCGTCTCTTCGGTCATCTCCCGGAGAAGGTTCGTGAACCGGTCGATGTTCGCTTCGTCGAGCGGCGCGTCCACCTCGTCGAGGATGCAGAAGGGGGAGGGGCGATATTGGAAGATCGCCATCAGAAGAGCGATCGCGGTCAGCGCCTTCTCTCCTCCGGAGAGGAGCAGGATCGACTGGTTCCGCTTCCCCGGGGGCTGCGCGACGATCTCGACCCCCGACTCGAGCGGATCATTCTCGTCCAGGAGCCTCATCGCGGCGGTCCCCCCGCGGAAGAGCCGCGTGAACGTCTCGGTGAAGTTCGCATTGATCGCCGCGAAGGCCTCCGAGAACCGCTCCGCCGACGTGGCGTTGATCTTCCGGATCGAGTCCTGGAGCTCGGCGACCGAGCGGACGAGGTCGTCGCGCTGCGTCGTCAGGAACGTCAGCCTCTCCGATTCCGACCGGTGCTCCTCCCACGCGAGGAGGTTGACCGGCCCCAGGCGCTCGACTGAGGCCGCGAGCTCGACGGCTTCGGTCTCGAGCTTCGCCAGCGCCTCCTCCGACCGATCCGCGGGCGGTTCGAGATCGCCCGGGTCGCTGCCGAATTCCTCGATCGTCTGCGCGACGAGGTGCTCCCGGTCGGAAGCGACCCGGGTCGCGGCGACCTCGGCTTCGAACCGCGCCTCGCGAACGGTGTCGAGAAGAGCGCGCCCGTTCTTCGCGGTCTCTTCACCGGCATCCGCGGCACGAAACGCCTCTTCGGCCGAGCGCGAGGCCGCTTCGAGATCCGCCGCCCGAACGTCCCGCTCGACGACGTTCGTCTCCCGGCGCGCACGCGTCTCCGCTTCCTCGGCGGCGAGCTCGACCGCCCGTGCCGCGATGCGCTCGATCTCTTCGCTCGCGGCGCGCGCGCGACGCTCGAAAACCCGCTGCGAGTCTTGCAGCGCGGCGGTCGCGGCCTCGAGAGCCCTGCGCCGCTCTGCGGCGACTTCCGCCTCGGTGCGGCGGTGCGCCAGTTCTTCCGCCGCCGAGGTCGCGGAGGAGCGCGCCTCGGCCACCGAGCCCACGAGCGAACCGGCGCGGTCCCGCGCCTCCAGCTCCGTGTGCTCCCAGCGCCGCTCCTCTTCCTCGAGCGCTTTCCGGCGGGCCGCCAGCATCTCCGCTTCCCGCGTCAGCGCATCCCGCTCCTCGGCGGCGACCTCGTTCTCCCGCGAGAGCCTCGTGGCGATCGCCCGCCTCTCTTCGAGCCGCGCCGAAAAGGCGGAAACCGCGGACTGCGCGACGGACTCGGAGGCACGGGCGTCGGCCAGCTCCCGCTCCTTTTTTTCGCGCGCGGAGTCGAGATTGGCACGCGACTCTTCGATTCCCACGATCGATCGGCGCGCCGCCCGGGCGCGCTCCGAGATCTCGGCGCGCTCGCTCCCGGCGGCGAGGGCCCCCACGGCACGCGCCTTCGACCCCGCGAGGCGCAGGAGAGGCCCCCGGACGACGTCGCCCCCCCGCGTCACGAATGTCACGCCGGGATTTCCTTCCGAGAGAACGATCGCCTCCTCCAGCGATCCGACGAAGGCGACCTTCGGCAACGCCGCCCTCTCGGCCGGAGAGAGGCGGTCGAAGTTGCGAACCGCGACTTCCCAGCCCCCGAGCGAGCCCGCCACCGGCGCCGGCTGCAGCTCACGCCGCCAGTCCCCTCGGACCAGTCGGGCGCCGACGAGCTCCCGCACCGCGCCGGCCGCGGCTTTCCAATCTCCCCGCGTGAAGACGGCGTCGGAGTCGGCGCCCAGGAGCAGATCGACCGGCCGCTCCCAGCCCTCCCCGGGGCGCAGACGATCCGCGAGCGTCGCGTCGTGCGCGACCCCGGCGGCCGTCAGGACCTCCCGGATCGCGCCCAGGGCGCCGTCGCGCGCGCGGGCGGCTTCGACGAGCGCGGCCTCCCGTTCTTCCAGCGTCGCGAGCGACGCGCGCGCGTCTTCGCGCGCCGTCTCCATCTCCGAAAGGCCGCGGACGATGGCGGCGATTTCCGCGGCAAGCTGGCGCACCGTCTCGCCCCCGGCTCGAGCGGTCTCGCGAAGCGACGCCTCTTCGCGCTCGGCGGCCGCGAGGTCTCGCCCGCGTTCTTCGAGCTCCCGGGCGAGCTTGATCCGGCCCTCTTCGAGCCGCGTCGCCCCGGCGGCCAAGCGCTCGACCGCGAGGTCGACCTCGTGGCGCGCGTTGCGTGCTGCGACCCGCTCCCCGGCGGCGCGGAGCGCGTCCGTCCGCGCGGCCTCGAGCTCCTCTTCCAGCTTTTCGAGCGCGGCCAGGGCATCGGACGCCTTGCGGTCCGTCTCTTCCCGCGCGAGCGAGCGCGTCCTCGCCTCCGAGACCGCGCGCTCGAGTCGGCCGGTCAGGTCCGCGAGCTCTCGGCCGGCGCGCGACTCCTCCGCCGAGAAATCGCGCCCTTCGCGCTCCGACGCGCCGCGCCGCGCCGCGAGGTCCGTGGTCGCCCGGCGGTTGGCCTCCAGCCGCTCGTCGTCCCGCGCGATCGCGGCTTCGAGCAGAGCGAGGCTCTCGCGCAGGCCATCCCGCTTCGCCGCCGCTTCTCCGGAGACGAGCCGGGCGGCGGCGAGCGCTGCCTCCGCCTGACCGAGCGCGGCGGCCGAGGCGGCCTCGGCGTCCCGTCGCTCGTCGCGGAGTCGTTCGGCGGAGGCGAGCGACCCGCTCAGAACATCCGCCCGGACGCGCGCGAGCGCCGCGCGCCGAACCCTGAGCGCCTCGGTGAACTCCTTATACCGGGCGGCGCGCGAGGCCTGCCGTTTGAGTGACGCGCAGTTCCTTTCGACCTCGGTGACGATGTCGGACAGCCTCAGCAGGTTTGCCCGGGTCTCCTCGAGCTTGACTTCGGCGAGCTTCCGCTTCGCCTTGTACTTCGTGATTCCGGCAGCCTCTTCGATCAACCGCCTCCGGTCCTGCGGCTTCGTCGAAAGAACCTGGTCGATCCGGCCCTGCTCGATGACCGAATACGCCCGCACGGAGAGGCCGGTGCCGAGCAGCCGATCCTGGACGTCCTTGAAGCGGACCTGCTTGTCGTTCAAGAAGTACTCGCCCTCGCCGTCGCGGAAGACCCGCCTTCCGACGCGCAGGCGTCCATGCTCCGGGTCGCCGTTGCCGTTTTCGGAAACCAGGGTAACGATCACTTCGGCCATTCCGAGAGGCCGGCGTTTGGCCGAGCCGTTGAAGATGACGTCGTCCATACGCTCGCCGCGCAGGACGCGGGCGCTCTGCTCTCCCAGAGCCCACGCGACGGCGTCGCAGATGTTGGATTTGCCGCACCCGTTGGGGCCCACGACCGCGGTCACCCGGCCGGGGAAAGCGAGATCGACCTTCTCGTAGAAGGACTTGAAGCCGGCGATCTCGACCCGTTCGAGACGAAGCATGGGAGTTGCAAAGGAATTTAACAAATCTGCAGCCTAAGTTCCACAAAATATTGGGGTAATCGGGACGCCGGCCACCAGATCTCGGTGGCTCGGGAAGCGCGGTTTCGGAGTCCGGGTACCGACCATCGTCGGAGAGCGACGGCGCATGCGCGCTCTCGACCGATCTATTTGCGTTGCGCGTCTCCGTGACATAATCCTTTCAGGTTCCCCAAATTCGGACGATTCGAAGCAACTGAACGCAGGAGTTCCTCTCGAAGAGCAAATTCGGAGAAACCTCGTGAACTCTTGCGCCGCGACGGTGGGAAGTGTCGGAACGATGACGAAAGAGGATGGTTTGAAATGCTGAACCTCGAAGTCCGCAAGAAGCTTGGGGGCGGCGAAGTCCATCGACTCGACGGAGCCGCGATCACGATCGGCGCCTCTTCCGGCAACGAAGTCGTCGTGCGCGCCCGGGGAGTCGCGGGGCGTCACGTGCGGATCAGCGAGAGAGAGGGCGCCTACCAGCTCGACCTCTACAAGGGCGCCAGTCTCATCAGCGTGAACGGCCGGGAGTTCGGAGGGGGCCCGATCGGAGTCGGAGACCGGATCACGATCGGCGAGGCGACGATTACAGTCCTGAACGCGCAGCCGACCGTCTCGCGGCTGATCGCGGAGATCCCGATCGTGGCCCCGGGCGCGCCGGCGTCGTCCGCCGCCGGGCCTTCCACCGAGGTCGAGTTTCGGGATCTGCGCCTCGCGGTCTACCGGATCTGCCGCGACAGCGCGTCGCGGGAGGACCTCGCGACGCAGCTCACCGACTTCCTGGATCGCGAGTTTCCTCCGACCGAGTGGGCCGTCGGCGAGTTTTCGCTCAACGGATTCCGGCCGGTTGCCTCGACCTTCCGCGAGACTCCGGCGCTGCCTCCCCGGGTGCTGGAGGAAGCGCGGTCCGGAGAGTCTCTCGCACGGATCGAGAGCGTCGCCGGAACCTTGACTCTCATCGTCGAACCGCCGCGGAACGGGTCGATCCTTCTGGCGCTTCTCGTGAAGGAGGCGCCTCGCCTTCCGACCCGCGCGGTTCTCTTCCTCGAGGAGGTCGTTCAGCTCGCCGGCATCACCTTCGCCGGCCGCCCCGCCGAGGTCTCCGAGGTCGCAGAAACCGCTCCCCGCGTCGAGAGCGTCCCCGTGGTTCGCGAGCCGACCGGAGCCGAAGCCGTCATGAAACAGACCGACGACTTGAAACTGATCGTCGAGACGGTCGAGCGGGAGATCATCGATCGCGCGATGCGACGGGTGGAAGGCAACCAGAGCCGGGGCGCGCACGTGCTCAACATTTCGCGCGGCTCGTTGATCGCGAAGCTGAAGGAGTACGAGATTCCGGACTATCGGTACCTGCGGCGCGAACGGACCCGGAGGTACTGAGCCCGGCTCGAACCCTAACCGCGCCTCTTCTTTTTCCGGCGGCGCGGCCTCTCCGGCTGGGCCTCTTCTTCGCGCCGGCCGAAGAACCACCAGAGGGCGAACGGCGCGGCGAAGCGTCCGGCGATCTGGTAGAAGTGAAAGCCGGCCGCCCAGAAGTTACGCGCGACCGCACCGTAGTTCGCCCGGCTCCATGCGCCGAGACTCGTCGCGTAGACCGAGTGCAGCTGGAAAACGAGCGCCAGGACGTGCACCAGGAAGAGCGCGGCCGCCGCCGCCAGGAATCGCGCGACGTGCCCGCCTGTGAGCGGTCTTCGCTCCAGCGCGAAGAGCGTGACCAGCAGGACGAAGTTGAAGTGGATGTCGGGACCCGGCAGGCCCGGACGCGCCGAGCCGGGCGGGAAGTCACGGCGGTCGAGGAGGATCTCTCCTTTGTCGCTCGGCTCGAGCCGCGTCACGTCCGGAGACTCGAAAAGGTTGGTGAGCGCCTGAGCGGTCGCGGCGATCGCGCGCTCGTAAGGACGGGAGAACCCGAACCAGAACGCGAGGGCGAGCAGAAAGCCGGCCAGCCCTCGAAGCGCGGCGCGTCCGTTCAACATCCGTTCGACGGTTTCGGCCGTGGGCGGCCGGTTCCCGCGCCGCCGGTCAACGCCGGCGTCAGCCTTTCCGGGAGCGCTCTCGGCCGGTCGGGGACCGTTCGGCGGAGAACGGCCTCTGGCGCGCGGCCCACAGCAGGAAGAGCAGCACACCGAAAAGGACCACGACCGACTGCCAGATCACGGTGTGCGAGGAGTTGAAGAGCGCCGGGCGGTGGATTCCGATCCAGAAGAGTGTGATCACTCGGACGAGGTTCAGCACCTGGATCGCCGCGAAGCCGAGTAGGAGGCCGATCAGCCGCCGCTTCCAGGTCGCGGGGAAGGCGAGGACGGCCGATCCGAAGAGAAGCGCGGTCTCCACTCCGTTGCATCCGTTCTCGATGTTGACGCCGAAGGACGACGGCGACCGGATCTCCGTCCCGATCACCTCCGCCTTCTCACCAAGGGCGTTCAGCAATTTCCCGGAAACCGTAGCGATGGCGGCGGTGAACGGAACGATGACGGCGTCGTTGACCGGATGGGACGCGACGATCAGATAGAAGACGAGAAGAAGAGCGACGAACCGCAGCAGAAAGCCGACGGAGCGCCGGCGCGCCGAGACGGGGACGTCCGACATCCGCGGGATTATAGCGAGGGCCTCGAGTCCTGAAAGGCGATGATCTCCGCGGCGAGCTTTTTCAACGCCGCGGGCAGCGTCAGCAGGAGTTCGTCGTTCGCGTTCACCACGACCTGCTCGGTCTCGGCGCTCGCCAGGAGCTCTCCGCTTTCTCCTCGAAGCTCGTAGTCGACGATGAAGCGCGCGGCATCGGGCGGGCGCAGACGCGCGGTCGCGCGAATCAAGCCGTCGGGCCGGGCCGGCGCCCGGTATCGGATCTCGAGCCGCGTGACGGGGACCCGGTATCCGAGCGCGAGCG
>QHVV01000082.1:26122-57055 GCA_003222385.1 Acidobacteriota bacterium
AACGCGCGGTCAGACGGTCCCGGACCTCTTCGAGGTAGAGGACGTAGTGGCCGTGCCACACGACGCCGTACGGATCGCACTCCGCGAACCGGACGGGGATTTCGAGCGTCGCCCCGACGAGCGGGGGACGGTCCCGCACGCGGCTCACGTCACGGACTCGAATACCGCGGCGAAGAAGTTGCCGCCGGCGCCGAAGGAGTCGATCAGGACCCTCCGCGGCTGCGCGCTCTGCCGAAACGGTCCGTCCGGATCCGCGAGGGCGCGACACGCCGCGACGATCTGGCCGCCCCCCGCCGCCGCCATCTCGCCGATCGCGGCCTTGACCAGGATCCGGGGAGGAACCGCTCCGCCGAAGATCTCGGAGAGCACGTTTTCTTCGGCCCGGTCCATCTCGACGACGCCGTTGGCCGAGGGGAAACAGAGGTGGATCCCGGACGGATCGGTGCGCGCGGCCTGGAGCGCCCCGAGGATCGCGCGGCGGATCGCGGCGGGATCGGGGGCGAAGCGATACGGCTCGGTCGGAACCCCGGCCGTCCCGATCCCCGCGAGTCGCGCGAGCGGCCGGACACCTCGCGCCCGCGCGGTTTTCTCCTCCTCGAGGAGCACCGCGAAGCCCCCTTCCCCCTGGACTATGCCGGTCGGCCGCTTTTCTCCCTTGAGCGCTCCCACGCGGTCGAACCCCATCGCGTAGACCGGATTCCACTCATCGACCGCCCCGGCCAGCATGGCGCAGGCGCGACCCGAGGAGATCGCAAGCGAAGAAAAAAGGAGCGCGTTCAACCCGGAGGGGTCCTTCTGCGTGATCGTGACGTTGGGGCCGAACAGCTTCAGCTCGATCGAGACCTGAGACGCGGGAGCGTTCGCGACCGTGTTCGGAAACTGAAAGGGCGGCGCGGCCTCCGGCGACTCCGTGAACAGCACTTTCAGGAACTCGGTCAAGGCTCCCGCTCCCGCGGAGCCGGTCCCGAGAGCGATGCCGACCGACTCCGGCGCCCGGGCGACGTCGTAGCCCGCCTCGGCGATCGCCTGCGAGCACGCGAGAATCGCGAACTGGCTGCCGCGGTCGAAGCGACGCGCCTTCATCGCCGGGATCTCCGGCTGCGGAGTGAACGAGTCGTATCGCGCCACGTGAGTCGCCTGGAGACCGCGGCGCTCCTCCGTCGTGAATGGCCGGATCGTCGTCTCGCCGGCCCGAAGGCGGCGATAGAACTCCTGGGAAGTCCGCCCCAGCGCGCAGACCGCGCCGGCGCCGGTGACGAGGGCCACTCAGCCGTACCGCGCGATGACCACCACCGAGCTGTTGCCGCCGAACGCGAACGAATTCGACAGGGCGAGCGATACAGGAACGTCCCGCGAGTCGTTGGGCACGTAGTCGAGGTCGCAGGCGGGGTCGGGGTGCTCGTAGTGAATCGTCGGGGGCACGCATCCCTCTCGAACCGTCATCACGGTCGCGATCGCCTCGATCGCGCCGGACGCGCAGAGGCAGTGTCCGATCATCGACTTGATGGAAGAGACCGGAATCTCGCGGGCGCGGGATCCGAGCGCCATCTTGATCGCGGCCGTCTCGGCGGAATCGTTCTGCGGCGTGGCCGTGCCGTGCGCGTTGACGTAATCCACGTCCGAGAGGTTCCGGCGGGCGGCCTCCAGGGCGGCGCGAATCGTTCGCGCTCCGGCCGACCCCGAGGGGTCCGGAGCGGTCATGTGGAACGCGTCGGACGTCACGCCGTATCCGAGGAACTCGCCCAGGATCGGAGCGCCTCGCCGCCTCGCGCGGTCCTCCTCCTCGAAGACCAGGATGCCCGCGGCTTCGCCGATCGAGAGGCCGCGGCGCTCGCGGTCGAAAGGCCGGCACGGATCGGGATCGACGGACCTCAGCGAGTTGAAGCCCCCGTACGTCAGTCTCGCGAGGACGTCCGAGCCGCCCGTGACCATGACGTCGGCGAGCCCTCCGACGATCGCGTCATAGGCGTATCCCATCGCGTTCGCCGCGGACGAGCACGCGGTCGTTATGGTGGACTTCAACCCTTCCAGACCGAACCTCTGCGCGACGCGGTCGGTGATGGCGTCGGGCAGGTGGTTCAAGACGCGGGACGGACGCCCGCGGCGCCCCTGCAGCCACGCTTCATAGACGAGCTCGGAGTCGATCAACCCGGACGTGCCGCCGCCCAGGATGACGCCGACCCGGGTGGGGTCCTCGCGCGAAGCTTCGAGCCCGGCCTGGGAGAGCGCTTCCGCCGCCGCCGCGAGACCCATGCGATCCGCCCGCGACATCCGCCGCTTCTCGGCAGGGGAGAGAAACCCGTCCGGGATCTCGGTCGCTTCGGCAGCGGTCTGGGTCCGGTATGTGGATGCATCGAAGAGCGAAAGCGGCCGGATCCCGCACACTCCGGCGAGCAGGTTCTTCCAGAATTCGGACACCGAGCTCCCGATCGACGTGACGGCGCCCAGACCGGTCACCACGACGCGCCGACGCGTGGACATGAGACAACGATTCTGACACACCCGGTTCCGGCATAATCCGGCCAGCATGGTGGATCGCGTCGACTGGCACACGTATTTCATGAACATCGCGCTTCAGGTGTCGACGCGCTCGACGTGTCCCCGCAAGAAGGTCGGCGCGGTGATCGCGCGGGACCGCACGATCCTGTCGACCGGTTACAACGGCTCGATCCGCGGCCTGCCGCACTGCGACGAGGTCGGGTGCGTGATCGAGGACGGCCACTGCGTTTCCACCGTTCACGCCGAGGCGAACGCCATCATCCACGCGGCGCGCAACGGCGTCGCGATCGCGGGCGCGGAGCTCTACACGACGGCGAGCCCGTGCTGGCCGTGCTTCAAGTTGATCGCCAACGCCGGGATCGCCCGCGTCTATTACGGCGAGTTCTACCGCGACGAGAAGTCGCTGGCGGTGGCGCGCGAAGCCGGCATCGAGCTCGTGGATCTCGAGAAGTCTCCGCTCCGCGCCGGCGTCACGTGACGGCGAGCTCCGGCGCCAGCAGCCTCAGGCACTCTTCCAGGTTCACCTTCGACGTCGTCGAGAGCTGGAAGAAGCGGCAGCCGAGCCCCTTGTCCGGAACGCGACCCAGCCGCACCACGATCGCCTCTCCGACCACCCAGCGAACCGGATTGTCCACCGGGGTCTGAAAAGAGATTTCGAGGCGCGCGCCGATCGGCTGCTCGACCGGCGTCCGCACGAAAAAGCCTCCGCGGGAAAGGTCGCGAATCGTCCCTTCGTGCTGGAGGCCGTCTCTCCAGAAGGTGATGGACCACGTCACCGCAGACCGGGCCGCGTCGCGCGCGAACACGTTCAGGTGACGCCGGAGCGTCTCGAAAAACTCTTCCTCCGCGAACCCGGTGGGCAGGAAGGCGTCCGCCCCCGCGCGCTTCCCTTCCTGGCGCTCCTTCTCGCCTCCGCCGGCGAGGACGATCGGGCAATGCGCGAACTGCTTGTCCGCCTTCAACACCCGGCAGACGTCGACTCCGTTCATCCCTTCCATCTCGGCGTCGAGAAAGATGAGATCCGGCTTCTCGCGGCGGGCGATCGCCAGGGCATCCGTCCCGTTGCCGGCTGTGATCACGCGGCAATCCGTCCGGCGCGTGACCGCGCGCGCCATCTCCTTGAAGAGGCCCCGGTTGTCGACGAGAAGGACAGAACGCATGGCCTACGGGAATTATACGGATGGATGCGCCGCCCGTGCATGCCGCGTGCCGGTCAGACGACGCGCGGCCGGATCACGATCTCGCCGTGCAGAACGTTCGGCGGGGACGTGAGGACGTAGAGGAGCGCGCGGACGGCGTCTTCCACCGCGAGGCGGCGGGCCGGATCGAGCGTCGGGCGGAAGCGGTCGAAGAACTCGGTGTCGGTCGAGCCCGCGCAGATCGCGGTAACCCGGACGTTCGCAGGCTTCAGCTCCTGCGCGAGGGCGCGGCTGAAGCCGAGGAGCCCGGACTTGGCGGCGCAGTAGACGGTCTGCTCGGCGAACCCTTCGAGCGCCGCATACGAGCAAATATTGACGATGTCGGACGGCGCGCTCTTCAACAGTGCGTTCAAGGCCGCCTGGCACAGGTAGATCGCGGCGTGGAGGTCGGTCTCGAGCATCTCCTGGATTTCGGACCGCTTGAGCTCGAGGAGCGGCGCGCGGTATCCGAGGCCGGCGTTGTTGATCAGGACGTCGAGCCGCTTGAAGCGGGAGAGCAGCACGTCCACGAGATCGAAGAGCGATGGAGCGATCCGCACGTCGGCGACGTGATAGGCCGCATCGCCGCCGGATCTCGTGATTTCTTCGACGACCGCGTGCAGGAGCTCTTCGCGGCGGGCCACCAGAAAAACCTTTGCGCCGACGCGCGCGAGGTGGATCGCGAAAGCGCGCCCCAGCCCGGACGACGCTCCGGTGATCAGTGCGACTTTTCCTTCGAGAGATTGGTCGGCCATGCGCGGCGGACGGTGCGTTTCCCAAATGTATCATCCGCGCCGCATGGATACGGTGACCCACGGGATCGCCGGTTCCGCCCTCGCCCGCAGCGTCACGGAGCGTCCCTCCGCTCGCGCGGCGCTTCTGCTCGGCCTGGTCGGCGGGATGCTGCCCGACATCGACATGTTCTTCCTGAACGGCCGGATCGCGTATCTCCGCGGTCATCGCGGTTGGACGCACTCCTTTCTCCTCCTGCCGGTCTTCGCGCTCGCTTTTGCCCTTCTCGCGAAGGTGCTCTACCGATTTGCGCGGCACGCGCCGCTCCGAACGCTCTTTCTCTTCGCGGCGATCGGGATCGGGAGCCACATCCTGTTCGACTGGATCACGTCGTTCGGGATCATGTTCTGGACTCCGTTCAGCCGGCGGCGTTATGCGCTCGACTGGGTCTTCATCCTCGACCCGTTCTTCACGGGCATCGCTTCGCTCACCCTCTTCGCGGCCACGATCTTCCGCTCGAAGGGGAGGCTCCTCTCGACGATCGGGACCATCCTGCTCGCGGTTTACGTCGCCCTTTGCGCCTTCCTTCACGGCGTCGCGCTCCGCGCGTGGAAGCGCATCGACGCTCCGCCGGCCGGAACGAAGGTCGCCGTTCTTCCGCAATTTCTGTCGCCTTTCCGCTGGTTGGGCCTTTCGGAGCGGCCGGAGGAGATCCACGTCGCGTTTTTCGATGTCGGACCTTTTGCGCGCGGAAAAGATTCTCCCCGTCCGCCCGAGCGGTTCTCGGAGATCTTTTCGAGCCTCTCGGATTACTACCCGCCGCCGGAGCGGGCCCGGATCAGGCGTTACGCGAGGCCGGTCGCGTCGGATGCTCTCGCGCGGGCAGAAGCTCTGCCGGACGTCCGCGTGTACCTCGACTTCGCGCGCTTTCCGCTGGCGACCGTGCGCGAAGAACCGGACGGCGCGACTTCGGTCTCCTTCCAGGATCTTCGGTTCCTGCCCTGGTTTTCGGGTCCCTGGGAGCGGGAGAAGGGCCGCGGCATGCGCTTTCGCCGCCAGCCGTTCGTCTACCGGGTCCGGCTAGATCGCGCCGGCCGGCCGCTCGACACCGGGTTCGTCGGGAGTGCGGTCGACTGACGCGCTTTCGTCGATCGTCGGCGCCGGGACGTAAGAGTACTCGGGGGAAGGGACGCGGGTGAGCGCCTCGGAAACGCCGGCGTAGTAACCGACCTTGAGCAGCGACCGCAGGAACACGAAAACCTGCTGCGCCAGGATGAGCGGCACGAGAGCGAACCGTGCCTCCCCCCCCGCCGACGGGTCGAGAACGATCCAGAGGACGTAGAGCGCCGCGCCGGAGAGCAGGTAGAAGACGAGGACCCCGAACAGCCGGGCCGGACGAGAGAACGCCGCGGCGAGGCCCGCGAAGAAGCGCGAAACCGCCGGGAGGTCGGGCCGGGCCACCCAGATCGCCCGCACCGAGTCGGCGACGAGCTTGATCCCGGCGAGCACGAGCAGGAAGACCAGGAGTCGCGCGAAGGTCAGGGCCATCGCCTGTCCTTCCGTGTCGAGATCGTTCAGGCGTTCGCGCCAGGCTTTCCCGGACGCCAGGTAGATCCACCGGTATGCGGCGAGCGCCGCCGCCATCGCGGCGAGCGTAAACGCCAGGAAGGCCGGGAAGCGTCGCATCCCCTCGCGCCCGATCACGACGAGAGAGCTCTGCGGCTCCCGCAGCGCCCCGAAGATCCCGCCGAGCGCGAAAGCGTGCAGGACGATGCCGAGAAAGCAGAGCGAGAGAGCCGTGGCTCCGATCCCTTCGAGTGCGCCGAGCGCGCTCGACTCGACCCCTTCCGCGCTGGTCGCGCTCTCGACGGCGTCGGAGAAGTTGCCCAGGAGATCGGGATGGACTCGCCGAACCGTCTCCCACCATCCGAACTCGGGGTCCGCGACCATCCGCGAGCCGCTCGAAGAGTGATCGAGGAGCGTGTGAAGCGCGTTGGACACGGGCAGCGCGAGAACCGACGCCAGCAGGAGCTGGATGAGCCAGAGAGAGACCGCGAGGTAAGGCCTCGAAAGCGAGAGCTTCACGCCCCGCGCGAAACATCCGGCCGAGGAGACGCGATCTCTCACCACGCGATCGTCAGTGAATCGATCAGGTTCTGCATCCAGAAGACGGCGCGCGCCGTCCAGCGCGAGGCGGCGCGCGGGTCCGCGCGAACGAGCCGCCCGTTGTTGGTTCGATCGACGTCCAGAAGGATCTTCTCGTCCGGATCCACGACCGCCTCGAGAAGGCGCGGCCCGCGGTCGACCCGGAAGCGCTTCCATCGGGCCTCGCCATCCCACGTCGACCGGTACGTGTGGTTCCCGTCGAACTTGAGGACAATCTCGATCGGCATCGCCACGTCTCCCAGGCGCGCGACCGTGGCGACCGACTTCCACCCCTTTCCTTTCGCGAGCTCGGCCGGGGGCTTCTCGACCAGACCGCCTTCGGACTCGAAGAGTCCCTTCGGCGGCTCCACCTTTTCGGATTTTGCGTCGACGACCGCGTAGTCCACGGCGCCCGAGGAGTAGAACGTGCGGTCGAAAAACCAGCGGTAGTCGCGGCCGGTCGCGTCGCGGACCGCGGCGATCCAGTCGGCCGTCGTGGGGTGGCGAAAGCGCCAGCGATCCGCGTAGAGGCGCAGCGCGCGGTTCATGGTCGGCGTACCCAGGAGCCGTTCGAGCGTCGCCATCGCGAGGGCCGTCTTCGAATAGACGTTCGCGCCGTAGCTCGTTCGGGTCCGGAACTTCCACGCAGGGGAGGCGAGCACGTCCTCGGTCGCGACCTGGAAGTAGCGGCGGTTCGTGTCGAGCGGCCGATGGACCGCGACTCCGATCGGGAAACGGAACCCGAAGGCGGTCAAGACCGGCCGGTTCGATCCGTATGCCGCGCCCACGACCCGGTCTTCCATGTACTCGTTGAATCCCTCGTCGAGCCACGGCTCCTCGAACTCGTTCGACGCGAGCAGGCCGTAGAAGTACTGATGACCGAACTCGTGGATCGTGACCCCTTCGGGGCTCTGCGCGCTCGCCGGCGCCATGCGATGCGTCCCGGCGGTGATGAACGTCGGGTACTCCATTCCGCCGGCGCCCATCGCCCCCCACGGAGGGTCGACGACCGTGAGCGTCGGGTACGGGTAAGGGCCGAGCACCCGCCCGTAACCGGAAAGAGCGACCTTCGTGGCCTTCAGGTATCGCGCCTGCTGGCCGCGGTGCTCGGGCTGGAGTAAGAGACGGATCTGTGTGTCCGCCACGGCCGGCTCGCGGAACACGTCGTCGACGACGAGGAAATCCGGGTCCGCCGTCCAGGCGAAATCGTGAACGCTGTCCTAGCGAAAGCGGTAGAGCACGCGATCGCCGGGAAGGTTCCGCTCCTCGACCCGGACGCCGGTCGCCCCCACTTTGCCGCGATAGCGCACGGGGACGTCGATCGAGACGTCGTAGTTGCCGAAGTCCGCGAAGAACTCGCTCGAGGCGTGAAACTGGTGGCAGTTCCAGCCTTTGTCCTGGAACACGCCGATCTTGGGGAACCACTGGGCGACCAGGTAGAAGTCGCCTTTCCAGCCGGTGCGCGCCGAGACGCGCGGCAGGCGCGAACGGAAATCGATCGAGATCGAGATCGTTTCGCCCGGCTGCACGGCGCGCGGGAGCTGGACTTCGGCGACCGTGCGGTCGTACGGGTTGCCGTCGTCGGGCGAGACGTAGGAGAGCGAGGCGAGCAGGTCGCTCCCGTCGGCGAGCGTCATCCGCGTCAGCTCGATCGAGCCCCACGACTCCGGAAGCCGATCTCCACGGCGCTCGCCGCCCGACTCCCGCCAGAACGTCGAGAGCGTGTTGCGGAACGCGTTCAGATAGAGGTGGAACCGAAGCGTCGCCGCCGGCTTCGCCGTCGTGTTCGTCCAGGTCAGGAGCTCCGTCCCTTCGACCGCCCTCTTCTCGGTGTCGAGCCGGCAGGAAATCTGGTACGAGGCGATCGGCCGCGTGAGCGAAGCGGCCGTCAGAGTCAACGCGAGCGAAGCCTGCGAGGCGAAAGCGAGGAGCGCGCTTCTCCCCTTTGCCCGCGGCATCCGCGAGACTGTAGCATGGGCGACCGATGAGAAAAGCCGCTCTCGACGCGGGTTCCGACGCCTTCGACGCCGCGCGCCGCGCGGAAGAATTACGCGCCGAGATCCTCCGGCACGAGCGGCTGTACTACGTCGATTCGCGTCCCGAGATCACCGACGCCGAGTTCGACCGTCTGATGTCCGAGCTCGCCTCCATCGAGGCTCTCCATCCGGATCTCGCGACCGCCGACTCGCCGACGCGTCGCGTGGGAGGCGAGTCCGCCGAGGGATTCGCTACCGTCGAGCACGCGATCCCGATACTCTCGCTCGAGAACGCGTATTCCTGGGAAGAAGCGGAGGCCTGGCGCGCCCGCATCCTCCGCGCGCTCGGAAAGGAGCCGCCCGGTTACGTCGCAGAGTTGAAGATCGACGGCCTCTCGATATCGCTCCGCTACGAGGAGGGCGTGCTCGCGCGCGCCGCGACGCGCGGGGACGGCTTCCGCGGCGAGGACGTCACCGACAACGTGCGCACGATTCGCTCCATCCCGCTGCGCATCCTGGAGTCCGCGCCGCTCGAGGCGCGCGGAGAGATCTTCTATCCCCGCTCGGCGTTCCGGAAGCTGAACGCCGACCGGGAGGCGGCCGGCGAGCCGCTCTTCGCCAACGCGCGCAACGCCGCCTCCGGAACGATCCGGCTGCTCGCCTCGCGGGTCACGGCGAAGCGGGGCCTGGCCGCCTGGATGTACTCGATCGTCGAGAGCCGGAACCCGCCTTCGACGCAGGCGGGGGCGCTCGAGCGGCTTCAGACGCTCGGTTTTCCGACGCAGCCTCACTGGCGCCGGTGCTCCACGTTCGAGGAGGTCCGGGAGGTGGTCACCGCCTGGGAGAGCGAGCGCGCCGACCTCGACTTCGAAACGGACGGCGTCGTGATCAAGGTCGACGACCGCGGGCTCCAGGCGGAGCTCGGCTCGACCTCGAAGTCGCCGCGCTGGGCCCTCGCGTTCAAGTACCCGGCGGAAGAAAAGACGACGGTCGTGCGCGGGATCTCGGTACAGGTCGGGCGGACCGGGACGCTCACGCCCGTCGCCCACTTCGACCCGATCGTGCTCGCGGGAACGACGGTCAAGCGCGCCACGCTGCACAACTACGAAGACCTCGCCCGGAAAGACGTCCGGGTCGGGGACACGGTCGTCGTGGAGAAGGGGGGCGACGTCATCCCGAAGGTGGTTCGGGTCCTGCCGGAGATGCGCCCGTCGGACAGCGTGCCGTTCACGATGCCCGCCACCTGTCCGGTCTGCGGCGACCCGGTCGTCCGGGAAGCGGGGGAGGTCGCGACGCGGTGCGTCAATCCCGCCTGTCCCGCGATGGTGCGGGAATCGCTCAGGCACTTCTGCTCCCGTCGCGCGATGAGGATCGAAGGCCTCGGCGAGAAGCTCGTCGACCAGCTGGTTCGCGAGGGGTTGCTTTCCGACGTCGCCTCGATCTACGCGCTTTCGGCGGACGACCTCACCCGCCTCGAGCGTTGGGGGGAAAAGTCCGCCGCGAACCTGCTCGGCGAGATCGAGCGCAGCAAGGAGAACGACCTCTCGCGGCTCCTCTTCGCGCTCGGGATCCGCCACGTCGGGGAGAAGGCGGCGGCGACGCTCGCCCGCCGGTTCGGCTCGCTGGACGACCTGATCGCGGCCGGAGAGAACGACCTCGAAGCGGTGGACGAGGTCGGTCCGAACACCGCGGCTGCGATTCGGGCCTGGTTCTCGCACCCGAGCCGACGTGAGCTGATCGAGAAACTGCGGAGCCGCGGGGTCAACTTTCTCTCGAGGCAGACGCGGCCCGCGGCGAATGGTCCGCTCGCCGGGAAGGCCGTCGTGATCACCGGGACGCTGCCGGACGTGGCGCGCGAAGAGGCGGCGCGGCGGCTCGAGGCCGCCGGGGCGAAGATCTCCGGTTCGGTGTCGAAGAAGACGGCGTACGTCCTCGCCGGAGAGGCCGCCGGCTCGAAGCTCGAAAAGGCAAAGGCTCTCGGGGTCCCGACCGTGTCGTGGGACGAGATGCTCGAGATCCTCGCAGGAGGAAGCTAGCCGTGGAAATTCCCGCGCGGGTCGTCGTCTACTCTCCGATCCTCGAGCTCAAGAATCGGCCAGCGACTCTCGTCGCGATCTCGCCGCACGGCTATTACGAGGTGCGACTCGACATCGGCGAGCGAAACCACACGACGCTCCTCCCGATCGGGGGGACCGGGCTCATTTTTCAGGAGCCCAACCTGACGGGAGAGCCGATCGCGGAGATCGAGCGGTAGAGGCCTTCCCCGAAGATCACGGTCGGGGGGAAGACAACGACTCGCGCGCGGCGGCCTCGAGCTCGTCCGCGATCTCCCGGACTTCGTTCTCGTCCGTCGTTTCCACCAGGATGCGCAGGAGCGGCTCGGTTCCGGAGTAACGCAGGAACACGCGGCCGCGGTCGCCGAGGCGCTCCTGCGCCCTTTGGACGGCGCGGGAGACTGCTGACGATTGCTCGAGCGGCTCGCGGCGCGATACCGGAACGTTGCGCAGCTCCTGGGGACTCTTCTCGAGGGTCGCGAGGAGCGAGAGGGGGTGGCCGGCCTCCGACAGGATCGAGACCACGACGAGCGCAGTCTGGATCCCGTCGCCCGCGGGAGAGAGCGGTGCGAAGAGGATGTGACCCGACGTTTCTCCGCCGAGCTCCGCGCCGGTATCCTCCATGAGCATCGCGACGCTGCGATCGCCGACGGCCGCCCGATGGAACGGGATGCCTTCCCGGGCCAGCGCCTTTTCCAGGCCGAAGTTGGACATCACCGTCCCCACGACGCCGCCGGTCGAGAGGCGCCCCTCTCGCTTCCAGCGCCGAGCCACGATCCACAGGATGTCGTCGCCGTCTAAGAGTCTGCCCGTCTCGTCGGCGAAGATCGCGCGGTCCGCGTCGCCGTCGAGCGCGACTCCCATGTCCGCTCCATTGTCTCGCGTCGCGATCGCCATGCCGCCCGGATGCATCGCGCCGCACTGCGCGTTGATGTTCCGCCCGTCGGGACGGTCGGCCACCGCCGTGACCCGGCAGCCCGCTCTTCGCAGCGCCTCCGGCCCGATCCGGTAGGCCGCGCCGTTCGCGGCGTCGAGAAGCACTTCGAGGCGGCCGAGGTCTCGAGGGAGGCGGGCGAGCAGCCGCGAGAGATAGAGCTCCGCCAGATTCGGGTCCACGCCCGGCAGAACGGCCTCTGGCTCGCGTTTTCCGTCCTCCGTCTCGCGCTTTCCGGCTTTCGCGAGCAGCTTCTCCTCGACCATCTCCTCCTTCTCGTCCGGCCATTTGCGTCCGTCGCTGCCGAAGACCTTCACGCCGTTGTCCTCGTACGGGTTGTGCGACGCCGAGACGGAGATTCCCGCGCCGGCTCCCAGGGCGAGAACGAGCTCGGCGACGGCGGGCGTCGGAACGACTCCGGCGAACGCGATCCGACAGTCCGACCCTTCCAGTCCGGCCGCGAGCTCCGCGGTCATTCCGGGCGTCGACTCTCGCGTATCGCCGCCCAGGACGACCCGCTCTCCGCCTTCCCGGCGGACGCTCTCTCCGACCTCGCGGCCGAGCAGGCGGAGCGAACGCGGGTCGAGCGGGAAGACTCCGGCGCGGCCCCGCAATCCGTCGGTCCCGAAGAGCTTCAACGAGGAGGCGTTACCGCCGTCTCCGTCGGCGTTTTCGTGGGAGCCGGCCCGATCCGGACGGTCACGTTGACGATCTGCCCCTCCCGCACGCGGACGCCGGGCGCTTCCGGCAGGACCGTCGTGGTGGCGGAGAACGTCGCCGCCCGGTTCGCGAGGGAGATCGGCTCGGTCCCGATGCCCGTCATTTTCCCGAGCGCGGTCGCGGGTCCAATGACGCGGGCGATGCGCGGCTCCACGCTGACGTCCACGACCTGCGAGCCCGACGCCACTTCGCCGGAAAGCGCGGGCACGATCGGCAGGAGCTTCTCGGCCACGTTGTCCAGCGCGACCTGCACCTCGCCGGGAGAGATCGCGATGACCTCGACTTCCGGCGGCACGTTGATGTCCTCCGGAGCCAGACGGTAGATCTTTTCGCCCGGACTGGCGTTCAGGAGATCGATCACCGCCTCGAGCTTCTCCGGCTGGAGCCCGCGAAGAGCCGTGAACGGTCCCCGGACCCGGACGTCGACCCCTCCCGGGAGCGGCGACGCCACGATCGTGCGGGCCGGAACGTTCACGAGCGAGAGCGGAATGCGGTAGCTGCGCTCGGAAGTCCGCTCCCGCCTCCCGCTCGAGAGGGCGAACCAGACGGCCAGCGCGATCGCGAGCGCGAGGGCTTTCGACCCCAGGTTGCGGAAGAAGAACCGCCGTCGGGGCATCGTCTCGGGCCCTTACGCGCTCGCCGCGAATTCGCGGTACAGGAGGTCCCGGAGCGACTTCCCGTCGAGGTCTTCGATCAGCTGGCCGTCGCGAGCGAGCGAGATCGTGCCGCGCTCCTCGGACACCACGATCGCGAGCGCGTCGGTCTCCTCGGTCACGCCGATCGCGGCGCGGTGGCGCGTGCCGAACCGCTTCGACAGCCCTTCCTTCAAGGACAGCGGAAGAAAACACGCCGCGGCGGCGACCCGCTCTCGCGAAATGATGACGGCGCCGTCGTGGAGCGGAGTCCCCGGAGCGAAGAGGTTGACGAGGAGGTCGTACGAGATGGCCGCGTCGACCGGCACGCCGTTCTCGATGTACGTCTTCAGGCCCTCTCTCCTCTCCAGAACGATCAGCGCGCCGATCCGCCGGGTCGAGAGAGAGGTCGCCGCGAGCACGAGGTCGGAAACCGTCTCTTCGGCGTGGTAGCCGGAGAAGAGGGAGAAAAAGGGCGTCCGTCCGAAGGCTGCGAGGGCGCGCCGCAGCTCCGACGCGAAGAGCACGATGATCGCGAACGGCAGATAGAAGATGAGGGCTGTGAGGACGGTCCGGAGCGCCACGAGGTTGAGAATGACCGAGACCCAGTAGACGATCAGGATCGCGATCAGGCCGAAGACCATCTGGACGGCGCGCGTCCCGCGGATCAGTCTCAGAAGGAAATAGACGACGAGAGCCACGATGGCGATGTCGACCGCGTCCCGCCAGGTGAAGGAGAAATGCGCCAGCGAGCGCAGGCGCGTCGAGAAGACCTCGGTCACCGAGCCGCCGCCCCGGCCGGCCGGCCCGCGGGCGCGCTTTCGATCGCGTCGAGCATCCTGACGAAGCGGACCGAATCTTCAACGTCGTGGACGCGCGCGACGGCGGTCCCGCTGTGTCGCGCCGCCGCGAGCGCGGCGAGCGAGCCGGGCAGCCGGTCGGCGGCCGGAGATTCGTCGTCGACGCCCGAGAAACGGCGGACGAAGCCTTTCCGGGAGGCGCCCACGACGACCGGAAAGCCGAGAGTCCGGAGCGCCGCCAGGTGTCGGAGGAGGACGAGGTTGCCTTCCGGGCTCTTTCCGAAACCGAGCCCGGGATCGATCGCGATCGACTCCGCGGCCATGCCCGCTTCGATCGCTTTGGACGCCGCGGCTGCCAGCTCCGAGGCGACGTCGGCAACGGGATGCGAGTAGGACGTGTCGGCCTGCATCGTGCGCGGATCGTTTCCCCTCATGTGCATGAGGACGGCGGGCGCGTTCTCTTCGAGCAGGACGCGCAGCATCTCCGGATCGTAGCGAAGCGCGGACACGTCGTTGACGAGGTCCGCGCCCGCCGCCAGGGCCGCGCGCGCGACAGCGGCCTTCCGGGTGTCGATCGAGACGGGCCGGTCCGAAGCACGCCGGATTCCGCGGATGACCGGGAGGACCCGCGCGATCTCCTCCTCCTCCGGGATCGGCATCGCCTCGCCGTAGGCCGCCGGCCGCGTCGACTCCCCGCCCACGTCCACGATGGCGGCGCCGGCGTCGAACATCTCGAGGGCCCGCGCAATCGCCCGGCCGGGGTCGAGGTACAGCCCGCCGTCGGAGAAGGAGTCTGGCGTCACGTTCACGACCCCCATCACCGAGAGGCTCGAGGAGAGGTCGAGACGGCGCCCCCGCGCGAGCCGCAGGAAAGCGGGACGCCGCTCCGAGCGCTCGAACGCGCGGAGGGCGCGCTCGCGCAGGCCCGCGGGGAGGGCCTTCAGGCTCTCGGTTCGCCGGGCGCGGGAAAGGACGACGGGAGGGGAGTGAGACCCCTCGAAGCGGACGACGTCGACCGGAAATTCGGACGCGGAAAGAGTCGCCGGCCGGAACGCGTCCCAGGAAGCGATCTCAGTGAGCGAGTCGGGGCCCGGCGCTGCGAAGACGAGATCGGCCGATACCGCCACGCCGACAGTCTAGAACGGTCTATTGCTCGTCGGCGGAGGGTCCGTAGATGGGCGGCAGCGGCACGTCGTTCAACCTCAGGTAGACCGAGAGCTGGCCGCGGTGGTGGATCAGGTGGTTCATGAACACGCGGCGCAGGATGCTCGCCTTCGACATCTGGAAGCGGATCTCACCGGCGCGCGTGACGGCGAAGCGCTCCCGCAGGTTTTCGTCGGACTTCGTTGCGAGCGAGGCGCGGCTCGCCGCGACGTTCTCGTCGAACCGCGCCAGGAGCCGCTCGACGCTGTCGTAGTCGGGGTGGCGCGTGCCGACCTCGAAAGAGCTCTCGTCGATCCGGGCGCCCCAGCGGGCCAGCTCACCGACGTGACCCGCCAGATCCTTCAGCGTCATCGATTTCGGATGGGGGCTCCAGTCGAGGCGATCCGGCGGGACGCGCTCGAGCACGCGCCGCGTCGTCTCCATTTCGCCGTCGAATTCCTTGAGGAAGATCTCGGCGATGGTCACGCCGGTTCGGGCACCAGCGGTCCGACGTCGCCGGCGACTTCCGGTGCGCCGGGCGGCGTCACGATCGGAGGCCGGGGCGGCCCGGACTTGCGCAGCCTGGAGATGTCGGTGCCGGTTTCCTCCGCGATGATCTGGAGGACTTCCTCGCCGTCCAAGACTTCCTTTTCGAGCAGGGTTCGGGCCAGCCGGTGCATCACCTTCTCGTGGTCGGTGACGATCTTCTCGGCGCTTTTGTAGGCCTGCGTCACGATCTTCTTGACCTGCGCGTCGATCTGGTTCGCGGTCGACTCCGAATAGTCCTGCGTGCGGCCGAAGTCCCGGCCCAGGAAGATCTCCCCCTCCGGCTTGCCGAAGGTGAGAGGTCCGAGCTCGCTCATGCCCCATTCGCAGACCATCTTGCGGGCGAGATCGGTCGCCTTTTCGATGTCGTTCCCGGCGCCGGTCGTCATGTGGCCGAGGAACCGCTCTTCGGCGATGCGGCCGCCCATCATGACGGTGATCGTCGCCTCGAGGTATTCCTTCGTGTGCGAGTACTTGTCCTCGATCGGGAGCTGCATCGTCACGCCCAGCGCGCGGCCGCGCGGGATGATCGTGACCTTGTGGATCGGGTCGGCGTCCGGGAGCATCGCGGCGACGAGGGCGTGGCCGCCCTCGTGGTACGCCGTGTTCTTCTTCTCCTCTTCGGTCATGATCATCGACTTGCGCTCGGGACCCATCATCACCTTGTCCTTCGCGTACTCGAAGTCGATCATCTCGATCTTTTTCTTGTTGAACCGCGCCGCGTTCAACGCTGCCTCGTTGACGAGGTTCGCCAGGTCCGCGCCCGAAAATCCCGGCGTGCCGCGCGCGATGATCGAGAGATCCACGTTCTCCGAGAGCGGGGTCGCGCGCGTGTGGACCTTCAGGATTTGTTCCCGGCCTCGCAGGTCGGGCCGATCCACGACGACGCGGCGGTCGAACCGCCCCGGCCGCAGGAGCGCCGGGTCGAGCACGTCCGGCCGGTTGGTCGCCGCGACGAGGATGACCCCTTCGTTCGTATCGAAGCCGTCCATCTCGACGAGGAGGGCGTTCAATGTCTGCTCGCGCTCGTCGTGGCCTCCGCCCAGGCCCGCGCCGCGGTGCCTGCCGACGGCGTCGATCTCGTCGATGAAGATGATGCAGGGCGCATTCTTCTTCCCCTGCTCGAAGAGGTCGCGTACGCGGGACGCGCCCACTCCCACGAACATCTCGACGAAGTCGGAGCCGGAGATCGTGAAAAACGGAACGTTCGCTTCGCCCGCGACCGAGCGCGCGAGCAGCGTCTTGCCGGTCCCGGGAGGTCCCATCAGGAGGACTCCCTTGGGGATCTTGCCGCCCAGCTTCTGGAACCTCTGCGGGTCCTTCAGAAACTCGATGATCTCCTGCAGCTCGACCTTCGCCTCTTCCACGCCTGCGACGTCCTTGAACGTGACCTTCTTCTGGGTCGGCGTCAGCAGTTTCGCGCGCGACTTGCCGAACGAGAGGGCCTTGTTTCCGCCAGCCTGCATCTGGCGCATGATCACGAACCAGATCGCGACCAGCAGGATCAAGGGGCCGTACATCACGAGCGCCGAGACGAGGGAGGAGTCTTTCAGCGGCTGAATCTCGATCTCGACGCCTCGGGCGCGGAGGTCTTTGACCAGATCGGGGTACGTGGCTGCGTACGTCTTGAAGAGCGGCTCGCGCCGACCGGCCGAGGCCGAGTAGGTGCCGCGGATCTCTTCCCCGCGGATCGTGACCTTCTGGACGTGTCCCTGAGCGACCTGATCCAGGAACTGAGAAAACGTGATCTCCTCGACCGCGGTCGCTCCGGTCTTGAAGACGTTCCACGCCAGGATGATCAACACGAGGATGACCATCCAGAGCAGGAGGTTCTTGATGGTGGCGTTCAACCGATTGACTCCCTTCGATCGCCCAGAATAACGGACACCGGCCCGCGATTATTGCCCTTTTTGCGCCGGGTCGCGTTCGCCGCGAGCCGGACTTCGAATCGATCCGCGTGCCGGCGGAAGGAGATGCGCCGGCCCGCCTCGAAGCAGAAATCGGAGCCTCCCGCGAGCAGCCGCAGGATCTGCTCGCGCTCCCCGCCCGTCAACGGAGGTTTCCCGGGCGCGGCGAACGGAGCCGCGCACTCGAACACCGCGAGCCGCGCGAGCTCAGCCGCGGCCCTCTCGAGGACCTTCGCCCTCGCGATCACGACGTTTCGGCCGAAAGCGATCGCGGGCCGGATCCGCTCCTCGAAGTCGCGGTCGAGCTCGTCGCGTCGGAGCGCGAGGCGGTCCACGCGGCGGGCGATCGCCCGGCGATCTGCCTCCCCGAGCGTCGCCAGGACGTCGCGGCGAATGCGATTGCGGTCGAGGCGGAGATCTCCGTTCGAGGCGTCGCGCCGGAAGGAGAGGCCGCGCCTTTCCAAAAACTCCAGGATCTCGGCGCGCGAGACTTCGAGCAGCGGCCGGACGACCCCATCGGATCGACTCTCCCTCGGCCCTGCGAGGCTCGCGAGACCGCCCTTGCGGCGGCGAGCCAGGAGGTGCGACTCGATCCGGTCCTCCCGCTGGTGCGCGGTGGCGATCCGCGTCGCTCCGGCTTCGCGCGCCATCTCGCAGAGCGCGTCGTAGCGGACGAGTCGGGCGCCCGCCTCGGGAGAGAGGCCGAGCCGCCGAGACTCCGCGCGCGCGTCCCGCTTCCGCGAGAGGAAGGGGAGCCCGAGCCGCCGCGCGTGGGCCGCAACGAACGCGAGGTCGCGGTCGGCTTCTCTCCCGCGCCAGCCGTGGTGAACGTGCGCGACGGTGAGCGTCCATGGGGTCGTCGGCGCGAGCTCCGCGGCTCCGTACAGGAGGGCCATGGAGTCCGCGCCGCCCGAGACGGCGAGCAGGATCGGCGTGCCGGGAGGGATGAGTCCCCGCCCGGCGGCCCGCTCGAGGGCGCCCGTGACCGCGTCCATTCCTCATGGTACGACGCGAGCACGGGGTCCGGGTTCACTCCGACGACCGCTCCTGCGTCGGACGAATCCGGATATGGTGGCGGTGCAGGGATTTGAACCCCGGACACAGCGGATATGAGCCGCTTGCTCTGACCAACTGAGCTACACCGCCGCGGCGAGAGGACCGGGGATGCTACCACGGCGATGCACGGGCACCGCCGCGCCGCGGGCGACCGTATACTCGTCGCATGCCGGGTCCGTTCGACGGCTGCCAGGTCTGCGGCGAAGCGTTCTCCTACAGCTTGACCCGCTGTCCGCTCTGCCATCGCACGGTCTGCGATTCGTGCGCGGTGCGCCGGGGGGGCTGCATCTTCTGCGGCGATCTCTGCGCGCACGCGTTCTTCTTCGGTGAGTCGGACGACGAAGAGATTCCGGAAGCTCAAAGAGAGGAATGAGCTCGCCGGAGGCCCCCGGAATGAGCTCTCCGGAGGCTCCCGCCCCGACCCGCCCTTCGGTCTTCGGTCGCTTCTTCTGGAAAGACCCCAACACCCAGTTCCTTCTGCTCGCGGCGGCGGTCGGAGTCGCGGGCGCCTTCGGGGCCATCGGTTTCCGCGCGCTCTCCGTGCGCCTGACGAAGCTTCTCTTCGACGCCGAGGACATCGTCGCCGGCGGTGAATCGCTTCCGCCGCTACTTCGCATCTTCGTGCCCGCCGCGGGCGCCTTCGTCGGGGGTTGGATCCTCCGGCTTCTCGCTGCGGGCGCCGGTTCGCACGGGATCTCCCAGATGATCGAGGTCGTCCATCTCGGCCGCCGCGCGGTTCGGCTCCGGCCGTCGGTCGGTCGCGCCGCCGCCTCCCTGGCGGTTATCTCGACGGGAGGCTCCGAAGGCCGCGAGGGCTCCATCATCCAGATGGGCGCGGCCTTCGCTTCGGGCCTGTCGCGGCTCGTGAAGGTCTCCCCGGAGCGCGCCCGGATTCTCGCGGCCTGCGGGATGGCCGCCGGAGTCGCCGGCGCCTACAACACTCCGATCGCGGCGACGCTCTTCGTCCTCGAGGTCGTGGTGGGCTCGTTCTCGATGGCGCTCTTCGGTCCCGCGGTCGTGTCCGCCGTGATCTCGACGGTTCTCGTGCGTTTCCTGCTCGGAGATGAGCCGGTCTACCAGGTCGCGCCGTTTCGTCTCGAGTCGATCCTCGAGTTCCTGCCGTTCGCGGCGATCGGCCTGACGTCCGGAATCGCATCGGCGCTCTTCGTCCGATCGCTCAAGGCCGCGAAGAACCTCTTCGCGTCGCTCAAGCTCTCGCTGCCGATCTCGATGGCGGCGGGCGGCGCGGTCGTCGGGCTGATCGGCGTCGTGCGCCCGGAAGTGTGGGGCAACGGCTTCGGCGGGACCGACCGGATCCTGCGCGGAAACCCGTCGTTGCCCCTCTTGGGAGCGCTCTTCGTCGGAAAAATCGTCGCCACGTCCGCGACGATCGGGTCGGGAGGCGTCGGCGGAGTCTTCACTCCGGCGCTCATGGTCGGAGCGACGCTCGGCGGGATGATCGCGAAGCTCGCGCAGCTCGGCTTTCCCTGGATCGAGTCGCCGGTCGGAGGGTACGCGCTCCTGGGGATGGGAGGACTGCTCGCGGGCGTGACGCGGGCGCCCTTGCTCGCGATCATCATGATCTTCGAGCTCACCCAGAACACGGCGGTCCTTCTTCCGATGATGGTGGTCTCGGTGCTCGCGGTCCTCTCGGCGCGAGCGCTCCAGAAAGATTCGCTCTACATCGAGAACCTGCGCTCGGCCGGAATCGTGTGGGAAAAGACCCCCGAGGCGACCGCTCTCTCCTCCCTGAAGGTCTCCGACGTCATGCGCGAGGACGTCAAGCTCGTGCCGCGCGACATGCCGCTCGCCGAGATCGTGAACGCCTTTCTCCATTCCCGCAGCCTCTACCTCTACGTCGGCGACGAGCAGGGCCGGCTCCTCGGGGTGGTCGACCTGCACGACATCAAGGAATCGCTGCCGGAACGCGACATCTCGAGCCTCGTGATCGCGGAGGACCTGGTCTCGCAGATCCCGTTCGTCACCCCCGCCGAGCCGTTGACGAGCGTCAACGAGAAGCTCTGGTTCCGCGACCTCGGACAACTGCCGGTCGTCGATTCGGCGGAGGAGCGCCGCTTCCTGGGGATCGTGACCCGGCGCGACCTGCTGGGCGCTTTCGACCGGGAGGTGCTCCGGCACAACCGGCTCGTCGCGCGCGTCCGCATGTTCCGGGAGGGCGGCTCGGAGATGGATTATTTCGAGCTTCCCGAGAAACACCGGCTGGTCCAGCTGGACGTCCCGGCCGCCATCGAGGGGCGGACGGTCGCCGATTCCGGGCTGCGGACGCGCTACGGCGTATCGGTCCTGGCGGTCAAACGACTCACCAAAGAGGGCCTGGAACGCCGTTTCGTTCCGGGGCCGTCCGACCGGCTGCAGCACGGCGACGTCCTGATCGTGCTCGGGACCGACGAGGCCGTGACCCGCCTCCGCGCCGGGACGGTCTGACGCGGGGCACTCTCGTTTATCCTTGTCAGCGGGAGCGGAGACCGAAAGTCAACCAGCAATGAAAAGGGGCGCGAGCGAGCTCGTCGCGATCCGCGGCAAGTGGCAGAAGGAGAGGACCCGCCTCTACGACCGGGACACCGGGCTGCCCACGGTCGCGGCAGTCATGGACGAGCTGACGTCTCAGCTCCGCGAAACGGGCGGGCTGTCGGTTCTGTCCTTCTGCCCCGGTTCCGAAGGACGGGTCGAGGAAGTCTGGGGATGGCAGGCCTACGACGACCTCATGCTCGACTTCGTCCGACGGCTGAAAGCGTTCCAGGCCGACGGGATCCTGCCGTCGGGAATGTTCTGCCTTCCCCACGTTTCTTCGGACGAAGTCCTGCTGGTGCTGGCTCCCGACTCCGGCCCGCCGCAGGCGCTCGGCGCGCTCGAGCAGAAGGCGATCGAGCTCGATCAGTTGATCCGCGGATATCTGGCGCTGCGCGCCGATCTGCCCGGACGCTTCCGCTCCTTCGTGGGCGCCGGGCGCGTTCTGTTCGATTTGCGGAGGCGCCCGGAGCGGCTGGTCTATCGCGGAATCCAGGAAGCGCGCGATCGCGTCACGCGTCAGACGGTGCGCGCCGAGATCCGCGGAGGAAGTCTTCTCCAGGAAGCGATCAATCGGCGGGACGTGCAGGCGATGTTTCAGCCGGTCTTCGACCTCGTGACCGGAAACATGATTGGCATGGAAGCGCTCTCGCGCGGCCCAAAGGGGAGCGAGTTCGAGTCGGGCGAGACGCTTTTTTCGCTCGCCGCGCGGACCGAGCTCCTGGGCCCTCTCGAACGGGTCTGCCGCGAGATCTCGATCGAAGCCGCCGCGCACAGTGATTCCGGGCGGAAGCTCTTCCTGAATCTTTCTCCCGCCGCGGCGTCCGATCCGGAATTCCTGAGCCCGCGTTTCTACCAACGGGTGCAGGCGCACGGCCTGAAGCCGGAGAACGTCGTCCTTGAGATCACGGAACGCACGTACGTGGTGTACGAGAGCCTCTTTCTCGAGGTCCTCTCGCGGTTCCGGGAGCAGGGCTTTGGCATCGCCGTGGACGACGTCGGGACCGGCTACAGCAGCCTTTCGTCGCTGGCGGAGATCGAGCCCGATTATCTGAAGATCGACAACGTCTTCGTTCGCGAAATCGACCAACGCAAGGTCAAGCAGGACCTCCTCGAAGCGCTGTTGATCTTTGCGCGGAAGATGAAGACCCAGGTGATCGCCGAGGGAATCGAGAGGCCGGAAGAGCTGAAAGCTCTCCAGGCGATCGGCGTCGAGTACGGGCAGGGGTTTCTGCTGGCGAAGCCGATGCCGATCGAAGAGATCGATCGGTATTCCCGCGTCCGCGTCTGAAAAGGTTTTTCGCGGGGGGTTAGCTCAGCGGTAGAGCGCCTGCTTTACACGCAGGAAGTCGCAGGTTCGAAACCTGCACCCCCCACCAGACCGTCGCGTCCGCTCCCGCAGCGCGAGCCTCCTCCCTTCGGGAGACTTCTCGCGCTGCGATCGAAGAATCACGGGCTCGCTTGTGATCCGATAGCCCGGCGCGTATCATGCGCCGTTCCGCGGGGTCGTAGTTCAGTTGGTTAGAACGCCGGCCTGTCACGCCGGAGGTCGCGGGTTCGAGTCCCGTCGGCCCCGCCAACGCTCATCTACGCACGTCACCCAAGTTTGTGAAAACACGCGATGTCGGCAGTCGGCCGAGTCGCGTCGGTAGACGTCAAGTATCTTTTGACGCATGAGACCGGCATCCTCAAGACAAACCGCATCATCTACCTTGAGAATGTGTGGGTGCGCTTCGCGAGTGGCTAGACGATCTTTCGTGAGTGGGCCTAAACGAAGCCGAGGGGAGCACTCCTCTAATGGCAACGGCCACTGATCGAACTCGGTGGGACAGCTCGGAGTTTACTCACAACCTCGCGGACCGCGTGTGGACGGCATCAAGTGTCGTCCGGAGGTATCTGCATAGGCTTGCGAGCGGTAACGACGACGCGGACTGGTGGACGACGGTCGCCAGCCGCCATGTTGGTGACTTTGACCCCCTCCTCGTGCTCGGGTGTGGCTCGGGCGGAATCGAGCTTCTTGCGGTCGAGCGGGGTGTCGCAAGTCGTGTCCTCGCCTGCGATTTATCACTCCCCACGTTGGAAGCCGCCGAAAGGAGCCGCCGCGCACGGAACCTAGGGGGCGTTCATTACTTCCAATGTAATCTCGATCGGCCTCAGTTTCCAGTTCGTACTGTGCGGTTGGCCATCGCCCACGATTGTCTTCATCACGTCCAAGAGCTCGAGCTTCTCTTCCAATCCCTGCACCGACTGCTCCAACCGAATGGCACCTTGGCCTTTTGCGAATACACGGGCCCGAATAGGTTTCAGTACCCGGACGAGCAACTCGTGGTAATCAATCGATATCTTGCCGAGATCCCCCGACATCTGCGGGTCCACCCAGACAACGGAGAGGTGGTCGAGAAGATTACGCGGACCGATTCTGCATCACTAATCCGAGAGGATCCCAGCGAGGCGGTCCGTAGCGAGGACGTGGTGGCAGCGGTGCTCGAGCGATTCACGCGAGTCGTCCTGAAGCCCTACAACGGTGGCCTCCTGAATCCGTTGCTTCAGAACATCATCGTAAACTTTCACTCCGAGGAGGGCCGCGCCCTTCTGGAGTATCTGTGTGAGCAAGAACGTCTTCTCACCGAATCCGGTGAGCTCGCTCCCAATTTCACTCTTTTCGAAGGTCGACCCAAGTAGGCATTTCGCTCATTCCCTGATCGCAGTCGACACCACGCCAGGACCAGCCCGCGTGACCGGTGAGCAATCATCTGAAACTCCTGAGCGCTTGTGAAGGATTAGCCGCCTTCCGAAGGCGGCCAAGTTCGAGTCCCGTCGGCTCCGCCAGTCACGCAGCTGCTCTCCACATTCACCTCAGACGACCTCCCAGCGGCGGGCGAGCCGGTGCGGCAGGAGGGCCACGAGCGGCTCGTCCCGCCAGAACACCTTCATGAAGCCGTCGATCGCCCACGCGTTCAAGGTCACGAGCCCAATCTTCTGGACGCTCTCCGAAAGGAGATACCGCGGGAACATGCTCCCTCCCAGCGCCGACATCACGAGGATGAGGAGGTTCGAAAGCGCGACGAGCTGCATCCGTGTGCGGGAGAGCGCCGCGAGCACGAGGCCGAAGGCGGAGGCGGCGAGAGCGGTGACGACCGCCATGACGAGGAAGCCCGGGACGTGGCTGTGCAGCTCGAGTCCGAAGAACAGCTCGCCCCACAGGAACATGACCGTCAACTGCGCGACGGCCACGGTCGCGAGATAGAGGAGCTTCCCCAGGAGCAACTGGGTCATCGTCACGCGGGTCGAGAGGACCCGGTCGAGGGTCCCGCTCTCGACCTCCTCGATGAGCGCGCCTCCGGCTCCGGCCGCCGAGAAGAGCAGGAACATCACTCCGAGGCCGGCCGCGAAGACGGCAACTGTCGGGTTCTTCTTCTGTTCACCGAGCACGTCCCGGACGTTCACGGCCACGAGCCCGCCGTCCGAGTCCGAGCCCGTCCCGCCCGCCGCCGGCCCGGTGCGCCGGGTCTCCTGCCGGAGACGATCGACGTTCTTCTGGAGCGTCGCCTTCTGCTCCGCCGTCAGCCCGCCGCCCCAGCGGTCCATCTGCTCGATCCCGGTCTCGGCCATCACGTCCGGCATCGAGGTCATCGCGACCTTCTGAAGGAGTCCGTAAAAGACCTGCGGGGCGATCGGGTCGGACGTGTCCGCGAGGACCGTGAGAGTCGGACCTCGGTTCGACGGGCCGAACCGGATGGGCGAGCTGCCGAACCCCCGCGGCACGATCAGCGCGAGAGGCGCGTCTCCGCTGCGGACCATCGCCTCGGCTGCCGTCGCGTCGGCGACCGGCGCCGTCCGTCCGCCCGGCACGCTCCGGGTGTCGAAGACGCGCAATCCCTTCTCCCGCTTCAGCGCGTCGACGAACCGGGCCGAGTTGGCGCTCCGGTCCTCGTCGACCACCACGACCGAGATCTGCCGGGTCGTGGCGCGTGAAGAGCTTCCCCGGAAGATGCTGGCGAAGACCGAGAAGAAGACGACCGGCACGACGAACGCGAGGACGAACGCGGCGCGGTCGCGTTTCAGCTTCGCGAAGTGCGTCCGGGCGACGGCGAAGATCATTCGCGAAGCTCCCGGCCCGTCAGCTGGAGGAAGACCGCCTCGAGAGTCGCCGTCTTCAACGCGAGGTCCCGGATCCGGACGCCGTCGTTGCGAAACGCCGCGAGGAGCTCCGGAATCTCCCGGGCCGGCTCCGTCACCGAGAAGTGGACGGTCGAGTCGGTCACCGTTCCACCCCGCGCCTCCAGCGACGCCTTGAGCGGGGCCGGGACCGGCGCCTCCGTCTCGATCGTCAGCGTCTGCCGCGCGCCGAGCGTCGAGCGGACCAACTCCTCCTTCGTTCCGAGAGCGATGATTTTTCCGTGGTCGATGATCGCGATCCGGTCGCAGAGGCGCTCCGCCTCTTCCATGTAGTGCGTCGTGTACAGGAGCGAAACCCCTCCGCGGCGGAGCTCCTCGATCATCTGGTAGATCCGCTCGCGCGACTGCGGATCGACGCCGACCGTCGGCTCGTCGAGCAGCAGGAGGCGCGGTCCGTGAATCGTTCCGGCGGCGATGTTCAAGCGCCGTTTCATCCCGCCCGACAGCCGCTCCGTGCGCTCTTTCGCGCGCTCGGCGAGACCCGTCCACTGGAGGCTCTGCCCGACCGCTTCGTCGAGCGGCGGGCCGGCGAGCCCCTGGAAACGGCCGAACGCCGAGAGGTTCTCGGCAGGGGAGAGCAGGGGATAGAGCGCGATTTCCTGCGTCACGTAGCCGACGGCGGCCTTCGACCGGGAATCGTCCGGGGGGCGACCGAACACGCGTACGGTCCCGGAATCCGGTCGGACGCGGCCGACGACCGAACGCACCAGAGTCGTCTTGCCGGCGCCGTTCGGGCCGAGGAGCCCCAGGATCTCGCCGGCCGCGAAGGTGAGCGACACGCCGTCGAGCGCGCGGCGGTCCCCGAAGGACTTGTGCAGCTCCGTGATCTCGAGCGGAAGGGCCTCGTCCAAGCGGGCGAAAGTCTATCGCCCGGCGTCGGCCAACCCTGTGACAGACTGTTCGGAGGGAAAGCCAGGGCACGCGAAGGAGGATCGGACGAAGCCGTGACGGCCGAGTCGAGGGAGAAGAGCCCGGCGGGCCGCCGCGACGCTCGAGAGTGGATTTCGGCGCAGTTTACGCGGGTCGAGGACGTCGTCTACATCGGCCTCGGCCTCCTGCTGGCGGCGAGCGCTCTCGTCCTCCTCGTCCTCGCGGCGATCAAATTCGGGTCGAGCCTTCTCGAGGGGGGATTCCCGGTCGACGCGATCGATCTGCTCGACCGGTTGCTCCTGATTCTCATGATCGTCGAGCTCCTGTACACCGTGCAGGTCTCTTTCCGGGAGCATGCTCTCGTTCCCGAACCGTTCCTGATCGTGGGCTTGATCGCGGCCACGCGGCGCATCCTCGTTCTGACGGCGGAGTTCGTGACTCTGCCGGGCAAGGGGGAGGGGATCTTCCGCAACGCCATGATCGAGCTCGGTCTGCTGACGCTGCTGGTCGTCGCGATGGTGCTCTCTCTCGTGCTCCTGCGCCGCCGACATCCCGGCGCCGTAGCGGACCGAGCGTAGAGGTTGCGTTCCGGAAAAGGGCTGCTCTGGCTGGTCCTGGCGGCATCGTGGTTCGGGGGTCTGGGCTATCTCGATCTCACTCACCCCGACGAGGGCCGTTACTCCGAGATCTCGCGGGAGATGGCCTCGACCGGCGACTGGGTGACGCCGCGCCTGAACGGCCTGAAGTACTTCGAGAAGCCGCCACTGCAGTACTGGGCGACCGCCTTGCTGTTCAGGGCGTTCGGCGAGTCGGAGTTCGTCGCGCGGCTCTGGGTGGGACTCTGCGGTTTCGCGACCGTGATCCTGGTGTACTCGACGGCGCTCCGGCTGTGGGGAGGCCGGACGGCGGATTTCGCCGCTCTCACGTGCGCCAGCATGATGTGGATCGTGGGCCTTTCCCACATCGTGACGCTCGACATGGGCGTCACCTTCTTCATGACGCTGGCGCTGTGCGGGTTTCTGCGCGGGCAGCACGACGGCGCGACCCCCGCCGAGGCGCGGCTCTGGACGTGGATCGTCTGGGTGGCGATGGCCGGCGCTCTCTTGAGCAAGGGGTTGATCGGCGTGGTCCTGCCCGGCGCGGTTCTCTTCCTCTACAGCGTCCTCTGCCGTGACTGGCGCCCGTGGACGAGACTGAACTGGCTCCCCGGCGTTCTGCTCTTCGCGGTGATCGCCGTGCCCTGGCACGTGCTCGTCGCGCGACGGAATCCGGAATGGGCCGGCTTCTACTTCGTCCACGAGCATCTCGAACGCTTTCTGACGACCGAGCACCATCGCTCCGGCGCGTGGTACTACTTCCTTCCGCTGGTCGCGGCGGGACTTCTGCCCTGGACGACCTTCCTGCCGCAGATCGCCCGGCGCGGCTGGCGTCTCGAAAACGGCCGGTTCCAGACCAACCGCTTTCTGCTGATCTGGGCGGCCTTCATCTTCGCGTTTTTCAGCGCTTCGGGCTCCAAGCTGCCGAGCTACATCCTGCCGATCTTCCCGGCGCTCGCGCTTCTCCTGGCGCAGGCTCTGGCTGCGGCAACGCCGGGCTCGGTACGCGTCGCCTCCCTCGTGATCGTCATCCTGATGGCCGCGATCGCCCTGGGACTCCTGATTTTCGGCTCGACCGGCGAAGCCGACACGCCGGTCGCGATCAACCGCGCGTTCTCCCGCTGGGCGTTCGCCGGCGCCGTCTTGTTCGGGCTCGCCGGCGGGGCGGCCGCGCTCGCCGCGAGAGCACGTCGCGGGCTGCCAGCCGTCGCTCTGCTCGCGGCCGGCGCGCTCCTGTTCTCAAACGCGGTGCTCGTCGGCTATCAGAGCTACTCACCGCTCCTTTCGAGCGCCTCGCTCTCCCGTCAGCTGCGCCCGATGCTCTCTGCCGAGACGCCGCTTTTCGCCGTGGATTACTACGACCAGACCCTGCCGTTCTACATGAAGCGGACCGTGACTCTCGTGGACTACGTGAGCGAGTTCCACTTCGGGGAAGAGCAGGAGCCGCAGAAGTGGATCCCCGATCTGCCGGCGTTCGGCCGCCTCTGGCGCCGGCTGCCGCAGGCAGTTGCCGTGACCGATCCGGACGGCTTCCTTTCCCTCCAGCGCCTCGGCCTGCCGATGCAGGTCATCGACCGCACACCGCGGCGCGTCGTGGTCCGGAAGCCATGACGCGGCAATTGTCACCGCGCCGGTCTCGCGGCAACATGTTCTGATCGCGCCATGAGCCCGGATTTCCTGCCGTTCACGCGTCCGTCGATCGACGAGTCCACCATCCAGGCGGTCAGCGAAGTTCTGCGGTCCGGCTGGATCACCAGCGGGCCCAAGGTCCGCGAGTTCGAGGCGGCGTTATCGAAACGCTACGGCGGCCGGCCGGTCCGGGTGCTCAATTCGGCCAGCGCGGCGCTCGAGCTCGCGCTCCGTCTCTGCCGGATCGGACCGGGGGACGACGTTCTGACGACGCCGCTGTCCTGGGTCGGGACGGCGAACGCGATTCTCGCCGTGGGCGCGACGCCGGTGTTCGTGGACGCCGACCCCGCTACGCGCAACATCGACCTGGACCGGCTGGAAGCGGCGGTCACCCAAAAAACCCGAGCCGTCATTCCGGTGGACCTCGCCGGGCTCCCCGTGGACCGCGACCGTCTGTATTCCTTCGCCGGCCGCCACGGGCTGCGCGTCATCGAGGACGCGGCTCAGTCCATGGGAGCGAACTGGAAGGGGCGCGAGATCGGTTGCTCGGGAGACCTCGTGGCGATCAGCTTCCAGGCCAACAAGAACCTGACCACCGCGGAGGGCGGCTGTCTCGTCGTCAACACCGAAGACGAGGCGAGCCTGCTCGAAAAGCTGCGCCTTCAGGGGGTCACGCGCTTCGCCGACGGCGGCATGGAGGTGGACGTTCTGGGGGGCAAGTCCAACCTGACCGACATCGCCGCCGTGATGGGACTCCTGCAGCTGCCCGGGCTCGACCGCTTGAACGAAAGACGCCGCGCCCTGGCGAAGCGCTACTTCGAGCGCTGGGACGAAGAGCTCGGCTGCGAGCTCCCTCCGGCGGATTTCGAGCAGTCGAACTGGCACATGTTCCAGCCCCTCCTTCCTCTCGATCGCATGACGATCGGACGCGGAGAGTTCATCGACCGGATGAAGGCGAAGAAGATCGGCGTGGGCGTGCACTATCCTGCCATGCACCTGTTCGCTCTCTACCGGTCCCTCGGCTTCCGGCAAGGTCAGTATCCGGCGGCGGAAAAGATCGGCCGCTCGACCGTGACGCTGCCGCTCTATCCCGCGATGACCGACGCCGACGTCGACCGCGTCTGCCAGGCCGTCTCGGAAGTACTCCATCCGGTGATCGCGAGATGACGAAACCGGACGTTTCCGTGGTCATCCCGGTCTACAACGAGGAAGACTCGCTGCCGGCGCTGTTCACGCGCCTGTATCCGGCGCTCGATAAGCTCAAGACGCCGTACGAGATCGTCTTCGTCGACGACGGCTCGCGCGATAAGTCGAGGGCGCTGCTCGCCGCCCAGCACGCGAAGCGTCCCGACGTGACGCGCGTCATCCTGTTCAACGGCAATTTCGGGCAGCACCGCGCGATCCTGGCCGGCTTCGCGCACGTGCGCGGAGAGCGCGTGATGACTCTCGACGCGGACCTGCAGAACCCGCCGGAGGAAATCGGGAAGCTGCTCGCGAAGATGGACGAAGGCTACGACTATGTCGGCTCGATCCGGGAGAAGCGGGACGACAAGCTCTGGCGGCGGGCCGCGTCGCGCGCGATGAACTGGCTTCGCGAGCGCATCACGCGGATCCGGATGACAGACCAGGGCAGCATGCTGCGCGCCTACAGCCGGGGAGTGGTGGACACCGTCAATCAATGCCAGGAAATGAACACGTTCATTCCGGCGCTGGCGTATTCCTTCGCGCAACATCCGACCGAGGTTGTCGTCAAGCACGAGGAGCGGGCCGCCGGACAGTCCAAGTATTCGGCCTACCGGCTCATCCGGCTGAACTTCGACCTCATGACGGGCTTCTCGGTCGTGCCCCTGCAGCTCTTCTCGATGTTGGGCATGGTGGTGTCCCTCGCTTCCGCGCTGCTCGTGGTGATCCTCGCCGCGCGGCGCCTGTTCATCGGGCCCGAGGAAGGCGGGCTGTTCACGCTGTTCGGCGTGGCCTTCTTCTTCATCGGCATCGCGCTCTTCGGCATCGGCATGCTCGGCGAGTATGTCGGGCGCATCTACCAGGAAGTCCGGCAACGCCCCCGGTATCTCATCGGCGCGATCCTGGAAACGGAAGACCGCCGGCCGTGACGAGCGCCGTGGTCTTCGCCTACCACAACGTCGGGGTCCGCTGTCTCTCCGCTCTCCTGGCTCGGGGCGTGGACGTGAGGCTGGTCCTGACCCACGAAGACAGCCCCGGCGAGAACATCTGGTTCGACAGCGTCAAGAACCGCGCGCTCGAAAACCGCGTGCCGACGGAGGCGCCCGCCGACCCGAACGCGGACGACGTGCTCGAGCGGGTGCGCGCATGCGAGCCCGATTTTCTGTTCTCGTTTTATTACCGGCAGATGTTGAAGCGGCCGCTGCTCGCGTCGGCCCGCCGCGGCGCGTACAACGTGCACGGCTCGCTGCTTCCGAAATACCGCGGCCGCGTGCCGATCAACTGGGCGATCCTCCACGGCGAGACCGAGACCGGCGCGACGCTCCACGCGATGACCGAGAAGGCGGACGCCGGCGACATCGTGGATCAGATCGCGGTCCCGATCCTCCCCGACGACACGGCGCGCGAAGTGCTCGACAAAGTCACCGTGGCCGCGGAGATGGTTCTCCACAGGAGCGTCCCCCCGCTCCTGGCCGGCACGGCGAAATTGACGCCGCAGGACCCCTCGAAGGCGTCCTACTTCGGGGGCCGCAGGCCCGAAGACGGAGTGATCGAGTGGCGTCGTCCGGCGCGGGAAGTCCACAACCTGGTCCGGGCGGTGACGCGGCCGTACCCCGGAGCGTTCTG
>QHVV01000082.1:57093-86903 GCA_003222385.1 Acidobacteriota bacterium
CGGCGGGGTGCCGGGAGCGCCGGCGCTCACCGTCGAGAACGGCGGCTTGGTCGCCCGATGTCGAGACGGCAGCCTGCTGACCGTGCTCGACGCGGAGCTGGACGGAAAACGCCTGGACGGAGAAACTCTGAACTCGAAGCACAGCGGCCGGCTGGCGCTCCCGGAAGGGGCGGAATGAAGAAGATCCTGATCCTCGGCGTCAACGGCTTTATCGGCCATCACCTGTCCAAGCGCATCGTGGACTCGACCGACTGGCACGTCTTCGGGATGGATATGGCTTCGGAGCGCGTGGCCGAACTCCTCGCCAACCCCCGGTTCCACTTCTTCGAAGGGGACATCACGATCAACAAGGAGTGGATGGAGTACCACATCCGCAAGTGCGACGTGGTCCTGCCGCTGGTCGCGATCGCGACGCCGGCGAGCTACGTGCAGCAGCCGCTGCGCGTGTTCGAGCTCGACTTCGAAGCCAACCTGCCGATCGTGCGCGCGTGTGTGAAACACAGGAAGCGGCTTCTCTTTCCATCGACCTCCGAGGTGTATGGCATGTGCCGGGACCCGGAGTTCGACCCGTACGGCTCCGAGATGATCTACGGGCCGATCAACAAGCCGCGCTGGATCTACGCCTGCTCCAAGCAGCTCATGGACCGCGTGATCCATGCCTACGGCCAGATGGAAGGCCTCGATTACACCCTGTTCCGGCCGTTCAACTGGATCGGCGCGGGGCTCGACAACATCTCGACCGCGAAGGAAGGCAGCTCCCGGGTGATTACCCAGTTCCTGGGACACATCGTCCGCGGAGAGCCGATCACCCTCGTCGACGGCGGCCACCAGAGGCGCACGTTCACCTACATCGACGACGGCGTCGACGCCCTCATGAAGATCGTTGAGAACCAGGACGGGCGGACGAGCGGACAGATTTACAACATCGGGAATCCTTCGAACGATTGCTCGGTGCGCGAGGTGGCCGGGATGATGCTCGACCTCTCCGCCGGATATCCCGAGTATCGCGAAAACGCCTCCCGCGTCCGGCTCGTCGAGACGACGTCGAGCGCCTACTACGGACCCGGATATCAGGACGTGCAGAGCCGCGTGCCCAAGATCGACAACACGATGCGGGACCTCGGCTGGAAGCCTCAGGTGAACATGTCCGACGCCCTCCGGGGCATCTTCGACGCCTACCGCACGCACGTCGCCGAAGCCCGGGAGCTCGTCGCCGATTGAGCCGCGCCCGGGCGTGAAGCTCGCGCTCAAGGTCGACGTCGACACCTACCGCGGCACGCGCGAGGGCGTGCCGCGGCTCGAGGCAATCTTGAAGAGGCACGGCGCCGGCGCGACGTTCCTCTTTTCTCTCGGAAAGGACCGAACCGGGCGCGCCATCCGCCGCATCTTCCGCCCCGGCTTCTTCCGGAAAGTGTCCCGCACCTCGACGCTCGAGCACTACGGCCTCCGGACGCTTCTGTCCGGCACGCTCCTGCCGGGCCCCGACATCGGGCGCTCCTGCGCGGACCTCCTGCGCGGCGTCCGGGACGCGGGCTTCGAGGTCGGCGTCCACTGTTACGACCACGTCCTCTGGCAGGACAACGTGGCGACGCGGGACCGCGACTGGACGCGGGAGCAGATGAGCCGGGCAGTCGAACGATTCCACGAGATCTTCGGCGTCCCCGCACGGATGCACGGCGCCGCCGGCTGGCAGATGAACGCGCATGCATACGAGCTGGAGGAGGAGCTCGGTTTCACGCACGCGTCGGACGTGCGCGGAGAACGCCCGTTCTTCCCGGTGGTCGACGGCCGCGCGGGCCGGGTGCCGCAATTGCCCAGCACGCTGCCGACCTTGGACGAGCTCGTGGGCGAGAACGGCCTGACTCCGGAAAACGTCCACGACGCGGTGCTCGCCCTCTCGGCGTCTCTGCCGGGGCCGCACGTCTACACGCTCCACGCGGAGCTCGAGGGCATGAAGTGGCTGCCGACGTTCGAGCGGCTGCTCTCGGGCTGGCGGCGGCAGGGCTACGAGCTCGTCTCGATCGAAGCGCTCTTCCGCTCGCTCCCGCTCGACAGCCTGCCAAAGCACCGCGTCGTCGAGGGCGAGGTGCCGGGACGCTCCGGCAAGGTGGCCGTCCAGGGCGAGACGCTTCCGGAAATGGGCTAGAGTCTTGCCGGATCCGGGCTACGCCCAGCGCTCGGCGAGCCGCTCCTTCTTGATCACACCCCAGACGGCGTTGCCTCGCTCGAGGAGTTTTTCGAATCCTTTTTCGAGGTCGATCCGGTTTCTGTAGACCTCGTCGCTGTGATATCGGCACAAGAGCGAGAGACAACGCAGCCCTTCCGACACGATCCCCGCGTCCAGCGATTCGGAGGAGACGTTCTCGACAGCGTTCACACTCGAAATGATGCGGAGGGCGTTATCGACGGAAATCGCCAGCGCCACCATTTTCCTGGACTTGTCCTGCACTACCCGCGGATCTTCGGGATCTTGCGACCAGGGCTCGGATCCGTGCTCGTGAACGGCTGACATCGCGCCCTCCCTCGGCCTGCGGAGGGTACCACCGACGAGCAAAGGAAACGGGGGCCGAAGCCCCCGTTTCAGAATCGGCCGATCGACGAGAGTTACCAGCTCACGCGCAGACCGAGCTGAACCTGGCGGGGGTCGCCGTCGCCGCTGCGGATGGTGCCGTCGAAATTGAAAACGAGATTCGTGACTTCGGGCGTCAGAAAGTTGTCGGAGTTGAAGATGTTGAAGACTTCCACGATCGGCTCGACCTCGAGGCCCGAAACCTGGAAGCGCTTCGAGAGGCGGAGGTCCGCGTCGTGGTACGCGTTGTCCTTTCGGCCCAGGTTGCGGCGCGTGACGACGGCATCCGCGGTACAGGTGCCATCCGGGTTGTGGGCCGAGCAGCGATCCTGCGGCGTGAAAGCGTCCGCTCCGGTCGCCGTGATCGACTTCGGTTGGGCGGACCGGTACGCGTAACGGACGTTGACGTCGATCCCGAGCGGCGCGTTCCACAGGAGCCAGCTGTTCAAGCGATGCCGCTGGTCCCGGTCCGAGTAAGAGTACTCCGCCTCGAGGTCCGTGATCTTCGCGTAGCGGTACGAGAAGGGATCCCGCTCGTTGTCGTCGTCCGACTTGTCCTTCGAGTACGTGTAGTACGCCTGGAAAGCGAGGTGGCTGCCGAGCTGTTTGGTCAGGCCGAACGTCAACCCCCAGTACTTGCTCTTCGCCGTGGACTCGACCGTCGTCAAACCCGTGCCGGCATCACAGATGATTCCGTTCGATCCGCCGGGCGCGAGCCCCGTCGACCAGGGGCAGCCCAGCAAGGGGTCGTTGCGGTTCGCGAACCGGGTCAGGTGATCTCCCTTCGCGTAGTTGTACTTGACCTCGGCGCCCCAGCCCGGCGCGATCTCCCGCTCCGCGCCGATGGCCCAGGCCGTCGTACGCGGGTTTTCGAAGTGCCTGTCGAACACGAAGACCTGCGGGAAGAAGACCGGCCCCGTCAGCTGACTGGCCGGGATCAGGTTCGGATACGCCGGTACCGGCCCGAGAATGCCGGTCAACGCGCTGTTGCGGAAGATCGTTTGTCCGATCGAGCCGTTCGTCGAGCGGGAGGACGCGAGGTTCAGGCCCGGGATCCGCGCGTAGAAGATGCCCCAGCTCCCGCGGAAGACCGTCTTTCCGTCGGCCCAGGGATCGAAGGAGATGCCGAGCCGCGGCTGCCACATCTTCTTGTCCGACGGGATCTTTCCATTGGAGGGAAACTCCATCCCGTTGCGCGTCTGACCGATGAACGGGGCGAAGAACACCTCGCTGGGCGGCGTCTGCGGGTCCGGCTCGAGCTCTCCTTCCCAGCGCAGCCCGGCGTTGATCGTCAGGTTGCGGATCGGCTGCCAGGTGTCCTGGATGAACGCGGCCGGCTCCCGCTGCACGATCGACTGGGTGCCGGCTTCCTCGACCGTGCGGCCGCCGACGCCGGCCTGCTGGAGGTAGAGGAGAACGGGGCCGGTGACGCTCTGCCCCGCGGGGCACGCTCCCGTCTGGGATGTGGCGCCGCCGGAGCACTCGACGTAGTTCGGGTTGTGCGCGTAGTTGAGGAACCCGTCCGTCGAGCTGAAGATGAAGCGGCCGTTGCCGAAACCGATGAACGTCTGGACCGAGTCGACCCGGTTCCACTCGGCGCCGATCTTGATCGAGTGGTCGCCGGCGACGATCGAGAAGTTGTCGAGGATCTGGGTGCGGGTGTCGTAGTACTTGACCGGAATGAAGAACGGTTCCCCGAAGCGATAGGCCCGGACGAAGTCGAACGCGGTGTCGGGGAGCGGCCGGTTCTGGCCCGTGATCAGAGGCCCGTTGTACGGACGCGGCCGATCCTCGCGGGACCACTGGCCGCGGAGCTCGTTCAGGAGATTCGCCGAGAGAGTCGAGATCAGCGATCCGCCGTAGCTCTGCGACCAGTCCTTCTCGGTGGCGTTCGCGCTGCGTCCCCACGAGTCCACGTCGAACGTCCCGTTGTCCTGCTTCGAGTAGGTGTACGCGTAGCGGAGGGTCGCGAGGTGCTTGTCGCTCGCGTGCCAGTCGAGCTTGGCCAGGCCGACGAAGGCGTCGTCGGTCCGGTCGATCGATCCGTTCTCGTCCGGGCTGCCGACCGAAGCGAAATAGTCCACCACCCGCTGCTCGATCCTCGCGGGATTGGTCTGCTTCGTCGAGTCGCCCTTCTGTCCGTCGCCCGCAAGAAAGTAGAAGAGGCGATCCGGCTGCAGGGCGCCGCCGACCGTGAAGCCGGCCTGCCACCGATCGAAGTCGAAACTCTCGGCCCGGCCGCCGCCGCGCTTGGCCGCTCTCGCCGCCAGGCTGTCCGCCTTGTAGTACAGGTGACCCGAGCCGTGGAAGTCGTTCGTTCCCGACTTCGTCACCACGTTGACGAACCCGGAGGACGAGCGGCCGAACTCGGCGTTCGCGCCGTCGGCCACGACGACGACCTCCTGGACCGCGTCCAGGTTGAAGGTGAAAGGCGGCCGCTGGCCGCCCCGCTGCTCGCCGAAGAACGGGTTGTTGAAGTCCTGGCCGTCCACCGAGATGTTGTTGTGGATTCCCTTCTGGCCGTTGATCGAGAGCTCGTCGCCGTCCGGGCCCTGCACGACCGTGACGCCCGGAGTCAGCTTGGTGAAGTCGAGGAAGTTGTGGCTGGCGTTCGGCAGGTTCTGCACGGCCTTCTCGTCGATCATGGTGGTGCCGGCGGTCCGGCTGGTCTCGACGACCGGCGCTTCGCCGGTGACCTTGATCTCCTGCTGTACGGAAGAGAGCTGAAGGGTCAGGATGAGGGTCACCGTCTGCCCGAGCCCGAGTGTCACGCCGTCTCGTACGAGCGTGGTGAAACCGGGAAGGCTGACCGTGATCCGGTAGGGGCCGAGCGGCATCAGAAGAGCGCGGAACCGGCCGGTCGAGTCGGTCGTCTCGCGCTTCTCGAAGTTCGTCGCGGTGTTTCGGACCGCGACAGAAGCTCCGGGGAGTACCGCGTTCGAGGGATCGACGACCGTTCCCTCGATCACTCCGGTGGTGGCCTGTGACTGGGAGAAGGCGGGAGCGCAGAGGAAGAGAAGGAGAGCGGGCGCTGCGAGCGCGGCGCGCCACCAGGTCTTCGCCATGAGGGACCTCCTTGCTTCAGAAGCGGCGTCTCTCGTTCGGCTGAGTTGTCCCGAAATCTATCTGTCGCTCGATGCGCAAGTCAACGAGAGTCCTGCTCGCTTTCCGGCCGATTTGGCACAGTTGGGATATCCTGCGCCGCTCGACGCGATCTCGACTCCGTGACCACACACACGCTCGTTTTTCTTCTCCTGCTCCTTGCGGGATGCGCGGGAATCACGCTGTCCTTCGCCCGGGCCCGCTCGCGCGCCGTCTTCGCGGAGGATGGATTCCGCGAGCCGGGCCGCCGGACCCTCGCCGTCGCGCTCCTCGCCGCGGTCCTCCTGCTGACGGTGGCGATCCCGTTCGCCGGAGGTTTCGCGGGGGCCCAGCCGGATACCGCCGACCTGACGATCGTCTCCCTTTTCGCGGTCCACGCGATTCTGATCTTCTTTCTCTCGTGCTATTTCGCTCTCTCCAGCCGCCGCTCGCTGGCCGACTTTCTGAAGCTGAAGAGCGCGCGGCCGATCGCGGACCTTTCGTCCGGGATCCTGATCGGCGCGGCGGGCTGGGTCGTGACGATCCTCGCGGCCCTGGCGGTCCTCGGCGCATGGTGGCTCATCCGCCGGCCGCTCCCGGCGCCGGCCGAGGGCGCCCCGGTGTCGCCGACCATCCTCTGGATCGTGTCGCAGCCCGTGGGGATCAAGATCGCGATCGTCGTCTCGGCCATGATCGTCGAGGAGCTCTTCTTCCGTTCCTTTCTGCAGACGCGCGTAGGACCTCTCGCAGCGACGCTGATGTTCACGGCGGCGCACGGGGTCTACGGACAGCCGCTCGTCCTCGTCGGGATCCTCGTGATCTCCGCAGTGCTCTCGGTGACCTTCGTGCTGTACGGCAACGTGCTGCCGTGCATCGTCGCGCACGGCGCCTTCGACGCGATTCAGATGTTCGTCGTGATTCCCTTGGTCACCCGCGCGACGCAGGCCGGCTGACCGCGGGCCGCGCGGGAAATCCGGGGATCGCCGGGAGCTCCTGGAATCCCAGGGACAGGAGGACGTCGGCGCCCGAACGCGCGACCGCCGGGGCGGCCTCCCGTTTGACCGAGCGCATCGCTTTCTCGAACCGTTCAGCGGAGCCGGGACTCTCGAAACGCAGGCGCCAGAGATAGACGAACTTCTCGCCCGCCGTGAAGAAGGCGATCCGATCGCCCCGCCAGCCCGAAGCGGCCTCGGAGGCGGCCTCGTCCGACAGCGAACGGCGCAGGAGGAAACGGATTGCCCACTCGCCGATCGTGTCGGAGTAGAGGAATCGGAATCCTGGCGGGGCGAGGCGGGTCCCGTCCTGCGGGAGTAGATCCGACACCGGCGCCGGACGGTGCTCGTCGTCGTGAAGGATGTCGGCGGTCGAGACGGGTGGGTGGTCCCAGAGCCGGTCCACCTCTTTCCAGCCTCCGCGGGCGACGGCCCGGCGGACGTACGCGGTTCCCTCGACGTATGGGAAGAAGAGCTGCTCGACGAAGAAGTCCGGCAGGTTCTTGGGGACGTTCGCCTTCTCCAGGGCTCCCGCGGAGAGGAGCGGCGTCAGCGCCTCCTCGGCGGCCTCGTCCGCTCCCGGCAGGTCTTTCAACGCCACGCGAACCATGACGAGCGTCGCCTCTCCCTCGAGCAGGCACTGCAGGGCGAGCGCGCGGTCGCCGTCGTCCCGGAGAGACTTGAACCGCCGATCGAGCCGGAGACTCTGGTCCTGGAGCGCGTGCGTCAGCTCGTGAGAGAAGAGGAGCCGTTCGGCGAGCTCTCCGGACCCGCCTTCAAGCGTCTCGGCCGCCGCCCCTCCCCGGACGACGTAGAAGCGCCGGGGCTCCGGATCGTAGAACGCGATCACCTGCGATGCGTAGAAGTCGAGTAGCCGATCGACGAGGTTCGGGGTCGGATCGATGAGGCCGAGGACGGCCAGGGATTTGAGCGACTCCTCGGGACCGGCCGGAAAAGAGTCGATGAGCTTGTTCCGCAGATACTTCTTGAGCGCGGGCGGATCGATCTCGGAGGCGGGCACGGCGCTGTCGAACCGGCGCCCCCGGACCTCCTCGACCAGCTTCGACACCTCCCGGATCCGCGTGGGGAGGAGCGTCGACGCTCCGACGGTCAGAACCGCGAGACCGAGAGCCGCGGCGCGGGGAAAGAGAGCGAACCGCTTCACGCCGGGCAGGGTAGCATGCGGGGTTTCGAGATCCGGGATGGGAGCCGGCTCCGACCCTCCGATGCTGGCTCGGCTTTTGGATTAAGATGCGCCGATTTCGCCGCGACAGCGTGAATGACGAAAACGCCTCCGTCCCACGACGCCGGACCGATCCGGATGTCGCTCTCCAGCCGATTCGAGAACATCGAGTTGGCGCAGCACCTTTGTGGCAAACTCCTCGATGGGAGGGAGGTTTCCGAAGAAACGAAGCACTGGCTTCTGATGGCGCTGCGCGAGGCGCTCGCCAACGCCATCAAGCACGGAAACCGCCAGGACGTCTCCAAACGAATCCACGTGGAGATGGACGTGGTCGGAGGAAACCTGCAGATCTCGATTCGCGACGAGGGCGAGGGCTTCGACCCCGCGACGGTCGAAGATCCTCTCGCCCCGGAGAACCGGCTGAAGACGTCGGGGCGGGGCATCTTCTACATGAAGACGTTCATGGATGACGTCCGTTTTCGCAGGCTCGAAGGCGGCGGCATGGAGATCGTTCTGACCAAGAATTTGGGCTCGGGAAAGGAGAAGGAGGGAAACCGGACATGAAGGCGAATGTGCGCGAGGTCCAGGGGGTCGCGGTCGTGGATCTGAAGGGAAAGATCACGATCGGCTCCGGGGACGTCCAGTTGCGCGAGGTCATCAACGGTCTCGTCGAAAAGGGCAAGAAGAACATCCTCATCAACATGCAGGAAGTGACGACCATCGATTCGTCCGGGATCGGCGAGCTCGTCGGCTGCTACACGTCGGTCACCAACAAAGGCGGGAAGCTGAAGCTTCTGCACCTTCCTCCGAAGATCAACGACGTCCTGACCGTGACCCAGCTCATCACGGTCTTCGACGTCTACGAATCCGAGTCGGAGGCCCTCGCGACGTACGCGGCGTAGCGCGCCCGCGTTCCCCTTCGAGAGATTCGCCGCCGCGTCGCGGCCCGGGCTGGAGGCGGCGCTCGCCCGTGAGCTGCCGTCGCCCGCGCCCGGCGCGGAGCGGCTCCGCGACGCCGTGCGGGACGCGGTCCTTTCGCCGGGGAAACGCATCCGTCCGCTCGTCGCGCTCGCGGCGGGCGAGCTCGTTCGCGCGAAGCCCGCGGGCCCGCTCGCGGTGGCGATCGCGGTCGAGTACGTTCACGCGGCCTCGCTCGTCCTGGACGACCTTCCGTCCATGGACAACGCGGTCCGGCGGCGGGGCCGCACTGCGATCCACCTCGCGTACGGCGTCGCGACCGCCGAGCTCGCCTCGGTGACGCTCCTCGCGCGCGCCTTCGAGGTCCTGGCCCGGGAAGCCGGGATCGCCCCGGACTTGCGGGCGCGCATCTGCCGAGAGCTTGCTGCCGCGGTCGGAGCGTCCGGCTGCTGCGGCGGGCAGGCCGCCGACCTGGCGGCCGATCCGGCGGCGCTCGCTCTCGACGACCTGGAGTCGATCCACGCTCGCAAGACGGGCGCCCTCTTCGTCGCCGCGGTCCGCGGAGGCGCGCTCGCGGGAAAGGCGAACGAAGCCGCGCTCGAGGCTCTGACGCTCTACGCCCGCAACCTCGGACTCGCCTTCCAGATCACCGACGACGTCCTCGATCTCGAAGGGGATCCCGACCGCCTGGGCAAGGACACGCAACGCGACGCGCACCGCGCGAACTTCGCGGCCGTCCTGGGCATCGACTCGAGCCGCGCCCTCGTAACCGAGCTCGTCGAGACGGCGACCGCCGCGCTCACCCCGTTCCGGGGCCGCGCCGCGGTCCTGGCCGACCTCGCCGGCTACGTCCGCGATCGCCGCTCGTGACCTCGCCGTCTCCCCGGCCCACGCTCTCCGAGGCGCGGACGAAGCTCCGGGAGCTCGGTTACCTGCAGAGCCGCGTCGAACGCTTCGTTTTTCGCCGCGCTCTCGAGGGCATCGCGGTTCTCTTTCTGCCGGTCGTCGCGACCGGAGCGGTCGCGCTCTCGATGGCGGAAACGGCGGCGGTCGCCGCGTCGCAGTTCCGTTACGGCGGATCGCCCGGGGCGGCGGCTCTCCTCTTCCTCCATCTCTTCTTCGCGGCTCTCTTTCCATCGGTCGTCTTCGCGGCCGCGCTCTTCTTCGCGGCCGGCCGTTCGGAAAACCCGGGGAGCGGCGCCGCCGTGTCCGGCCTCCTCGCCGTCGCCGGACCTCTCTTCCTCTGGATCTTCGGAACCCTCCGGCTCGGATCGGAAGGCGCGGCGGCCCCGCTCCTCTGGGGCATCCCGGTCTCCCTCGCTTCGCTCCTGTTCGGCGCGACCGTCCGGGCCGCCTTTCTCGGGCGCGCGTTCGCGGAGTCGGGCCGGCTTCCTTCCCGCCCGCGGCGCGCGGTCCTCCTCTTCGCGGCGGCGGTCGCGGTCTGTGTCGGCGCGGTCCTCTTCGCGATGCGGCTCGAGCCGGCTCGTCCGACGCCCCCTCTCCCGGCCCGGCGCGCCGAAGCCGTGGTGGTCGTCGGAATCGATGGTCTCGCCCTCGACTCGCCGTGCGCGCGGGACGAGCCGATCGCCGGCCGGCTCTCGGGTGGCGCGAAGGGTTGGTGGGAGACGCACCCCGCTTCTCCCGCCGAAATCTGGACCGATCTCGCCACCGGGGTTCCCGCCGCGCGACACGGCGTCCGCGCGCTCGAGTGGGTCCGCCCCGTCGGTCTTCCGCCACTCGCGCCGCCGCCCGGCGCGTCCTGGTATCTCCGCGGGGCCGGGCTTGCCCTGGGCACGGTCTCGCGGGCGCCGGTCTCGGCCGGGGAGCGAAGGAGCCTCGCGTTCTGGGAAGTGGCCGCCTCCGCCGGGTTGCCGGCTCTCGCGGTCGGATGGTGGGCCTCGGGTCCCTGGCCGGGCGCGGCGATCGTCGAGAACCGGGAGATCCTGGCGCGCTCGGCGAGCGGCGTCGACGTCGACTCCGCCGCGATCCGGGAGTTCGAGCGGCGCTACGAAGGGCAGTCCGTCGCGGCTCTCTACCTTCCCGGCGCGGACATCCTGCGCGGCGATCCCTCCCGCCGCAGGGAGACTCTCGCCCGGCTCGCTCTTTTTCTCGATCGCTGGATTCCCCGCGCACGGTCGGGAGAGGTCGCGCTGGTCGTGCTCGCCGCCGACAGCCATCCCGACGCGGGATCGCACGGTCGGATCGTCGTTTTCGACGCAGCGACGGCGTCCCCGCGCATCCGGAGCATCCGCCCGGTGGACGTTGCCCCCTCGATTCTGGCCCGCGCCGGCATTCCCGTGGCCCGCGATCTTCCGGGCCGCCCGGTCGCGGCGCTCTTCCGGCCGGGCCGGGTCGATTCCACGACCGTCGCGACCTACGGCGAAAGGGTCGCCCCGACCCCGGCGGCAAGTCCCGGAACGGATCGCGAATATCTCGAGAAATTGAAATCGCTGGGATACTTGAACTGACCCGATGAAAGCGGTCTTCTTCCGGAAGCACGGGGGCAACGAGGTCCTCGAGTACGGCGAGCGTCCGGACCCGACGCCCGGTCCGGGAGAGGTCCTGGTCTCGATCGCCGCGGCGGCGATGAACCATCTCGACATCTTCGTCCGCAACGGCGTCCCGCACGTTCCGCTGCCGCAGATCCCGGGCGCCGACGGATCGGGAGTCGTCCATGAGGTCGGCGAAGGAGTGGCCGGGCTCGCGCCCGGAGATCGCGTTCTCGTCCAGCCCGGGCTCTTCGACGGCGTCTGCGAGTTCTGCCGTTCGGGAGAGCAGAGCCTCTGCGTGAAGTTCCGGATCCTGGGGGAGCACCTTCCCGGCACGTTCGCGGAGAAGGCGCTGGTGCCGGCGCGCAACCTCTTCCCGATCCCGGCGAAGATCTCTTTCGAGCAGGCCGCGGCGTTTCCCTTGACCTACCAGACGGCGTGGCGCCTGATCGTCGGGAGAGGTGAGGTTCGCCCGGGCGACACCGTACTCATTCATGGGATCGGCGGGGGAGTCGGCTGGGCGGCGCTCGAGATCGCTCTTCTCTGCGGCGCGCGCGTCATCGCCACGACGTCCGGTCCAGAGAAGGCCCGGCAGGCTCGCTCCGCGGGCGCCGAGCTCGTCGTCGACTACACGGCCGAAGACGTCGGCGAGGCGGTCCGGCGGCACACGGACAAACGGGGGGTCGACCTGGTTGTGGACTCGGTCGGCGAGAAGACCTGGATGACGTCACTCCGCGCCGTCCGCCGGGGCGGCCGGATCGTGACCTGCGGCGCGACGAGCGGACCGAACCCGGCCGAGGAGATCCGGTTGATCTTCTGGAAAGGCATCTCGATCCTGGGCTCGACGATGGCGAACGACCGGGAGTTCCACGCGCTGCTGGCGGTGGTCGCTTCGGGCCGGCTGTCGCCGCGTATCGACCGCGTTCTGCCGTTCGCGCGGGCGGCCGAGGCCTACCGGCTCCTCGAGGAGGGCCGACAGTTCGGCAAGATCGTTCTCGTGCCGGAGTCGGCCGGGCGGCGCTGGCCCGATGGAGACTGAGGGTCCCGCCCTCTCGATCCTCCAGGTCCTGGAGAAGGGGAGCTTCACGACCGGCAGCGTCGTGCAGATGTTCGAGCTCGCCCGGGGGCTCGCCCGCCGCGGCCATCGCGTGGCCGTCGTTTCCCGGCCGGACGGGGACGTCGGCGACCGCTGCCGCGCGGAGGGCATCCCGTTCTTCGCTTTCCGGTTCCGGCACGAGTTCGACCTGGCGAGCGCGCGAGGCCTCGCCCGCCTCTTCGAGGAACGGTCGGTCGACGTCGTCCACGTTCACAAGGGGATCGCGCACTCCGCCGCGCTCTTCGCGACGCTCTTTTCGAGGAAGAGGCCGATCCTCGTCGTCAACCGGGGCGTGTCGTTCCCGCTCGACGCCGCGAGCGGTCTCAAGTACCGCTTTCGACTCGATGCGGTCGTGACGGTGTGCGAAGACATCAAGAGGGTCGTCGTGAAGTCGGCCGGCGTCCCGCCGGAGAAGATCCACGTCGTCTATGCCGGAGTCGACCTGGTCCGGTTCGATCCGGCGAAGGCCGACGGGGCGCGGATCCGGCGGGCGTGGGGCATCGGTGCCGGCGAACGGCTGCTCCTCCAGGTGGGCGCGCGGGACTGGAAGGGCTGGCGCGACCTCGTTTCGGCGGCCGCGCTTCTGGCCCCCGACTTCCCGAACCTGAAGACGGCGATCGTCGCCTGCAAGGACGATGCGGAGAAAGATCGGGTCAGCGCGTTCGCGCGCGAGAAGGGGATCGGCGAACGCGTCCTGCCGATCGAGTTCCGTGCTGACATGCCGGACGTCCTCGCCGCGGCCGACGTCGTGGCGGACCTCTCCTATGAAGGGCTGGGGATCACCGGCACGATCCGGGAAGCGATGGCGCTCGGCCGGCCGGTCGTGGCGAGCGCGGCTGGAGGCAACCCGGAGCTCGTCGAGGACGGGGCTTCCGGCCTCCTCGTGCCGCCGCGCGATCCGGCCGCGGCGGCCGCGGCGGTCCGCCGGCTCCTGACCGACACCTGGCAGACGGCGCGGCTGGCGGCCGCGGGGCGGGAACGGGTTGTGAAAGGTTTCTCGACCGAGGTGCGGCTCGACCGGATCGAGGCGCTCTACCGGCGGCTCATCGCCGGAAGATCCACAAGAGCAGCGTCAGGAGAAGCGACAACAGTAAACAGGTGACGATCGGGAAGACGAACGTGAAGCCGGGGCGCCGGACGACGATGTCTCCCGGCAGCCTGCCGAAGTATCGAGAGACGACCGGCCAGGCCACGGCCGCCGCCACCAGCAGAAGCCCGAGCACGAGAACGAGCGACCGAATCGGCGATCCCACCGCGCGATTATGACGGGAGGGAACGCCTGATCCCGAGCTTTCGGATCCGCGACCTCCCGGCCGACGACCGGCCCCGGGAGCGCCTCGCCCGCGCGGGGCCGGCGGCGCTCTCTTCCGACGAGCTTCTCGCCCTTCTCCTCGGTTCCGGAGGGCGCGGCGAAAGCGCTCTCGATTGCGCAAGACGACTCCTCGCCGCGCACGGCGGCCTCGTCGGTCTCGCGGGCCTCTCCGGTAGGGAGCTCGCGCGCGAGAGAGGCGTCGGAAGGGCCCGCGCTTCCGCGATCGAAGCGGCGATCGAAGTCGGCCGGCGCCTGGCGTCCGAGACGATCGCGACGCGGGACCTGATGAACGAGCCCGCGCTCGTCAAGGAATATCTGCGGCGGACGCACGGAGACGGCGCCCAGGAGAGAACCGGCGCGCTGTATCTCAATGCGCGGAACCGGCTCCTCCGCGACGATCCGGAGATCTATCGCGGGACGCTCGACCGCGCCGTCGTCGAGCCGCGGGAGCTCTTGAAGAGGGCGCTCCTCTCGAACGCCGCCGCCCTGATCGTGTACCACAATCACCCGAGCGGCGACCCGTCGCCGTCGCGTGAGGACCGCGAGTTCACGCGGCGGCTCGCATCGGCCGCCGATCTCGTCGGGCTGCGTCTCCTCGATCACGTGGTCGTGGGCCGCGAGGGGTGCGTTTCGTTCCGGGAGGCGGGGCTGCTGTAGGGGTCAGGTCTCCACTTGCCACTTTGCTGCGCAATGTGGCACGGCCATCTCGGCGTGTGCTCCGCTGCCGTGATTCGTGAAGACCTGACCCGCTTCCTGTTATCGTTTCCCGTTTCTCATGAAGACGTTCTACGCGACCACGCCGATCTACTACGTCAACGACCTGCCCCACATCGGTCACATCTACTCGACGGTCGTCACGGACGTCCTGACCCGCTACCATCGCCTCCTCGGAGAGAAGACCTGGTTCCTGACGGGCACCGACGAGCACGGTCAGAAGATCGAGCGAGCCGCGGCGGCGCAGGGAACCGAACCGATCGAGCTGGCGAACCGCGTCGTGCTTCGGTACCACGAGCTCTACCGGCGCTTCGGAATCGCGAACGACGACTTCATCCGGACGACGGAGGCGCGGCATCGGCGCGGCGTCGAGGAAATCATCCGGAGGATCGAGGCGGCCGGCGACCTGTATCTGGCGCGCCATGAAGGCTGGTATTGCGCGAGCTGCGAAGCCTTCTACACGGAGAAGGAGCTCGTCGAGCAGAAGTGTCCGATTCACGGTGAGCCCGCCGCCTGGCAGTCCGAGGAGAACGTCTTCTTCCGCCTGTCGAAGTACGCCGGGAGGCTGCAGGAGATCTACCGTAGCCAGCCGGGTTTCGTCCGCCCCGAGACCCGCCGCGCGGAAGTGATGTCCTTCGTCGAGGCGGGCCTGAAAGACCTGTCGGTATCGCGGACCAACATCCGGTGGGGAATCCCGTTTCCAGGAAGGCCCGGACACGTCGTCTACGTCTGGCTGGACGCTCTTTCGAACTACGTCACGGCGCTCGGGTTCGGCGCCGGCGACGAACGGCTGTACCGCGAGTTCTGGGAGAACCCCGACGGCCGCAGGGTCCACGTGATCGGCAAGGACATCCTCCGCTTTCACGCCGTCTACTGGCCGGCGTTCCTGCTCTCGGCCGGAATTCCGGTGCCGACGACCGTGTGGGCGCACGGCTGGTGGCTGCGCGACGAAAAGAAGATGTCGAAGTCGGTCGGGAACATCGTGCAGCCCGACGCGCTGGTGGAAGAGTTCGGGCCGGACGCGCTCAGATACTTCCTCCTTCGCGAGATGGCATTCGGCCAGGACGCCGCCTTTTCGGACCAGGCGTTCCTGGAGCGCTACAACGCGGACCTCGCGAACGACCTCGGCAACACGGTCTCGCGGGTCGCCGCGCTGTGCCGCCAGGCGTTCGGGTCCTCGCCGCCGGAGCCGTGCGACGACAACGAGGTCATCGGGGCGTGGGAACGGGCCCGGGAGGCGTGGCGGGTCGCGATGGACGAGTCCGCGTTCCACCGCGGGCTCGAAGCGGTCTGGAAGCTCCTCTCGGAGATCAACGGCTTCGTCGTTTCGCGGGAACCCTGGAAGATCCTGAAGGAAGAGGGGCCCTCTCGCCGCCTTTCGCGGATCCTCTACGCCTGCGCGGAAGGCGTCCGGCTCGTCGCCGTGCTCCTCTCCCCGTTCATGCCGGAGACTTCCCGCCGGATCTGCGCCGCCCTCGGCGCTGCCGCGAAGGAGGCGGCGCTCGAAGACCTCGAGTGGGGACGACTCTCGACCGGTGCTGCGCTACCTGCGCCCGAAGCGCTCTTCCCGCGGGTGGACGCCGCGGCATACTTTTCGACGGAGGAGGCAAAGACCATGTCGACGAACGAGCCGGCCCGCCCGGCGGCGGCGCCTATCGCGGATGACGACGGACGCATCTCGATCCAGGAGTTCCAGAGAGTCCGTCTGGTGACCGGCCGCGTCGTCGAGGCCGAGCGCGTGCCGAAGTCGAACAAGCTCGTGAGGCTGCAGGTGGACTTAGGCTCCGAGAAGCGCCAGGTCGTCGCGGGCATCGCGAACCGCTACGAACCGGAAGCGCTCGTCGGAAAGAACGTGGTGATCGTCGCCAACCTGAAACCTGCGAAGCTCATGGGGGTCGAATCCGACGGCATGGTCCTCGCGGCGACGGTCGGAGCGGCCGGAGATCCGTCGCTCCTGGAGGTCGCGGCGGACGTTCCGCCGGGGAGCATCGTCAAATAGCTCCCGCGCCCCTCGCCGACTCGCACTGCCACCTTCACATGGTCGAGGGCCCGCTCGACGGCGTGCTCGAGCGGGCGCGGCAGGCCGGCGTCGAACGGCTGCTCGTCCCCGGAACCACCGTCGCGGACTCCGCCGACGCCGCGCGGATCGCGGAGACTCACGAAGGCATACTCGCTGCCGTCGGCGTCCACCCGCACGAGGCGAAGGACTTCGATCCGGGTCGCGACGGCGCCGCGCTCGAGACGCTCGCCGCCCGGCCGGAAGTCGCGGCAATCGGGGAGGTCGGCCTCGACTTCCACTACGACCTTTCGCCGCGCGAAAAGCAGATCGAGGTTCTCGAGTGGATGCTCGACCTCGCGCGGCGGCTCGACCTGCCCGTGATCCTGCACAACCGGCAGAGTGGATCCGAGCTCTTCGCGCTTCTGTCCCGGCGGGGACCGCGCGAAAACGCGGGCGTTCTGCACTCCTTCACCGAAAGCTCCGAATACGGGCGCAAAGCGCTCGATCTGGGTTTCCGGATCTCGTTTTCCGGGATGATCACGTTTAAGAACGCGCAGAACATCCGCGACGCCGCGCGCGGGCTTCCGCTCGACGCTCTGCTCGTCGAGACCGACTCCCCCTACCTGGCGCCCGAACCTTATCGGGGAAGGCGCTGCGAGCCGGCGTTCGTCGTAGAGACCGCGCGAAAGCTCGCGGAGGTCAAGGCGATCCCGTTCGAAAGCGCGGCGGAGGCGACGACGGCCGGTTTCGACCGGCTGTTTCGCCGGCGAGACCGGCGCCCGCGATGACGCGGGCGTCGCGCATCCCGCCCCGGGAGTTCGAGTCCCTCGTCGAAGAAGCGCTCGCCGCTGTCCCCGAGCGATTCCGGCGTTACCTGGAGAACGTCGTCGTGGTCGTCGAGGAAGAGCCCTCCGACGAAGACTTCGGCGAGACCGACACTCCCGACGACCACGAGCTCTTCGGGATCTTTCGCGGCGCTCCCTATTTCGACCGGCAGCGTTTCATCTCCGACCTGCCCGGCCAGATCGCGGTCTTCCGGGGGCCGATCCTCCGCTCCTGCGAGACCCGGGGCGAGGCGGTCCGGGAGATCCGCGACACCGTCGTCCACGAGCTCGGGCACGTGCTGGGGTTGGATGACGAGGAAATGCCCTACTGACTCCCTGTCATCCCGACGAGCGAAGCGACGAGGAAGCTCTCCGTCCTCTCCCGCGAGCGGTCGACGGCGCAACTCACCGGCGAGGGCCGCGATGTCCGCGGTCGCGATTGGGGTGGCCGGCGTGCTCTCCCTCGCGGCTGCGACGATCGTCCTCTTCCGGCCCGACCGGCGCCATGGCCATCTCGGCCTCGAGCTCCTCCTTGGAAAGAGCCTGCTTCCGGGAGAGCTTGATCTTTCCCATCGGGTCGACCGCGATGATCTTGACGGTGACTTCGTCCCCCTCCTTGACCACGTCCGTCGTCTGCCGGACGCGGTACGGCGCGAGCTCGGAGATGTGGACGAGGCCGTCCTGGCCCGGCAGGATCTCGACGAAGGCGCCGTACGGCTCGACCCGACGCACCTTGCCCGTGTAGATCTTCCCGATCTCCGGCTCCTGCGTCAGCCCTTCGATGATCTGGATCGCGCGCAGCGCCGCGGCCTCGTCGGAGGAAGCGATCGAGACCTTGCCCGAGTCCTCGACGTCGATCTTGCAACCGGTCTCCTCGATGATCGACCGGATCGTCTTCCCGCCCGAGCCGATGACGTCGCGGATGCGGTCTCTGGGGATCTGCATCGTGAAGATTCGAGGGGCATATGGAGAAATGTTCGGCCGAGGCCGGTCGATCGCGGCCGCCATCTTCTCTAAGATGTGCAGCCTTCCGACGCGCGCCTGCTCCAGCGCCTGCTCGAGGACGGAGCGTGGAAGGCCCTGGATCTTGATGTCCATCTGAAGGGCAGTGATGCCGTCCGCCGAGCCGGCGACCTTGAAGTCCATATCTCCGTAGTGGTCTTCCTGGCCCGCGATGTCGGTCAGGATGGCGAACCGGGTTCCCTCGCCGACCAGCCCCATCGCGACTCCCGCGATCGGAGCCTTGATCGGTACGCCGGCGTCCATGAGAGCCAGCGTTCCGCCGCAGACCGTGGCCATCGACGACGAGCCGTTCGACTCCAGGATGTCGGACACGACGCGGACCGTGTACGGGAACGACTCCTCGCTCGGGAGCACGGTCGAGAGAGCGCGGCGTGCGAGGTTTCCGTGACCGATGTCGCGCCGTGACGGACCTCTCATGAACTTCGTTTCTCCCACCGAGAAAGGCGGGAAGTTGTAGTGGAGAAGGAACGTGTGCTCGCTTTCTCCCTCGTACTCTTCGATGATCTGGGCGTCGTCCGAAGTCCCCAGCGTCGCCGTGACGAGCGCCTGTGTCTCGCCGCGGGTGAACAGAGCCGACCCGTGCGTGCGGGGAAGCAGACCGACCTCCACTGAAATCGGCCGGACCTCGTCGAACGCCCGCCCGTCGAGCCGCTTGCCCTCGCCCAGGATCGACTCGCGCGTCAGGAACTTGACGAGATCGTCGGCGGCGCGCGCCGTCTGCTGCCGCCTTTCGGGCTCGGTCTCGGGGACCATCGAAGCGGCCGCTTTCTTGACCGCCTTGATCTCCGCGTAGGAGGCGATCTTTCCGGACATGGTCAGCGCCGCGCGCATCGGCGGCTCCCACTGCCGGCGGACTTCCGCGAGCACGTCGGCCGGGTACGCCTCGGGCGCCTGCCAGGCCGGCTTGTCGAAACCGCCCTGTCGGCCCAGATCCTTCTCGGCCGCGACGATCCGGCGGATCGCCTCGTGGCCGAACTGGATCGCGTCGAGTATCCCGCGCTCCGAGACCTCCCGGGCGCCCGCCTCGACCATCACGACCGCTTCTTCCGTACCGGCGACCACGAGGTCGATGTCGGACTTTTCGCGCTCGGCGTTGGTCGGGTTCAGGACGAGCTGGCCGCCGATCGATCCGACGCGCACCGCGCCGATCGGCGAGTAGAACGGCACGAGCGAACAGGTCAGGGCGACCGATGCGGCGTTCAGAGCGAGGACGTCCGGGTCGTTCTGGCCGTCGGCGGAGAGAACAAACGCGATGATCTGCGTTTCGTGGTTGAAGCCTTTCGGAAAGAGGGGCCGGAGCGGCCGGTCGATCAGGCGGGAAGTGAGGATCTCCTTTTCGGTCGGCCGGCCTTCGCGCTTGAACCAGCCGCCCGGGATCCGGCCGGCCGCATACGTGTTCTCGCGGTAATCGACGGTCAGGGGGAAGAAGTCGGCGTTCTCTTTCGGCTCTTTCGCGAAGACGGCCGTGGCGAGCACGACGGTGTCGCCGTAGCGGACGACGGCGGCGCCGTCGGCCTGCTTCGCGAGCTTGCCGATTTCGATGTCGAGGGATCGGGTCCCCAGCGGAATCGAGGTCTTGTGGGTCATGGTCTTTCCTTCTCGTCGTGGTTTGGCCGCCGGCGCAGCCGCGCGGTGAAGGAGAACGCCGGGCTCTCCCTCGCCGGGGCAGTGAAACGGGCTGTCGCCCGCCCGGCGGCGGAGTTACTTCCGGATGCCGAGGCGCTCGATCAGCCGGTGGTAGCGCTCCGGATCTTCGGACTTCAAAAAGTCGAGCAGGCGGCGGCGGCGCCCGACGAGCTTCAAGAGACCGCGGCGGGAATGGTGATCCTTCGCGTTCGTCTTGAAGTGTTCGGTCAGGTAGGCGATCCGGTTCGTCAGCAGCGCGACCTGCACCTCGGGCGAGCCCGTGTCGGTGTCGTGGGTGCGGTACTGAGAGAGGATCGTCGGCTTCTGGGTTCGATGCTCCGTGACGTTCACTTCTCCTCCAACCTTCTCATCTCACACTTTTTTCTCAATCGGACAGCCTACCACAGGGGGCCGCAGTTCTCTGACGGTTCAATCCGCGAGCACCAGCTTCGGCCGGATCAACGCGATGCCGCGCGTTCCGATCGGGCTGACCTGCCCGAGCGCGACCATCTCGTCGGAAGGCCCGACGAGAGCCACCCAGTCCCCCTCTTTCGACGCGACGCCGCGAGCCGGAATCGACTGGCCCTTGCGGATCTTCCAGGTTTCGAGCGAAGCCAGGCGGACGCGCTCGAACGGAAAGTGAACGCGCGACAGCGGCACGGCGTGCGGAGGCTCCAGGCGCTCGGCCGGCGACATCCCTTCGAAGCGCTCGAGCGGGACGGCGTCGCTCGCCTGGAAATCGCCGATGCGCGTTCGGCGCAGAGACTCCAGGTGCGCGCCGCAGCCGAGCTTCTCGCCGAGATCGCTCGCGATCGAGCGGATGTAGGTGCCGGACGAGCAGGAAATCGAGAAGGGCAGACGCCCTCGGGAGAGCTCGCCGAAGGACAGCTCCGGGACGCGAACTTTCTTCGGTATTACGGGAACGCTTTCGCCCTTGCGCGCCATCTCGTAGAACTTCCGCCCGCCGATCTTCTTCGCCGAGTACGGCGGAGGGGACTGGAGAAACTCGCCGCGGAACGACTCTGCGGCCGCCTCGATCTCTTCCCGCGTGAGACCCGCGGAATCGCGCTCGGGCCCCACCGGTTCGCCTTCGCGATCGAAAGTGGTCGTGGCGCGGCCGAGCCGGATGATCCCCTCGTAGGACTTGTCCATCAACGTGAAGAAACCTTGCAGCCGGGCGGCCTCCCCGGCGCAGAGGAGGAGGAGCCCGGTCGCCATCGGATCGAGCGTTCCGCTGTGCCCGATGCGGGGGAGCGAGAGCGCCCGCCGAACGCGTTCGACGACGTCGTGAGAAGTGAGGCCGGCCGGCTTGTCGAGGAGAAACAGGTAGCCGCGGCGAAACAAGTCGTCCGCTCTCACGGCTCCTCTTCGGACTCGGGCAGCACGCGCGAGAGCAGCTCGTCGATCCGCGCGCCCCGGTCGTAGGACCGGTCCGCTTCGAAGAAGAGCTCCGGGGCGTACCGGAGCCCGCAGCGGCGGCCGACCTCGCGCCGGAGGAATCCGGCCGCGCGCGCGAGGCCCGCGGCCGCGCGGTCGAGGGCCGTTTCGTCGCCGTGGGCCGTGAAGAAGACGCGGGCGGACCTCAAGTCCGGAGGCATCTCGACGTCGGTGATCGTCACGAACTTGACGTCCGGGTCGTGCGCTTCGATCCGGAGGAGGTTCGAGATCTCGGCGCGGACGAGGTCGGCGACGCGCTGGCTGCGGCGAGATTCCTTTTTCATCCAACCCTCTCGGCTGTCATTCCGAGGGCCGGAGGCCCGAGGAATCTCTTCTCGACAGAGATCCCACGGTTCGCTCGGGATGACAAAAAGGACTACACATGGATGAACTCGTTTCGGTAATTCAGCAGCTCGCCGTCTAAGTTCTGTTCCACGAAGGAGAGGATGTTCTGCAGCAGGGCGTCGAGCGGCTTCTCATCCGGCCCGATCGCGGCGACCGCCAGCTCCGCTCGTTGCAGGAGGTCCTGCCCGCCGACTTCCGAAGCGGAAACTTCGAACTCGTTCCGCAGGCGGCTCTTCAAGCTCCGGACGATCATCCGCTTCTCCTTCAGGCCGCGGCAGCCGGGCAGGTGGAGGTCGAAGACGGCATAGGCGAGAACCATGGTTGAGCGAGGCGGGGGCGGGGACGATTACGCGCCAGTCTCCCTCATGCTTCCATCACCCCGGCAGTCTTCTCGACCTGGTACGCCTCGATCACGTCGCCCACCTTGACGTCCTGGTAGCGCTCGAGGGCGACGCCGCACTCGAAACCCTGCTTGACCTCCGAGACGTCGTCCTTGAAGCGCCGCAGCGAAGCGACCTTCCCTTCGTAGATCACCCGGTTGTCGCGGAGCAGCCGGACCTGGGAAGTGCGACCGATCGAACCTTCGGTGACGTAGCAGCCGGCCGCGATTCCGAACCTGCCCCGGGCAACCTCTTTCAGCGTCGGCTCGAGCAGGCCTTCCATCGCCTTCCGGATCTCGTCGGTCACGTTGTAGATGATCGTGTGGAGGCGGAGCTCGACGCCGCTCTTGTCGGCCTCCGCCTCGGCCTTCTTTTCCGGCCGCACGTTGAAACCGACGATGATCGCGCCGGAAGCGGACGCGAGCAGCACGTCGTTGATGTTGATCGCCCCGACGCCGACGTGGAGGAGCGAGACCTTCACTTTCTCGTTGGAAAGGTTCTTCAAGGCCTGGGACAGGACCTCGGCCGAGCCGGCCACGTCGGCCTTGACGATCAGCGGCAACTCCTTGATGCGGCCTTCCTGGATCTTGTTGAAGAGCTGATCGAGCGAAAGCTTCTGGCTGGCGGCCATCGCCTTCTCGCGCTCCCGGAGCTGGCGGAACGAGGCGACCGAGCGCGCTTTCGCTTCGTCCGGAACGACCTGGAACGTGTCGCCCGCCTGCGGGAGATCCTCGAAGCCGGTGACCTCGACCGGGGTCGCCGGGCCCGCGTCCGTCAGCCGCTCGCCGCGGTCGTCGCTCATCGAGCGGACCCGCCCGAAAACCGATCCCGCGAAAAAGACGTCTCCCACGTGCAGCGTCCCGGACTGGACGAGCACCGTCGCCACGTTGCCGCGCCCCGCTTCGCGCCTCGCTTCGAGAACCACGCCCCGGGCCTCCTCGGCGATCGAAGCAGTCAGCTCCTGCAGGTCCGCGACGATCAAGATCAGCTCGAGCAGCTGGTCGATCCCCTGCTGGCGGACCGCCGAGATTTCCGCGGAGGGAACCTCGCCTCCCCATGCCTCCAGCAGCACGCCGTGGTCCGCGAGCTCTTTGCGGACCCGGTCGGGGTTCGCGTTCGACTTGTCGATCTTGTTGATCGCGACGACGATCGGAACCTTCGCCGCCCGCGCGTGGTCGATCGCCTCGACGGTCTGCGGCATCACGCCGTCATCAGCCGCGACGACGAGGACCACGATGTCCGTGGCCCGGGCTCCCCGGGCGCGCATCGAGGTGAACGCCTCGTGACCGGGGGTGTCGAGGAAGACGATGGGGCGGTCGTGCACTTCGACCCGATAAGCACCGATGTGCTGGGTGATCCCCCCGGCCTCTCCTTCGGCGACCTTGGTCTGGCGGATGGCGTCCAAGAGCGACGTCTTTCCATGATCGACGTGGCCCATGACCGTCACGACCGGCGCGCGGGGGGACCGGGCAGATGCGGCGACCGGAGCGACTTCCGCGGATTCCGGGGCGGTCCGCGCGAGCTCGAGCTCCTCTTCGAACGAAACGACGGCCGCTTCGACGCCGACTTCCTTCGCGATCTGGATGGCGGTCGAGGCATCGAGCGTCTGATTCACGGTGGCGAGGATTCCCCTCTGCATGAGCAGCCGCTGGATGTCTTTCGCGAGCACACCGAGCTTCTCGGACAGCTCCTTGATGGTGACCCCTTCCGACAGGAAGATCGGTCCGGTCGGCATCGGTTTCTTGAACTCGAGCAGCTTGCCCGAGTCGTGCGCGCGCGTGGACTTCGCGGCGCGCCGCAGAGCCGACTTGGAAACCGGCTTCGCCTCCGCCACGACCTCGGCTTCTTCCGCACCTTCGCCCTTCTCGATCAGCGGAAGGGTGATGTCCGAGTACGTGTCTTCCTCGTACGCGCCGACGAACTCCCGCAAATCGACTTCGTCCGCGACCGTGATCTTCGGCTTCGCGCCGCGCTTCGCGGCCGGCTTCTTCGTCTCCTTTTCGTCTTCCTTCTTGCGTTTCGCGGGCGCGCGGTCGGGGAGCGGCGGAGGGGGCGCCGTGCGGCCGAGTCCCACCCCGGGACCCGGACGCCCGGCGGGTCCGGTCGGCCGAAGCGGCGCGCCGGCCGGCCGCATTCCGGGGCCGCCCGGAGTCGGCCGATACACGGAGGGCGCGGCCCTCCCTGAAGGGCTTCCCGAAGCCGGGCCCATGGGCCGCGACGGACCCGTGGGGCGCATGGCGGGCGCGCCGGCTCCGGCGCGCGCCATTGCCGGAGCGCCGGGCGGCCCGAGAGGTCTTCCGGCCGCCGGCCGCGGCGGGGGAAGCACGATCTTGCGGGGCAGGGCCGGCCTGGCAGGGAGCTCGGGTTCCGGCTCGGACGGCACGACCGCGGTGCGGGCCGGCTCCGCCGGCTTCGCGCGCGCTTCTGCCGCGGCCGGAGGCGGCGTCGAGACGGTGGCGGGACCGGGACGGCGGACGACCGGCTCGACGTCCGGCTCCAGGCGAGCCGGCGCCGTTTTCTCCACGATCTTGATGCGGGAGAGCGCGCTCTTCTGGGGCCGGAACGCCTTCGATTCGCTGTCGCGCACGATCAACTGCTTGGGCGCGTGGGTCTTTCCCTGCAGGATGGCCAGCACCGTCGACTCGTCGAGCGCCGCCTGCGGCGACTTGACGTCGACGCCGATCGACTGGAGCAGGAAGAGGACTTCCTTGCTTCCGATTCCCATCTGCTCGGCGAGCTCTTCGACTCGAATCTTTCCCATCGAGCTCATCTACTCCTGAACGATCGTCTCTTCGGCCGGCGTCGAGGCCCCCGCCTCTTCCTCGCCGGGAACTTCTTCGCCTTCCTCTTCCTCCTCCGACTCTTCGGAGCGCGGCGAACGGATCTCCTCTTCCGCGGCGCGAGCCGCTTCGAGCAGCCTTTCCGCGGTCGCTTCCCCGATCCCGGGGATCTGGGCGAGCTCTTCCGCGCTCTTCTCCAGCAGCTCGAAGAGGCTCCCGACGCCCGCTTCGGCGAGCTTTTCCGCGGTCTTCTCTCCGACTCCCGGGATCTCGGAAACCGCGACCTGCTTCAAGCGCGACGCCTGCAGCATCCGCGTCAGGGCCTCGGCGACTTCGCCCTTCACTTCGGTCTCGCCCTTGATCTCGATCTTCAGCCCGATCAGCGCGGACGCGAGCCGCACGTTCTGGCCCTTCTTGCCGATCGCGAGCGAGAGCTGGTCGTCCTCGACCACACAGTCGAGGCTCATCGTCCCGTCTTCGTGGTGAATCGGAGAGACCCGGGTGATCTTCGCGGGAGCGAGCGCGTTCTGGGCGAAGGTGATGAGGTCGTCGGAGTAGAGGATCACGTCGATCTTCTCGCCGTGGAGCTCCCGCATGATCGACTGGACCCGGCTGCCGCGCATGCCGACGCAGGCTCCTACCGGATCGACGTCGCGCTCGCGCGAGCGCACCGCGACCTTCGCGCGCTCGCCCGGCTGGCGGACGGCGCCTTTGATGACGACGGTGCCGTCGTAGATTTCCGGCACCTCCATCTCGAAGAACCGGATCAGCAGCCTCGGGTCGGTCCGTGAGAGGACGAGCTGCGGGCCCTTGGGGTTGCGGTGGACGTCGAAGAGGATCGACCGGATCCGCTCCCCCTGGCCGTAACGCTCGGCGCGCGACTGCTGGTCGCGCGGAATGATCCCCTCGGTCTTGCCGAGGTCGACGATCATGTCGCCGCGCTCGAACCGCTTGACGGTTCCGCTCATGAGCTCCCCGATCTTGGGGAAGTACTCGTTGTAGATGTTGTCGCGCTCCGCCTCGCGGACCTTCTGGTAGAGGACCTGCTTGGCGGTCTGCGCAGCGATGCGTCCCAGGCCGACGGTCTCCCGGTAGACCCGGACCTCGTCGCCCAGGGCGACGTCGTCGACCTCCGTCGCGGGCTCGCCTTCGCCTCCGGGCCGCAGGACGCGCACCTCTCCGCGCGTTCCCTGTTTCGCGACGAGCTCGCGGGCCTCGTCCAGCAGCACCTCGGGCGGCGGCTCTTCCGACTCGGTGTCGAGCTCGGCGACGACGGTCCGCGGCGAGTACACCGTCATGGCCCCGGTCTGGCGGTCGATCAACGTCACCATGGCTTTGTCGTGGTAGAACTTTCTCGCCGCCGAGGACATGGCTTCCTCGAGCGCGCCGAACATCTTTTCGGCGTCGATGTCTTTCTCCCGCGACACCTGTCGGATCACCGACGGATCGATGTTCATCGGACCGTTCGTTCTCCTGTGCCGGACAACCCCGTTACCCGCGGCGCTCCGGCCACTCGAATTCCAATCGTGCGAGCCGAATATCGCCGAAACGGACATTATAGGTTTTGCGGTTCTCCCCATCAACGACGCGGAGCCGATCTCCGTCGACGCTTTCCAGTGTTCCGTGCAGATTTCGACTTCCCGGACCGGCCACATCTTCGGCGGACTCGGCGAGCACGGGCAGGTCGGTCTTCACGCGCACGCGGCGGCCGACGAACCGACGGGCGTCGTCGAGCGAATAGAGCTTGCGGTCGAGGCCGGCGGACGAAACCTCGAGCTGGTAGCCGTGGCGGATCTCGTCGGACGCGTCTAAGACCGCCGACGCCTCTCTCGAGATGGCCTCGCAATCCTCGATCGAGACGGAGCTCCCGTCTTCGCGCTCGAGCACGAGACGGACGACCGCCGACCGTCCGCTGCCGGTCGGCTCGACCGCCAGCAGGCGGCAGCCTTTCTCCCGCGCGATCGCCCGGATCTCCTCGGTCGTGTCCGCTTTCAACAGCTCCATTCGCCAACCTTCGAGGAACAAAAAAGCGGGCCTGCGCCCGCCACCATTTCGTCGAGAGCCGCCTCTGTTTATCAAATGAGAGGGCGAGCCGCAACCGAGGGCCCCGGTTCCGTCCCGGCTCCCTCCCGGCATGCGGGCCCGAAACCGAGAATCCACCGGCGGCGTCCCGTGTTAGAGAGAAAGGGAATTTTCCCGCAAGCGACACAACGTGTTCGAGATCATCGAAAAAGGCCAGAAGCCATTCCCGCTCGAGCGAGCGGTTCTGATCTCGATCGTCGCGCACTTTCTTCTGCTCGTGCTCTTCGCGATCGGCCCGGGGCCCGCCGCCCGAGGGGAACGGAAGGGAGGATTCCTCGCGAACCTCCTGGCGCCGGAGCCCAAGGGGCCTCCCATCCCGGTCGTCTTCCGCTCGGCGCCGGGTCCCGCGCGCGAAAACCCGCGACGGTCGGACCTCTCCGACGCGAACCGCCGCGCGGGAGGGGGAGACCGGTCCCGTCCGAAATCCACCGTGCCCTTCGCCCCGGAGGCTCCCGGCGTCCGGGACCTCGAACCGGGACGACGGGGAGCGCCCGGCCCGACGATCGCCCAGTCCCGGGGGGTCGCGGCGCCCCGCCAGGGAGATCCGGGAGCGTCGGGCGAAGAGAACCGGCGGCCCGCGGTCTTCGGCCCCTCCGGGGGAGCCGCGGCGGAATCGCCGCTCTCGTCGGGGGGCTCGCCGTCGCGCGAAGGAGAGCGGCTGGCGCGGCTGGACCAGGCGATCCGCGACGCGGCGCGGGATACCGCGGGAGGCGGTTCGCAGGGGGGGGCGGGGTTCCCCAACGCCGACGGAGGCTTCGTCGATTCGGGCCCGCTGTCCTTCGACACGACCTGGTACGACTGGGGTCCTTACGCGGACGAAATGGTACGGCGCATCAAGCTCCACTGGGAAATCCCGGAGCTCGCCCGGCTCGGATGGAAGGGGAAGCTGACCATCCGGTTCTACATCCTCGCGGACGGCCGGGTCGCGGACGCGACGATCGTCCGGCGATCGGGGATTCCGCCTTTCGATTTCGCGGCCCTCCAGGCCATTCTCAAGTCTTCCCCCTTCCGGCCCCTCCCCGCGGACTTGAACGAGGCGCGCGAAGGCGTCACCGTAACCTTCTTCTACAACCTGCGTCCCGAAAAAGAGGGCCAGTCCGAGCCCACGCGGTGAACGACAGGGAAGAGATCCGGACGGCCCTGGAGACCGCGCGAACGATCGCGATCGTGGGATGCTCGCCGAAGCCGGAGCGGCCCTCGAACGCGATCGCCCGCTACCTGATGGAGCAGGGGTATCAGATCGTCCCGGTCAATCCGGGACACCGCGCCATCCTGGGAGAGACCTGCTACCGGTCGCTCTCGGAGATCCCGGGGGACGTCCGGCTCGACATCGTGGATGTCTTTCGGCGGTCGGACCAGGTCGCCCCGGTCGCGGACGAGGCCATCGCGCGCGGGGTCAAGTTCTTCTTCATGCAGCAGGGGGTCGTGGATCCGGGATCGGCCCGGCGGCTCGAAGAAGCCGGGATTCCGGTGGCGATGGACCGGTGCATACTGGTGGAGCACGCGAGCCGCGGGATCCCGCGGCGGAATTTCGGGCCGAGCGTGGAGCGTTGAATTCCTTGCCCGGGGTTTCCCGAGCCGGGGTGCTGAGCCTCGAAATCGAGAACATTGAACTTGGACCTGGAATCCTGAAGAAATGAAGAGCCACAGACCCGCTCGGGAGCGGGCGGAGGAGTAGAAGAAAAACCATGGAGAAATCCACCAAACGGGCCCTTTCGTTTTCCGTACTCATCGCCGCGGCCGTCATCTTCGGAATGGTGGTCGCGAGCTCCGTCAACGTCACCCCGCGTTCGGAGGCACAGCGCGACGCGCCCGCCCGGGCCCGTACGGGCTCGGTGATCCTGCCTTCGTTCGCCGACATCGCCGACGAGACGATGTCGTCGGTGGTCTCGATCACCTCGACCGAGATCGTCAAGGGGTCCCGCCGGTTCGCCTCCCCGTTCGGGGGCGGAAACGGCGATCCCTTCGAGTTCTTCTTCGGCCCGCAGCAGCGCCGCGGCGACGGTCAGGGCGATGACGAGGAGCACAAGGAGCAGCAGGGCGGCACCGGCTTCATCATCTCGGATGACGGTTACATCGCGACGAACTACCACGTCATCGAAAGCGCGGACAAGGTCGAGGTCCGGTTGAACAACCGCGAGCGGACGATCGCCCGCATCGTCGGACGCGATCCCGCCACCGATCTCGCGCTTCTCAAGATCGACGTCAAGCAGCGCCTGACCCCGCTGGCTCTCGGAGACTCCGACCGGCTCCGGGTGGGCGAGTGGGTCATGGCGATCGGGGATCCCTTGAACTTCGACAAGAGCGTCACGGTCGGGGTCGTTTCGGCGAAGGGGCGGTATGGTCTGACGGGCGACGCCGCGACGCGTTCGTTCGAGAACTTCATCCAGACCGACGCCGCCATCAACTCCGGAAACTCCGGCGGTCCGCTCATCAACGTCAACGGCGAGGTCATCGGGATCAACACCGCGATGTTCCGGCCGGCGCAGAACATCGGTTTCGCCGTGCCGATCAACACGTTGAAGAGCGTCCTTCCCCAGCTTCGCGACAAGGGCAAGGTCACGCGCGGGTTCCTCGGGATCAACATCGAGAACATCGACAGCGACAAGGCCGCGGCCTTCCGTCTGAAGTCTTTGGACGGCGCGTTCGTTCAGTCGGTCGAGCCGGGCAAACCGGCGGACCGGGCCGGGATCCGGCCGGGCGACGCGATCGTCCGAGTGGACGACGTCTCAGTCAAGGACACCCGCGATCTGATCGGGTACGTCTCGGGCAAGGCGCCGGGCAGCAAGGTGCGCCTCGGGGTGATCCGCGACGGCCGGGACATGAACCTGACGGCCGCGCTGGCCGAGCGCGACGTCGTGTCCTCGAACGAGCAGTCGGAGCCGGGCAAGGCGAGCTCGCAGGATTCGCGCGAGCGCATCGGAGTCTCCGTGACCGAGCTGACCTCCCAGGTTCGCCAG
>QHVV01000026.1 GCA_003222385.1 Acidobacteriota bacterium
CCATCCAGGACGAGATCGCCGCGGGCGTCGTCGACGCGGTGAAGGCCCGGCTCGGGGGGAGCTCGCGAACCGTTCACGCTCGACCGCAGGCCCGCAACCTCGAGGCCTACCGCAGCTATCTGAAGGGCCGGCACCTTCGGGGGATCGAGGACTTCGGCGGGGCCATGTCCGCTTTCGAGGAGGCCGTGCGTCTCGATCCGGCTCACGCACCCTCGTGGACCGGCCTCGCGGAGATCACCGTGCTCTCGGCGCACATGGGCATGATCATGCCTCGCGCGGCCTGCACGGCCGCGAGGAAGGCGCTCGCGACCGCAAAGGAGCTGCAGGGAGAGTCGGCGGAGGGTCTGCACGTCGAGGCGTTCGCGGCCTTCCTCGAGCGCCGGTGGGACGTGATGGAGTCGGCCTGGCGCCGGGCGATCGAGCTCCAGCCGGATCACGTCCTCTCCCTGGGCTCGTTCGCGATCACCCTTTGCGCGCGCCAGAGGCTCGACGAGGCCCGGCCTCTTTTCGAGCGCGCCCGGGAAGCTGATCCGCTCGCATCGTTTCCTTACACCCTCGCCGGATGGGGACTCCTGGTGAGCGGAAAGCCTCAGGAAGGACTGCGCCAGATCGAGGACGCGCTCAGCTTCGAGAAGGAGGACGCCTCGGCCATCAGCGCGTCGTGCATGGCGAACGTCGCCCTCGGGAGGCTCGAGGAAGCCATCACAGCGGGCGAGCACGGTGTCGCGGTGGCGCATCGCGCGCCCTTCTTTCTCGGCGTCCTGGGGTGGGCACTCGCGACGGTGGGGCGGGAGGACGACGCGCGGAAGATCCTCGAGGAGCTGCGAGCCCGGCCCGCGGACTCGCCCACCGCGGTCTCCGAGGCCTGGCTGCTCGGCGCGCTCGGGGAAATCGACGACGCCTTCGACGTGCTCGCACGGGCAGAAGAGGAGCACCAGGGCCTCTTGTGTTACACCGGATTGCCCGGGTTCGATTCCCTTCGCGCGGACCCGAGATTCGGGGCGTTACTCAAGAGGCTGGGGCTGAGCGCCTGACTCGTCGATCCGGGTAGCGCGGATTAGAGTTCAAGTCATGTGCCGCAATATTCGAACGCTCGCAAACTTCGAGCCGCCGGCGACGACAGCCGAGATTCGCGCGCGTCCTCGCTGCAGTTCGTTCGCAAGGTCAGCGGAGCGAATAAGCCCTCCAGGGCGAACCAGGCGCTCTTCAACGGTGTCGTCGAGGAGGTTGCTGCGGCCGCCGAGCGCCTGATTCGAGGCTGGGCCACGAGCGCGCCCCCGAAGGATCGCGCCGTCGAGATCCGCAAGCACATCGAGCGCTCTCGGACCCGCTTCGGCAAGGAGCCTCGACGGACCCCGATCGATCCGATCCCGTGACTTCGGTCCGGGATATCCGCGCGATCGACTCTACTTGTCCATGGTCAGCACGACCCGGAACCTTGCATCGCCGCTCATCATCCGCTCGTACGCCTCTGCAGCGCGCTCCAGCGGAAAGGGCTCGTTCATCGAACGCACACCCGTCCGTACGGCGAACGCCATCGTGTCCTCGGAGTCGATCGCGCGGCCCGACGCCCAGCCCGCGATCGAGCGCCGGCCGCCGATCAGGAGGCCCGCCGGAACCGTAAGCGGATCCCGAGGCGCTCCGACGACCATGAGCCTCCCGTCGATACCGAGGCCGCCGATCACGGCTGTCATCGCCGCTCCGCTCGTCGCGGTCGCGAGGATCGCGCGGGCGCCGCCAAGGCGCGTGAGCGCCGCTGCTGGATCCTGCGCCTGGCTGTCGATGTAAAGCCGCGCGCCGAGCTTGCGCACGAACGGCTCCTTGTCGGAGCCTCGCGCGATCGCGATCGTGTCGAAGCCCATCCGGGAGGCGAACTGGACGCCGAGGTGGCCGAGCCCGCCCACGCCCAGGACCGCGACGAGATCGCCCGCTCGCGCCCCGCTATGCCGCAACGCCATGAACGTCGTCACGCCCGCGTCCATCAAGGGTGCCGCCTCGACTGCTGAGAGACCCTCGGGGATCCGCGCGAGCGCGACCGCCGGAGCGACGACGTGGTCCGCGTATCCGCCGTCGGCCGAGATCCCCGAGACCATCGGCCGGACCGTGCAGAACAGGAAGTCGCCGCGCCGGCAGCTGTCGCAGTACCCGCAGTGCCCGCCGTGCCAGCCGATGCCGACGCGGTCACCCGGTTTCCACGAGGGGACGCCATCGCCCACGGCGTCCACGACGCCGGCGATCTCGTGACCCGGCACTCGGGGATACTCGATCCCCGGCCACAGTCCCTCCTTCGTCAGGACATCGCTGTGGCAGATGCCGTTGGCCTCGACGCGGACACGCACCTGAGCCGGACCGGGGTTCGGGATCTCTCGTTCGACCAATTCGAGCGGCCCGCCCGCTCGAGCTACCTGAATCGCGCGCGTCTTGGTCATCAATCCTCCTCGCCTCTTCTCGACTAACTAGTGCGGCGCCAGGCGCGGGATTCAGGGCGGCAGTCCGCATCAGCGCCAGAGCCCGCCCGTTCTCTTCGTCTCGGCCCGGCGCCCGGAGCGGACCCCTTACCCCGTCGCTCCCTTCGCCGCCTTCTCGATGATCTCGGCAACCGTCTTGGGGTTCGAGATGTAGATCGCGTGACTACCGCCGACCTCGACCACCGTCGAGCCGGCGCGCTTCGCCATGAGCCGCTGTGCCGCGATGGGAATCATCTTGTCGTCTGTGACGAGGAGATACCAACTCGGCTTGTGCTTCCACGCCGGATCACTGATCGCCCCGCTCAACGCCTCGAGACCCCACGGCACTTGAGAATCGGCCATGAACGCGGCTTTCCCTTTCTCCAGGTCGCCGGCGAAGGACGCGGGGAACTTCTCCTTGTCGAGAAGGAGATACCCGTTCACGGGCGGCAGGATCGGGGGCACGGGCGCTCCCGGGGGCGGGTCCTTGATGAGCGACTGCACGGACTCGCCCCTGTCAGGGGCGAACGCGGTGATGTAGACGAGACCGATCACCTTCGGATCGTTGCCGGCTTCGGTGATTACCGCACCACCGTAAGAGTGACCCACGAGAATCACGGAGTCCTTCTGAGCGGCGATCACTTGCTTCGTGGTCGCGACGTCGTCGGCGTGCGACTTCGTCGCGTTCTGGACGACTCCGACGGAGTACCCGTCCCTCTTGAGGATGTTATAGACGCCCTCCCAACCCGAGCCGTCGACGAAGCCGCCATGAACGAGAACGATTGACGGAGCCATGCTCGAATCTCCTTTCGCCCCGATACTATTTTCGTTCGTCTAGCGAAGAACCCTGCCCGCCGCGATGCCCGGTTGATTCACGCCGTCTTTACACGGTGTCTTCACAACTCGGCAGCCGTCACCGGCCGGTCACGATCCGCCACCAGGTGACTCGCGATTCGCCGCGTTGCTCGAAGGCTCGCGTGCCGCGCGAAGGGGTTCGGCGCGTTATAGGCTGAGCACCCTTCGCGGAAAGGCGGGTTCGTGTCCGCACGTCTGGTGTTTTTGGTGTCGTTGGTGGGTGCGACGCTCCCCGTCTGTCGAGTGGACGCCGCTTCCCCGCCCCTCCGGGTCGACGATCCGAACTTCAAAGGCCAGATCCTTGCGCCGCTGCGAACTCTCGTTACGACGCCGGGTGCGATGAGCCTGCGGAGGGGTTTCCGCCGATCACGGCTAAATGCGCCGAATGGCTTCGGCATCCCGGAACGCTCGCATGCTGTCGCCGGCTCTTCGTGGTCGCGCGGTCTCTCCTCGTCGACGTTCGAAGGAATGCCTGTGCTGCAGCGCAGGCATATCTCCCCGCCGGCGACCGGCCCACCGGACGTGCCGGTGCGTGCTCACGTTCAATCCGGACCCCGGTGCACGATCGCCTCCACCGCCGACGCCGAGCGACGACCTCCACAGGCCACCTTCCGACAGCGGGTTCCCCGAAAACCTCCCTGACCCGTTCTCGACTCCTGACTTCGAATGACACCAGAAAGGAAAGGGAGGATGACCACACGAGAATCGACTCCGGCTCCCGCGCTGTCACGCCGGACGCTGATCCGGAGCGGCGCGGCGATGGCCGCCCTCGCTACCTTACCGGGCAAATCCCAAGCATCGAAAACGGAGGACACGATGGACACCATCGCCCAGACCGGTGCCACACAGCAAGCCAGCAAGCGGACGGCTGACAAGGATGCAATCCGTCCGTTTCCGATAAACCCCGTTTCGGAGGCGGAGCTCGCGGACCTGAAGCGCCGCATCGCCGCGACTCGGTGGCCGGACAAGGAGGTCGTCTCGGATCAGTCGCAGGGCGTGCCGCTCGCGACGATGCAGAAGCTCGCGCGCCACTGGGGAAGCGACTACGACTGGCGCAAGTGCGAGGCGAAGCTCAACAGTCTGCCGAACTTCGTCACGAACATCGACGGAGTCGACATCCACTTCATCCACGTGAAGTCGAAGCATCCGAACGCCCTGCCGATGATCATCACGCACGGATGGCCGGGCTCGATCATCGAGCAACTCAAGATCATCGATCCGCTGGTGAACCCCACGGCGCACGGCGGGACGGCGGCCGACGCCTTCGACGTCGTGATCCCGTCCCTGCCGGGCTACGGGTTCTCCGCCAACCCAAGGGTGACCGGCTGGGATCCGATCCGCATCGCCCGCGCGTGGGTCGTGCTGATGAAGCGACTCGGGTACAAGCGGTTCGTCGCGCAGGGCGGCGACTGGGGCAACGCGGTCACGGAGCAGATGTCCTTGCTGGGCGCCCCGGAGCTCGTCGGGATCCACACGAACATGCCGGCCACCGTACCGCCCGAGATCGACAAGGCGGCCTCCGCCGGCGGGCCGGCGCCCGCGGGTCTCTCGGCGGACGAGAAGCATGCGTACGAGCAGCTCGCTTACTTCTACAAGAACGGACTGGGCTACGCCAACGAGATGGCGAACCGCCCGCAGACGCTGTACGGAATCGGAGACTCGCCGATCGGCCTGGCCGCCTGGATGCTCGACCACGACGCGCGCAGCCTCGCTCTCATCGTCCGCGTCTTCGACGGAGAATCCGAGGGTCTGACCCGGGACGACGTCCTCGACAACGTCACGCTTTACTGGTTTACGAATACGGCGATCCCCTCGGCCCGTCTTTACTGGGAGAGCCATCTCGCATTCTTCGCGCCGAAAAACGTCCCCATTCCGGCGGGCGTGAGCGCCTTCGCCGAGGAGCTCTATCAGGCGCCGAAGAGCTGGACGGACAAGGCCTATGCCAAGCTCGTCTTCTACGCCCGGCACGACAAGGGCAGCCACTTCGCGGCGTGGGAGCAGCCGCAGCTCCTCGTGGGCGACCTCCGAGCGTCCTTCAAGTCACTGCGCTGAGCCGGGCTCCGGCATCTGCGCCATACAGGAAAGGATCTTTGCAATGAGACAGACCCGATTCGTCCAACTCTCCCTGGCGGCTCTCGTCCTCGCCGCCCTCGTCGGCGGCTCTCTTCCAGCGCAGTCGTCCGCTCCGCCCGCGAAGCGCCAAAGCTCCGCGGCTCCCTCGACGGGTGCCGCAAAACCAACGATCGTGCTCGTCCACGGAGCCTTCGCCGATGGCACGGGCTGGCAGCGCGTCATCCCGATTCTGCAGCGCGACGGCTACGACGTGATCGCTGTCCAGAATCCCCTCGCGTCGCTCGCCGGCGACGTAGAGACGACCAAACGGGTCGTCGACGCCCAGAAGGGTCCGGTCGTCCTCGTGGGCCACTCCTACGGCGGCGCGGTGATCACCGGCGCCGCGGCCGGCAATCCGAACGTGAAGGCGCTCGTCTACCTCGCCGCGTTCGCGCCGGAGGGTGGCGAGCCGGTCGGCGCCTTCGGCGAGAAGTACCCGGTGGACCTCAATTCGGCGCTGAAACCCGACTCGGCCGGCTTCCTGTACGTCGATCGCGCTCGGTTCCGCGAGCTCTTCTGCGCCGACGTGCCGGCGACGGAGGCCCGCGTGGCGGCGGCGACGCAGAAGCCGATCCATAACAGCGCCTTCGGCGCCTCGGTCCCGCAGGCAGCCTGGAAGACCATTCCCTCGTGGTACCTGGTGTCGCAGGACGATCGGGCGATCAACCCACAGCTCGAACGGTTCTACGCGAAGCGAATGAA
>QHVV01000027.1 GCA_003222385.1 Acidobacteriota bacterium
GGTCGCGTACGGCGCGGCGGATTTCCTGGGGGGTCTCGCGACGAAGCGGGGCTCGACGGTCTTCTCGGCCGTCGTCTGTTCCCAGGCGACCGGGCTCGTCCTCGTTCTCCTCGCGCTTCCCTTCCTTCCGCCGGCGACGCCCACGGCCGCCGATCTCGCGTGGGGAGCGGCGAGCGGGCTCGCGGGCGGCATCGGCCTCGCTCTCCTCTATCGGGGTCTCGCCGTCGGGGTGATGAGCGTGGTCGCGCCCGTGACGGCCGTCTGCGCGGTCGTCATTCCGGTCGTCGTGGGGCTCGCGCTCGGCGAGCGGCCGACGGGCCTGGCCGTCCTCGGCGTCGCGCTGGCGCTCCTGGCCATCGTGCTCATCAGCCGGGCCGGGCCGGTCGAGGAAAGCCGGCGCGCGCGGAGCGGTGTCGCGATCGCCATCGTCTCCGGCATCGCGATCGGGATCTTCCTCGTCTGCCTGCAGCGCACCGGACGATCCGCCGGCCTGTGGCCGCTCGTTCCCGCTCGCGCCGTGTCCGTCTCGTTCTTCGCGGTGGCCGGCCTGCTCACGCGGCAGAAGCTGCTGCCGCGAACCGAGTCGTGGCCCATCGTCGTCGGCGGCGGCAGCCTCGACATGCTCGCCAACATCCTTTACCTGCTGGCCGTCCGGCAGGGACCCTTGAGCATCGTGGCGACGCTCACTTCGCTCTACCCCGCCAGCACCATCCTCCTCGCGCGGGTCGTGCTGCGGGAGCGCCTGCGGCTCGTCCAACAGGCCGGAGTGGCGTGCGCCGCCCTGGCGATCGTCCTGATCGTGTCGGGCTGAGCCCGGAGAGTCGCCGGATTGTCGATCCCGATAGTCTTCGTTCGTCATCCCGGTAGAGAGAGGTCTCGGAAGGAGGGCGAAGTGAAGAAGTCGTGGGCTCCCCGAGCATGATCGTTCATCTCGTCGACGGCACGTACGAACTGTTCCGCCACTTCTACGGCCTCCGCCGCGTCAACGGCGGCGCGGATCGGCCGTTCGGCGCGGTCGTCGGCGTGCTGCACACCGTCCTGGAGATGATCGAGAAAGGGGCGACCCATGTCGGCGTCGCGACGGACCACGTCATCGAGTCCTTCCGCAACGGCCTCTGGGGCGGCTACAAGACCGGATACGGCATCGACCCCGCATTGCTCGCGCAATTCCACCCGCTGGAAGACGCCCTCCTCGCGATGGGCGTGGTCGTATGGCCGATGGTCGAGCTGGAGGCGGACGACGCGCTCGCCTCCGCCGCCCGGATCGTCTCGGAGTTCGATCGAGTCGAGAGAGTCTGCATCTGGACTCCCGACAAGGACCTGGCGCAGTGCGTCCGGGGGAATCGGGTCGTGCAGGTCGACCGGAGAGCGCAGCGAGTCCGCGATTCCGACGGAGTCCGCGAGAAATTCGGCGTCGAACCGTTCCTCATCCCCGACTTCCTCGCGCTCGTCGGCGACGCGGCCGACGGCTACCCCGGCATTCCGCGGATCGGCCGGATCACGGCGGCCCGATTGCTCAACCGCCACGGCCGGATCGAAGTTTTCCCGTCCGAGGTCCTCGGAGAGAGCCAGGACCTGGCCCTCCTGTTCAAGGACCTGGCGACGCTTCGGACGGACGCGCCGCTGTTCGGCGATGTGGAGGAGCTGCACTGGCGTGGTCCCACGGATGTGTTCCTCCGGTATGCGGAACGATTGGGAGATGCTCGTCTGCTGGAGCGGTGCATAAACGCGCCGACGGCTCGAGACGAGCGAGAAGCGAGGAGGGAATCATGAACGACACCCCGAGCATCGCCGAGAAGTGGATTTCCTGGGCGCCGCGGCTCCGGAGCGTCCTCCGCATCGTCGCCGCCCTCATGTTCATCCAGAACGGCACCATGAAGCTTTTTGCGTTTCCGGTCGGCATGCCTCCGAACGGCGCGACCGCGCCGCTTCTATCGGAGACCGGGATCGGCGGCATCCTCGAGACCTTTGGCGGCCTCTTGATGCTCCTCGGCCTCTTTACTCGACCGGTCGCGTTCGTTCTCTCTGGAGAGATGGCGGTCGCGTACTTTCAGTTCCACTATCCCCAGAGCTTCTGGACCGTCGTGAACATGGGCACTCCGGCCGTTCTCTATTGCTTTCTCTGGCTCTACTTCTCGGCCGCGGGCGCGGGACCCTGGAGCCTGGACGCCCGAAGAAGGAAGTAACTCGCTGTCGATCTGGTCCTCGCCCGTTCGACTGACGAACGGGAGGACATGTTCCGGTGAGAGCGCTCCCATGGAGCTCGTCCGGAGGTCTAAACTCGCGGCCGGCTCCATGGAATTCGAGGCCGTCTATCGCGAGGAGCGTCCCCGCGCGCTCGCGACGCTCATCCGACTGGTCGGCGACATCGACCTCGCCGAGGACTCCCTGCAGGAAGCGTTCGCCGCCGCTCTCGAGCAGTGGCCGTCGGAGGGCGTCCCGCGCAACCCCCGCGCGTGGCTCGTCTCGGCCGCACGGCACAAGGCGATCGACCGGCTCCGCCGCGAGAAGAGCTTCGCCGCGAAGCGCGACGAGATCGCCTACGAGACCCCGTCGGCCGCTCTGCCGTCCGACGTCGACGAGGAGCCTCTTTCGGACGACCTCATGCGCCTGATCTTCACCTGCTGCCATCCCGCCCTGGCGCTCGAAGCACAGGTCGCGCTTACTCTGAAAACGCTTTGCGGCCTCTCGGTCGAGGAGATTGCCCGCGCGTTCCTGATCTCCTCCGCGACAATGGCGCAGCGTCTGGTGCGGGCGAAGGCGAAAATCCGCGCCGCGCGGATCCCGTACGCGGTCCCGACCAGCGAGGAGCTCGCGGAGCGCCTCGAGGGCGTCCTGCGCGTCGTGTACCTCGTGTTCAACGAAGGCTACGCGGCGACCTCCGGCGACGAGCTCGTGCGCCGCGAGCTGTGCAGCGAAGCGATCCGCCTGGGACGGGTGGTACGCGTGCTCTTTCCCGGCGAGACCGAGGTGGCGGGACTCCTGGCGTTGATGCTGCTGCAGGACTCGCGGCGCTCGGCGCGCGTGGACGGAGACGGCGAGCTCGTGACCCTGGAGGAGCAGGATCGCTCGCTCTGGGATTGCAGCGAGATCGCCGAAGGTCAGACGCTGGCGGAATCCGCGGTGCGCCGCGGCGGCACCGGGTTCTACAGTCTGCAGGCCGCGATCGCGGCGCTCCACGCGCAGGCGGCTCGGGCGGAGGACACCGACTGGCCGCAGATCGCCGCGCTGTACGCGCTCTTACTGCGGTTGCACCCCTCGCCGGTCGTGGCGCTGAACCATGCCGCCGCCGTGGCGATGGGGAACGGCCTCGAGCGCGGCCTGCGTTTGATCGAAGAGCTCGAGGCGACGAAGCAGCTGGAGGCGTATCACCTGCTGCCCGCCGCGAAAGCCGACGTGCTGCGCCGCCTCGGCCGCCGCGCCCAAGCCGCCGCCGCCTACGAACAGGCGCTCTCCCTCGTCAGCCATCCCGCGGAGCGCCGGTATCTGGAACGGCGACTCGGGGAGGTTCTCTCCTGAAAACGAGAAACGGTTCGGGGTCTCACGGCGCGATCCTCTCGTCCGCCGTGGGGCCGTAGATCGACGGCACCGGCGCGTCGTTCAGCCTCAGGTAAACCGTGAGCTGGCCGCGATCGCGATGTAGCGTGGCTGCTCCTGAACGACCCGGCCTCCGGCGAGCAACTTCCAGGACGTCATCAGGTGCGCGTCGGTCGTTCCCTGCAGCGCGCCGCGGCCCTTCCCGAGCGCGGCGTCGAATGCCTCGACGAGGTCGCGGCTCGTGCGGAGCTCCGGAGGCTTGTATCCGGACGGCTCCTTCGGCGCGAAATCGAGCTCGTCCTGGTTCACCATCGCGTCGATCCAGGCGGGCATCGTGGCCACGAGCGTGGCGAGGTAGCCGAGCGGCATGGATTTCTCGTGAGGCTTCCAGTCGAAGCGGCCTTCCGGGACGCGCTCCAGAATGCGGCGGCTCGCGGGCGCCTCGCGTTCCAACTCGCCCAGCAGGAGCTCGGTCAATTTCATCTTCACTCCTCGATTTGTAAAACGTGGGCGATCCTACCCTCCCGCCTCCGTCGAGAAGATCAGGCTGAGGCAGGTCGGTCCCGCCTCGGCCTTCTCGAACTCGGACAGGTCCAATCCGACTACCCGGAATCCGGATCTCTCGACGAGGTCCTGCGTCCGCTTCCAACGGGCCGAGAGATGGACGACGCCGTTGACGACCAGCGCATTGGCGGCGAAAGGCTCCTCGGGCCGCACGACGAGATGCCGGACGGCGGGGAGCGCGGCGGCGTCGATCCACGCCGGATTGACGAGAAGGGTCTCGGAATCGAGGGCAGTCACCGCCGTCTTCAGGTGCAGGCAACCGTGGACCTCGACCGGGGTCGCCCGATACCCGAACTCCCGGACGATCGCGGCAAACTGCGAAAAGCCTTGGGAGTTCGTCCGGGACGAGACGCCGACGAAGAACTGCGGACCCAACTCGAGGACGTCTCCGCCTTCGAGCGTGGCGGGAAACTCGATCCGCCGGAGCGGGCGGTGGGCGGCGAGAGCCGGCGCGATCGCCGGAAGCTCTCGCTGCCGCACCGGGCTCGCGGGACGCGCGAGAACCGCGGCCTCGTCGAAGACCACCGCGGTGTCCTCCACGAATGCGGAGTCCGGGAGCGCGTCGTCCGCGGGAACGACCTCCACTATGGCGCCCGCCCGCCGGAGGGCTTCGACATACGCGGCGTGTTGCAACCCGGCGTTCGCCACGTCGATGGGTTCTCTCTCGACGAAGGTGAGTGCGCAGTCGGGGAGCGACGCCGCGACGGCGCGCGTGATCGCCCGGCAGGCTTTCACGGCGCGCCGGCGAGGGCCTCCTCGATCGAGTCCAGGTGATGGCGTCGGTGCTCTCCCCGATCGAGATGCGGCGCGTCGGGGCGGGAGAGCATCGTCGAGATGTTCTCGTCCGGCAACTCGAGGAGAAGAGAGTCGAGCTCCTCGGCGATTTCCAGGACGGCCGCCGCCAGTCGCTCCGGAGGAATCATCTCGAGCAGCGGCTGAACGGCGTCGTTGAAGACGTCGGAGTCGTACGCGCCACTGCGAATATCGCCGGCGGCCCACCGGCGGATCAGGCACAGCCGCTGTCGGTCCCAGAATGCGAGGTGGCCCAAGGCTCCCGCGACGGTCCAGCCGTTCGACAGACGCGTCCTCAGCCTCGCTTCGTCGAGATTCCGAACGAGCCGCGCGAGGCGAGCTCTCTCCGACCGATTGCTTTCGGCGATTTCGGGTCGCACCGGCATCGAGCACCTCCGGCCGGGAGCTTAGCCGCGGACCGCAACCCGCGCGACCGCGGCAACGTACTCCTTGCCGGAGGTGCCCCGATGCGAAAAGTGGCGTTGTCCGCCTTTCTCCTGCTGGCCGCGATCTCCCCGGCCGCGGGCGAGACGGCCGAGAAGCGAAAGGCAGTGGCTCGCCGAGTCTTCGTGGAAATCTTCAACCAGGGCAGGTTCGAGGTGGCCAACGAGATCTACGCAAAGGACTTCGTCAACCACGGCGTGACGCGGGACGTCGGTCTGAAGGAAGACCAGGACGCGGCGCGGGGCTGGAGGAGCGCGTTTCCGGACCTGCGGACGAAGATCGACAAGGCGCTGGTGGACGGTGAGTTCGTCACGGTCCTCTGGAGCGGCGAAGGCACGAACACGGGTGAAGGCAACGGCCTGCCGGCCACAGGTAAGACGCTCAAGGGCCGCGGCATCACGATCTGGCGGATCTCGGGAGGCAAGATTCGCGAGGAGTGGAGCGAGTTCGATCAGCTCCGGATCTTGCAGCAGCTGGGCCTGATGCCCCCTCCGGAAAAGTAGCCGGACTTAACGATCCGGGACCGCCGCGAGACCGTGAAGCTTCGTCAGAGTCGCCCAGTTGCGGGTGGTCCACGCGTCTCCGAGCAAACGGAAAACGGCGTCCGCCAGCGGGCTCGCGATCATTCCCTCGGGGCACCAGAGGTAGGCCACGCGAACGCCCAGGGAGAGCGCCTCGGGGGCCCAGTCCCGTCGCGTCAGCGGCACGAGACGCTTCCGATCCGCCGGATTCTTGAGAACGGTCACGAGCAGCCGGGAGGGGTCCTTCGCGACCGGACCCAACCGGTTGCCGGCGACGACCGCGGCGAGATCCGCCGCGCTCAACACGATCACGCGGGCGGAGATCCCGAGCCGCGCGGTGATCGCCTTTTCGATGCGGCCGGCGATGTCTCCCCGGCGGGCCGCGGGAACGCGAAAAACGACGTTCCCGCTGTTGAGCAGGGTCCGGACCTCGCCGTATCCGAGATCTTCGACGAGCGCGCGCAGGTCCGCCATGGCCACGCGCTTCGCGCGCCCGACGTTGATGCCGCGGATCAGCGCGACGTACCTTCGGTTCACGGCGCCGCTGTCCATGGCTGCGGATTATCTCCGCGGCCGCTCCGGACGTAGAGTTCTCGACGACCGTGTCTCTCCCGATCCTCCAGGTCGACGCCTTCGCCTCCCGGCCGTTCGCCGGAAATCCCGCAGCGGTTTGCCTTCTCCCCGACGAGCGCGACGCCGCGTGGATGCAGGACGTCGCGCGGGAGATGAACCTCGCCGAGACGGCGTTTCTCCACCCCCGTCCGGACGGCTGGGGTCTGCGCTGGTTCACGCCGACCACCGAGGTCGACCTCTGCGGGCACGCCACGCTCGCGAGCGCACACGTCCTCTGGGAGACCGGACGGCTGGCCGTGGAAGACACTGCCCGCTTTCACACGAAGAGCGGCCTCCTCACGGCGGTCCGGCGCGGCGATTGGATCGAGCTCGACTTCCCGGCGACCCCGGACGAGTCCGTCGACCCGCCCGCGGCCCTCCTCGAGTCGCTCTCGGCTCTCCCGCGGTACGTCGGAAGGAGCCGGTTCGACTACTTAGTCGAGCTGGACGGGGAAGAGGTCGTGCAAAGTCTTCGTCCCGACTTCGGGCTGCTGACGACGCTCGGCGGCCGCGGAGTCATCGTCACGAGCCGCTCCGCGGATCCCGCGTGGGACTTCGTCTCGCGGTTCTTCGCGCCGGCTGCGGGAGTCGACGAAGATCCGGTCACGGGCTCGGCGCATTGCTGCCTCGCGCCCTTCTGGAGCCGGCGGCTGCAGAAGACGACGTTCCTCGCCCGGCAGATCTCGGCGCGGGGCGGCGAGATCAAGGTCGAGCTGCGGGGCGACCGCGTCGGCCTGGGCGGTCAGGCGGTCACGGTCCTGCAGGCGGAGCTCTTTGCCTGAGTCGGCGCTCCTCGGTTAGAACGGTCCGGGCAGGCGGTCGGAGAGCTCGAGCACTTCTTCCTCCGTCAATCCATAGAGCGGCGGAATCGGGATTCCGCGCATCCCGGCCATCATGTAGAGCTGGCCGCGGTGATGCGCCTCGTGCTCGACCATGGCGCGCAGCCACTTCCAGACGGTGATCGGCGTGCCCGCCGGAGTGCGGCACTTCGACATCAGATCATCGATCGTCAACCCGCCGAAGATTTCGAGTGATTCCGCGTGACAGCGCTCCACGTACGACCGGACGCCGTCGAGGCCCGCGGCGAGCGCGGCCGAATGTCCGGGATACGCGCTCGGCTGGCGCCGGACCGTCTCGCCGTACATGTAGCGCTCGATCCCCGCGAGGTGGCGAAAGACGTCTCCGAACGTGTACTTGCCGGGAGTGTGGGTCCACTCGAGGTCCGACGGGGGGATGTGATCGAGGACGCGAATGGTCCGGGCCCGGACGTTTCGCCAGTAGTCCACGAACGACGGAGCATCGAGGAACACGTCAGCTCCCGGTGCTTCGCATCTGAGCGCGCATCTCCCGATCCCGTTCCAACCTCACCTCGAGCAGCGCGAGCAGCTCGGTCTCGCGGGAAACGAGCTCGTCGAAGGCTTCCACCGCCTTCGGCGACGACATCAACTTCGGATCGTGCCGGCCCATCGGCAGATCCCGGTAACCCGACATCCGTCTCGCGATCTCCTCGAGCCCCGCGGCGATTCGCCGGTGGTCGCCCGCGAGCTCGCGGTACGCCTCGTGCTCGATCCGGGAATCATTGTCCTCGAGGTCGAGCGCTTTCATGTGGATCTCGAGGATCTCGCCAATCGCACCGATGACCTCCGCCAGCTTCCCCGGCAGCTCTGACGTCTCGGCCAGGCCCTGTCCACAGGTTCGTGATTCATTCATTTCCTTCTCCTGCGCCCGCTGCGTCCGCGCGAGCGGCCATCGCTTCTCCGAACGTCGCCACCACAGGGGCATGATCGCTCGTACCGAACTGCGCCAGTACCTCGCACGACGTCGCCCGCGCCGCCAGCGGCTGGCTCGCCATCACGTAGTCGAGGCGCCAGCCGATGTTGCGCTGCCTCATGTTCCGCCACGGCGCCCACCACGTGAAGAGGCCATCGTTGTCGGGATCGAGCGCACGCCCCACGTCCACCAGGCCGCGGGACAGGATCCGCTCGATCAGCTCCCGCTCCTCCGGAAGCTGGCCGATGCAGTTCGGTTTCCGCTCCTTCGGGTGGACGTCGCGGTCCGTCCGTGCCACGTTCATGTCTCCGCAGAGCACGAGCTCGCGGCTCTGCGCGTGCGCCTCCTCGACCCAGTGATCCATCGCCTCCAGAAACTGCATCTTCGCCGGAAAATCCTTGCCGCCGTTCGGGACGTAGATCGACGCGACGATCAGGTTCCCGAGCTCCGCGGCCACGATGCGGTTCTCGTGGTCGAACGGAGGGTGCGCGAACCGGGGCTTATCGGGAAACGCGTCGCGCCGGACGTGCAGCCCGACGCCCGAGTACGCGCGGTCGCCGTGCCAGTAACACCAGTAGCCCTGCATCTCGCAGAGCGCGGTCGGAACCTGCGCGGACGCGGCCTTGATCTCCTGGAGGCAGACGACGTCGGGGTGGTCGCGGTCCAGCCACTCCAGGAACTGCGCCTCGCGCGCGCGAATCCCATTGACGTTCCAGGTGGCGATCTTGAGCGTCAGAGCTTGCGGGGGGAGGCGGGAGTTCCGATGTCGAGGACGATCTTCCACCTGCCGGTCGGCTGGCGCCGCCAGATCGAGACGTAGCTGCCGGTCGCGGTATCCGGCTTTCCGGACGCGTCCTTCCCGATTCGCTCGTACTCGCCGATCGAATATCCGAGGTCGCCCGACGAGGAGACCTCGACCTGCGTCGGGTGCCACCTCAGGAACAACGATCCGTCCGTGAAGAAGGGCAGCCACGCCTTGGAGACCGCCTCTTTTCCCCGCGAAATGTCGCGACCGAAGAAGACGGCGTCGTCATCGACCTTCGCCACGAACGCCTCCAGGCTGCGATCCGCGACCGCCTTGGCGAGCTCGAGGTCGGCGATCCGGATTTCCCGCTTCGCCGCCTCGAGGTCCGCGCCCGGCTGGACGGCCCTCGCGGCCGCCGCGAAAAAGAGAAGAACCGCGGCGATCGCCATCTTCTTCACTTCTTCTCCCCCTCTTTCTCGAGCTTCAACGCGACGGAGTTCATGCAGTACCTCTGGCCGGTTGGCTGGGGGCCGTCGTCGAACACGTGCCCCAGGTGTGCATCGCACCGGCTGCAGAGGACCTCCGTGCGGCGCATGAAGAGCTTGTCGTCTTCCTCGGTTCGAACGCTCTCTTGCGAGAGCGGCGCGGAGAAGCTCGGCCAGCCCGAGCCGGAATCGAACTTCGTTTCCGACGTGAAGAGCGGGTTGCCGCACGCCACGCAGAGGTAAGTCCCCGTTTCCTTCGTCTTGTCGTACTCCCCGGAAAACGGGCGCTCGGTCCCTTTCTCCCGGGTCACGTGGTACTGCTCGGCAGTGAGCTCGCGCCTCCACTCCTCATCGGTCTTCTGGACTTTGTCCATGAATGCGGCCTCCCAGGGAGGCGTGATTCTATCGGTTGGCTCGGACCGGACGCACCGCGACCGGCCGGAAAGCGGCGTTGCCCGGGCCGAAGTTCTTCCCGAGATAGCGGACGAGCTCTTCCCGCCGGTCCTCGGGCACCTCCGCGCCCCACCCGATCATCTTCGTGACGTTCGCCGTCCACTGCTTCTCGGTCAGCCTCTGCTGCCGGAGCACGTCTCCCGAATGGCAGTTCAAGCAGGCCCCGTCGGCGAGCCCCTTGGCTGAACCCTCGGGGAGCGGCGCAATGACGGTTCCCAACGGCGGCAGATCCGGCGACGGTTTCGGCATGCCAAGGCCGGTCAAGGTGGCGAAAAGAGTCGTCACGGCCACGACGACAGCCAACGGAGCTTTCGCCGTCACCCCGTGACCTCGATCTCGACCGAGTGCCATCCATTCCACAAGTAGCCGCTCTGATTCCAGACGGCCTCGCGCGGTTGAACGCTTCCCCGGCTGTCGGTCGCGCGCGCGGCAAGACGGACCTTCCCCGGCGACTTCGGCGTCCAGGACAGCGACCACAAACGCCACGCATGCGGGTCGTGCTCGCGGCCCAGCTCGGCCGTCTTCCAGCTCTTCCCGTCGTCGGCGGTCAGTTCGACTTTCGCGATGTCCGGAGCGCCGGAGACGATCCGACGCGGGCGCGCACCGGCGCAGCGGTGATGTTCGACTTGACGAAGAGCTCCGTAATCGGACGCATCTCTTCGGGCTTGAACGTCACGCCCGGCTCGCCGGGCTTCGCCGGGTATCGGTAGCCGACGTCCATGTAGAAGCCCTTCTCCGGGTCCGGCCGGGGGGAGAGCTTCGAGAGCCATTTCATCCAGTGGTCGCCGGCCCAGCCCGGGACGACGAGGCGCGCCGGAGAGCCGTGGAGCGGCGGAAGGGGCTCGCCGTTCATCTCCCAGGCGACGATCGCGTCTTCGAGCGCCTTCTCGAGCTCGAGGCTTCGATGGAATGGCGGCGTCTTGCCCGGCGGGTCATCGGTTCCGGCGGTGTGGAGATGCTTGGCCGTTCCTTTCACGCCCGCTTTCGCGAGCAAGTCGCGGACCCGGGCGCCCGCCCATCGGGCATTGCCGACCGCGCCTGAATTCCACTGAACGCCCGGGACCGGCGGCGTGTAGAGGCTGCGCCCGTTGCCCGCGCACTGGAGGACGCAGGTCGCGGTCGTGCGCGGAAAGCGCTTCAGATCGGCGAGCGAGAGCTCGAGAGGCTGCGCGACCTCGCCGTCGACCGTCAACTTCCACGTCCGCGAGTCCGGCGGCGTAGCGTTCCAGTGGTGGCGCACGAAGAAGAGGTCGTTCGGTGTGATGTACGTCGTGAGGAGATCGAGCGGCGTTTCGGCGTCCGGAGCGTACGCGTTCATCTGGAGCAGGCGGCGCTCCGGCCGGGGCAGGCCGACAGCGGTCGAGGCGAGAGCCACCGCGCCCAATCCGATCAACGTCCGCCGGGTGAACAGGGTCGGGTCTTCGCTGACCGGTCTCATCGCTGATATCGGCCAGACTCTACCGCGGGAAGCGTCCTGTAGGTCGTCAACCGGCCGAGGCGCTCTCGACCCCGACGTCGCTCACAGCACAGCCAGGAATTTGCGCATCGCCGCGACCCCGGCCGCCATGTTCTGCTCGAGCGTGCGACCCGAGCTCGCGCGAGGCTTCCAGGAGTGGTCGCCGTCCTCGATCCAGACGACGCGGATCGCGGGAGAAAGGCGGTAGCCGGCGACGTCGTCGGGCGTTCCGAAAGGATCGCGCGTTCCCTGCAGCACGAGCGCGGGCGTGCGAAGCGTCTCGAGGTGCTTCGTCCGGAGCTTCTCGGGGCGACCCGGCGGATGAAACGGGTAGCCCAGGCAGACGAGGCCCCGCGCGCCCACCTCGTCCGCCACCATGCTCGCAATGCGGCCGCCCAGGGACTTCCCGCCGATCACGAGCCTCGCGCCGCCGCCCAGGGTCTCGACGGCGCTCTTCCAGGCCTCCTTGAGGACCGGCTCACGGTCGGGGGCGCCTCCGCGCCGCCCGGTCTCGCGGCGCGCCCGCATGTATGGAAACTCGAAGCGCGCGACGCGGACTCCTCCCGACGCGAGCTGCCGGGCGAGGTCATTCAAGAAGGGTGCGTTCATCGGCGCGCCCGCGCCGTGGGCGAGGACGACGGTGGTCGCAGCGTCCTCGGGGCCATCGAAGAGGAAGCCGGCGTTGGGGTCGGTCATGCCCAACGAGTCTTGGTCAGTGGAGGTCCGACCCCACTCACCAGACTCGGCAAGGGTGAGCCCGGACCATCGGTTGGGTTTCCTTGCACTCGAACGCCTTCGCAAACTCGGGAAGGTTCGACACGATTCCGTTGACGCGGTACTTGTCGGGCGAGTGGGGGTTGGTGATCGCGTTCGCCCGCAGGTTCTCGGGTCGCTGGTTCTGGCAGGCCCACTGGGCGAACCCGATGAAGAAGCGCTGGTCGGGAGTGAACCCGTCCTTCTTCTCCCGGTCGGCCCCCGAAACGGCGTCCTTCCAGGCGATATAGGCGAGCAGCGTTCCGCCGAGATCGGCGACATCCTCGCCGGAAGTCAGCTTGGAGTTGATCTTGATGTCGTCCACGATCGTGTACTGCGCGTACTGATCGCGGACGCAATTGACCCGTTCCTCGAATGCTTTCGCGTCCTCGGGCGTCCACCAGTCCTTGAGATCCCCCTTCGCGTCGAACTTGCGTCCCTCGTCGTCGAAGGCGTGCGTCAGCTCGTGCCCGATGGTGCTGCCCGTATTGCCGTAGTTGGGCGCGTCGTCCATCTTGGGATCGTACAGAGGAGGCTGCAGCACGCCCGCCGGAAAGTTGATGTCGTTCAACTGGGGATCGTAGTAGGCGTTGACGGTGGGAGGGGTCATGCCCCACTCCCCCCGATCGACCGGCTTGCCGATCTTCCGCAGTTGCCTCCGCGACTCGAATACCGTCGCCCGCGTCACGTCGCCGTAGAAGTCGTTCCGCTTGATCTCGATCGAGGAGTAGTCGCGCCACCGGTCTGGATACGCGACCTTGTTCGCGATTGCGTGCAGCTTTTCGATCGCCCGGGCCTTCGTGGCGTCGGTCATCCAGTCGAGCGTCTTGATCTCGTTCTCCATCGCGCGCTCGATCCGCCGGGTCATGTCGACCGTCTTCTGCTTGGTCTCCGGCGTGAACGTCCGCCGGACGAACTCCTGACCGAGCGCCTCCCCCAGGTCGCGATCGACGAGCTGGACGCAGGTCTTCCAGCGCGGCGGCTGCTCCGCGACGCCGCGCAGCGTCTTCCGGTAGAAGTTGAAGTCTTCGGTGACGAACGCGCTCGCCAGATACGGGGCGCGCGAGTGCGCGGCGTGCCAGCGGAGATAGGTCTTCCACTCGGGCAGCTTGATCGATCGAATCTCGGAGTCCATTTTCTTGAAGAAGGCGGGCTCGCTCACGTTCAACGTACCGATCGACCCGAGATCGCCTCCGGCGAGGTAACGAGTCCAGTCGAACGCCGGCGAAAGCGCTTTCAACTGCGCGGGGGTCATCTTGTGGAAGAGCTTGTAGGGATC
>QHVV01000226.1 GCA_003222385.1 Acidobacteriota bacterium
CCTCTGGATCGTCCGCTGCTTTGCGAGGCCGTTCGCCGTGTCTCCGTAATCCGCCTTGATCTCGTCGCGCAGGTTCCAGTGGGAAAGGAGCCGCATCTTCGGCGGAAATAGGCGATTGCCTTTCTCGTCGACGAGGTGGTGCATCCAGACGTTGTACTGCGCGATGTACGCCGCCGACTCCGACGACGCCTTCGCGATTGCCAGATTGACGGCCGCCGGGATCCGCTTGGAAAAGCGCTGCGCGAGCCGGGCCTCCGCCCACTGCCGCCGCGACCACCGTTCTCC
>QHVV01000227.1 GCA_003222385.1 Acidobacteriota bacterium
GTCGCCGTCCTCGGCCTTCCAGAACCGAGCGACCTGCTTCAAGCCGCGGGCGAGCCGGTCCCTCTGGCCTTCGCCGTACTTGGCGAGGAGCTCCTTTTCGAGCGCGGCCGTCGACGCGGTCGGTGCCGGAGCCGCCGCCGGCCGCTTCGAGGCGGCGGGCTTCGGAACGCGGGTCTTCATCTGTGCCTGCATCCCCGGGCCGGAAAGCGTGACGGAAAGCGCAAGCGCAACCCCCGCTCGGAAAATGCGGGATCTCTTCATGGGATCCTCCGGCGGGCGGAGTTTATCCAATGGGGTCAGGTCTCCACTTGCCACATTGAGGGTCAGGTCTCCACTTGCCACATTGCACCCGAATCGTTCAAAGAGACCCTGTTACGATCGCCGCCTTCGAAATGTCCGCCGGCTCCACCATCCGCGATCCCTCCCTCGCTCCCGAGGGCGAGCGCAAGATCCAGTGGGTCGCGCAGCACGCGCACACGCTGAATTCCTTCGCGCGCAGCCGGCTCTCCGACGGCTCGCTTAAGGGCCGCCGCATCGCGATCGCCGTCCACCTCGAGGCGAAGACGGCGTACCTGGCGTGGCTCTTCCGCGAGGCGGGCGCCGAGGTCGCCGTGACCGGCAGCAATCCGTTCTCGACCCAGGACGACGTCTGCGCCGCGCTCGTCGCCCGCGGGTTGACGGTGCACGCAATCCACGGCGCGGACCCGAGCGCGTTCGACGAGCACCTTCTCGCGGCGCTCGACTTCGGGCCCGACCTGATCGTGGACGACGGGGCGGAGCTCGTCACCCGCCTCCATCAGTACCGCCGCGATCTCCTCCCGGCGGTCGCGCCTCCGCGCGATGGAGCGGGACGGAGCGCTGGAGATCCCGGTCATCGCCGCGAACGACGCGCGCTGCAAGCATCTCTTCGACAACCGCTACGGCACCGGGCAGTCCACGCTCACCGCGATCCTGGCGACGACCAACCTGCTGCTCGCCGGAAAGACGGTCGTCGTGGCGGGCTACGGCTGGGTCGGCCAGGGTCTCGCGCTCTACTGCCGCGGGTTCGGGGCCCGGATCGTGGTCGTCGAGACCGATCCATTCAAAGGCCTGGAGGCGGCGTCGAACGGTTTCGAGGTCCGCCCGATGGCCGAGGCGGCCTTAGTCGGCGACGTCTTCCTGACCGGCACCGGCTCGATCGGGATCCTCCGGCGGGAGCACTTCGAGGTCATGAAAGATGGGGCGCTCCTCGCCAACTCGGGCAACTACGCCCACGAGATCGACGTGGCCGCGCTTTCGGAGCTCGCGGTCGAAGAGCGCGAGGCGCGCCTCCACGTCACCGAGTACGTGCTCTCCGACGGCCGGCGGATCCACCTTCTCGCGAAGGGCGCGCTCGTGAACATCGCCGCGTCCGACGGTCACCCGGTCGAGATCATGGACCTCTCCTTCTCCGTGCAGGCGCTCTCGATCCACTACCTCGCGAACCGGGCCGCCGAGCTCGCGCCCGGAGTCCACGCGCTCCCGGCCGACGTGGACGAGGCGATCGCGCGCGCGCGGCTCGACCTCCTCGGGATGCGTCTTGAGGAAGCGACCGCGGAGCAGCAGGAATACGCACGGAGCTGGCGATGAGCGCGTCGACGTCCTCGATCGTCGCCGACTTCCGGCTCGCGCCGGAGGGGGCGAAGAAGATCCGCTGGGTCGCGCAGCACGCCCCGGTCCTGAACGCCGTCTTCGAGCGCCATCTCTGCGACGGGTCGCTCCGCGGAGTCAACGTCACCGTGTGCGTGCCGCTGGAGGCGAAGACGGCGTACCTGACGCTTCTCTTGAAGCGCGCCGGCGCGAACGTCGCGCTGGCGGGCACCGCGCCCGGTTACGTCCAGGACGACGTCGCCGCCGCGATCGCGGAGGAGGGGGTGACCGTTTTCGCGGTCGCAAACGCCTCCGCCGCCGAGTTCGAGGAACACCTGATCGGCGCCGTCCGGACGAATCCTGCGCTGCTGGTCGACGACCGGGCCGAGCTCACCCGCATCCTCTCGACGAAGGAGACCGCGCTCGCGCGC
>QHVV01000058.1:0-14919 GCA_003222385.1 Acidobacteriota bacterium
CGGTGTGCGCCGCGGCGAAGACTCGTTCAAGGAAGAGATCGAGGCGGTTCTGGCGCGCCGACACCGGGAGATCGAGAAGATCCTGGACGCCTACGGGGTCCCGCGGGTCGGCTCCGAACGAAGGGCCGGGCTGTGAAACGAATTCTGCCGACCGCCGCCGTCCTGTCCGTGGCGCTGATCCTCTCCGCGTGCCAGAAGTCGGCGCGAACGCTCCACGAGAAGGCGCCGCTCCAGGCGCGCCCGAACTCGATCGCGGTCGGTCAGCTCCAGGCCGGCCCGAAGTCTCCTCCGCTTTCGCTCCGGAATCCGTACGAGGGAAACGCGTACGCGATGACGGAAGGGCAGCGCCTCTACAACTGGTACAACTGCTCCGGCTGTCATTTCCGGGGGGGCGGCGGGATCGGCCCGGCCTTGATGGACGACGTCTGGATCTACGGCAAGGACCCCGGGAACATCTACGCCACGATCGTGGAGGGCCGCCCGAACGGGATGCCTTCCTGGCGCGGAAAGATTCCCGAGTACCAGATCTGGCAGATCGTGACGTACGTCGAGACTCTCCGTGGCGACCGGCCGATCGCCTCCTCTCCCGGTCCGCGCGAGGAGCACCTCCAGGCGGGGGAGGGAAGGACGTCTCGTTGAGGCGGACGGGCCGGGGAAGCTGCGCCGCCCTGTTTCTCTTCGCGGCGGGTTGCCGGGGAGTCTACTCGACGCTCGATCCGGCAACCCGCGAAGCCGCTCGAATCACGACGCTGCACTGGGTGATGTACTGGATGTGCGCCGCCTTTTTCGTCGCGATGATGACCGTGCTCGCGGTTGCCGTCTCCCGGCAGCGGCGGTCCGAAACGCCGGAAGGAGACCGGCGCCGGTCCGTGAGCGTCGCGGTTGCCGCCGGGATCTCGACCGGTCTCCTCCTCGTTCTCCTGGCGGCGAGCGTCGTGACCGGCCACGCCAACGTCGCGCCCGCCGGCGCGAAGGCGCTCGAAATCGAGGTCATCGGACATCAATGGTGGTGGGAAGTTCGCTACCCCGCGCGCTCGTCCGCCCACGACGTCACGACCGCCAACGAGATCCACGTCCCGGTCGGCCGAGCGGTCCGCCTGCAGCTCTCCTCGGGCGACGTGATTCACAGCTTCTGGGTCCCCAACCTGCACGGAAAGAAGGACCTCATCCCGGGCCGCCGGACGAGCCAGGTCTTCCACGTCGAGAAGGAGGGGACGTTTCGAGGTCAGTGCGCGGAGTTCTGCGGCTACCAGCACGCGCACATGGGCCTGGTCGTCTTCGCGGAGAGCCCGCGTCTTTTCGAAGCATGGCTCGACCGCCAGCGCCGGCTCGCGTCGGAGCCGGCCGGCGGAGCGGAGCGGCACGGTCGAGAAGTCTTTCTCTCTTCTCCGTGCGTTCTCTGCCACACCATCCGGGGGGGGGGCGCCTTCGGCCACAAGGCTCCGGACCTGACCCATCTCGCGAGCCGCACCACCATTGCCTCGGCCACGCTGCCCAATACGCCGGGACACCTGGCGGGCTGGGTGACCGACCCGCAGAGCATCAAGCCGGGCAACCGGATGCCGCCCAACATCCTGGCGGCGAACGATCTCGACGACCTCGTTTCCTACCTGAGAAGCCTTCGGTGAGCTCGACCGCGAGAAGCCTTCCGGTCGAGCAGGAGCCGGATCTGGGAGGCACCGAAAAGGAGCGTTCCGAGCTCGACCGGGCCTGGCGCGAACGATCCGGTTTCCTGGGCCTTCTCGCGAGCGCGGACCACAAGACGATCGGCAAGCGATACATCGTGACGGCGTTTGGTTTTTTCGTCCTCGGGGGGCTCGAGGCCCTCGCGATGCGTCTGCAGCTTGCGCGTCCGGAGAATCGCTTCCTGAACCCGGACCTCTACGACCAGATCTTCACGATGCACGGGACCACGATGATGTTCTTCTTCGCGGTCCCGGTGATGCTCGGGATCGGGCTCTACTTCGTGCCGCTGATGGTCGGCACACGCAACGTGCCGTTTCCCCGGCTGAACGCGGTCGGTTACTGGTTCTACCTGATCGGCGGCGTCTACCTGTACTCGTCTTTTTTCGCCAACGGAGGTCCGGACGCCGGCTGGTTCGACTACGTCCCGCTCGCCGGGTCGGAATTCTCCTCGGGCCACCGGGTCGACGCCTGGGTCCAGATCATCAACTTCACCGAGGTCTCCGCGCTGATCGTGGCCTCGTCCCTCATCGTCACCGTCTTCAAGCAGCGCGCCCCCGGGATGTCCTTGAACCGCATTCCGCTCTTCGTGTGGTCGATCCTCGTTACGATGATCATGGTCATCTTCGCCATGCCGGCTGTCATTTTCGCGGCCGGCTCGCTGAACAGCGATCGGACCATCGGCACGCACTTCTTCAATGCGGCGGAGGGCGGGGACGCGCTCCTCTGGCAGCACTCCTTCTGGTTCTTCGGCCACCCCGAGGTGTACATCATCTTTCTCCCCGCTCTCGGGATGGTGGCCACGATCCTCTCGGCCTCGTGCCGTCGCGAGGTCTTCGGGTACACGGCGATCGTCCTCTCGCTCGTGTCCACCGGCTTCCTCGGCTTTGGCCTCTGGGTGCACCACATGTTCGCGACAGGCCTGCCCCAGATGGGGCAGAGCTTCTTCACGGCGGCGAGCCTGATGATCGCGATCCCGACCGGGGTTCAGCTCTTCTGCTGGATCGCGACGATCTGGGGATCGCGACCGCGGCTCGAGCCCCATCTCCTCTTCGTCCTCGGCTTCTTCTTCATCTTCGTGATCGGCGGGCTGACCGGTCTCATGCTCGCCTCGGTCCCTCTCGACCTGCAGGTCCATGACACGTTTTTCGTCGTGGGGCATCTCCACTACGTCTTGATCGGAGGCGCGGTCTTTCCTCTGCTAGGCGCCCTGTACTACTGGTTTCCCAAGATGACCGGGCGCTTCCTCGGCCGCCGGCTCGCGTTCTTCACGTTCGGATTTCTCTTTCTCGGCTTCAACCTGACGTTCTTCCCGATGCACGAGCTCGGTTTCATGGGGATGCCGCGGCGCGTCTACACGTACCTGCCGGAGAAGGGCTGGGGACCGTTGAACCTACTTTCGACGATCGGGGCGGGCCTGATCGCCGTCGCGATCCTGCTCTTCTTCGTCAACGTCGTCCGGAGCCTCCGGCGGGGAGCGCGGGCGGGAATGAACCCCTGGGGCGCGGAGACCCTCGAGTGGGCGACGGAATCTCCTCCTCCCGTCTACAACTTCGGACGACTCCCGGTCGTGTCCAGCCGGTCGCCTCTCTGGGAGGAAAAGGAGCTGCCGGTGGTGACCGGCCTCCGCACGGATCGGAGAGAGCTCCTCGTCACGCACGCCCTGGACGGGACGCCCTCGCATCGCGAGGAGGTGCCGGGACCTTCCGCGCTACCGCTCATCATCTCGATCACGATGTCGATCGGGCTCATCGGCTCGGTTTTCGCGGTTTTGTGGCTTCCCGCCGGCGCGCTCGCGTCGATTCCTCCGGCGCTCGCCTGGTACTGGACCGAGGACGAGCCGTGAGCTCGCGGGCGGCCATCGACGTCTCCGATCTTCCGACGGCCGTGCTCGACAGCCGGTCGCTCGTGTGGTGGGGCACGGTCGTGATGACGGTCATCGAAACGACCGTCTTCGCGATCACGGTCGGCGCCTACTTCTACCTTCGGATGATCGCTCACGAATGGCCGCCGCCGAGAATCGGTGCGCCCGCCCTGACCGCGGCGACAGCCAACCTCGTCCTCCTGATCGTGTCGGTTCTTCCCGCCCTCGCTTTGGACCGCGCCGGCCGCCGCCGGGACATTTCCGCCGTCCGACTCTGGCTGTTCGTGAATCTCGCCTTCGGGACGGCGTTTCTCGGCCTTCGCGTCTTCGAGTTCAAGGCCCTCCACTGCTGGTGGAACAGCAATGCGTACGGGTCGGTGACCTGGACGATTCTCGGCCTCCACACCAGCAACCTGCTGACGTCGCTGCTCGAGACCGCCTTCGTTCTCGCGTGGTTTCTCTTCGAGAAGCCGGACGAACACCATTTCTTGGACGCTCGCCTGGACGGAGTTTTCTGGTATTTCATCGTGATCACCTGGATACCGCTCTACCTGGTGGTCTTCATCGTCCCGAGGCTGTGATGGCGACCGCACGGACCTCGGCGCGCCGCGGGTACCGCGAAGAAGTCGTGCTGTGGACGGCTGCCCTCACTCCGGTTTTCGCCTGGATCGCGGCGCAGCAGCTGGACTTCCTGCTGTCGCCCTGGGTCTGCGCCACCGGAAACCGATGGGTCTTCCACGCCGTGACGGGGGTGGCGCTGCTCGCCGCCGCGGCCGGAGGCGCGGTGAGCTGGAGGCGGTGGAAGGAGCTTCCGGCCGAAAACGGTCGGGAGAGCCGGGTGGTGTCGCGACACCGGTTCCTGTCGGGCGGCGGGCTCGTCCTCGCGGCGGTCTTCCTGGTCGCGATCGTGGCGCTCGCGATTCCAGCCTTCGTCCACCGGCCGTGCGACTGACGTGAACCACTGGACGCTCGACCCGCCAGTCCTCGCGAGCCTTCTCGTCACGGGAGCTCTCTACGCCGTCGGCGCCGCCCGCCTCCGTCGCTCCGCGGGGCGGGGCCGCGGCGTGACTGACCGGCAGCTCCTCTCGTTCGCGGGCGGGTGGATCGCTCTCGTGCTCTCCCTGCACTCGCCGATTGCCGCGGTGAGCGAGTTCCTCTTTTCCGTCCACATGACGCAGCACGAGATCCTGATGCTCGTGGCGGCTCCGCTTCTCGTGCTCGCGCGGCCTCTCGGAGTTTTCGTCTGGGCGCTACCGGCAGCCTGGCGAGGCGCGATCGGGCGCTGGACCCGGAGGCCGGCGGTGGCCGGCGCGTGGCGGGCTCTCACCGGGCCGCTCACCGTGTGGGTCCTCCACGGCGCCGCTCTGTGGGTCTGGCACCTGCCGACTCTCTTCCAGGCGGCCGTCGAAAACGACGGGATCCATGCGCTCATGCACGTCTGCTTCCTCTTTTCGGCGGCGCTCTTCTGGTGGGCGCTCGTTCACGGCCGTTACGGAAAGATCGGCTACGGAGTCGGAGTCCTCTACGTCTTCACGACCGGAATGCACTCGACGATCCTCGGAGCTCTCCTGACGCTCGCGCCCCGTCCCTGGTACGCGATCTACCGGTCCCGCGCGGCGTCGCTCGGAGTCGACCCGCTCGAAGACCAGCAGCTCGGCGGGCTCCTCATGTGGGTTCCGTTCGGAATCGTTTTCGTCGTGATCGGTCTCGCACTCTTCGCTGCCTGGCTGGGCGAGGCGGAGCGGAGGGTCAAGATCGCCGAGACGGAGTCGGCCGGTCGAAGCCGCGAGTCCAGGATAGCCGCCCGGACGGCGGCTCTGCTCCTCGCGCTGACCGTTTCCGCTCCCGGATGCGGTCGCCAGGCGGAAAAAGATGCCGAGCGTCGGACAGGGGGTAATCCGCGTCGCGCCGAGACGGCGATCCGGAGGCACGGGTGCGGCTCCTGCCACCATATCCCGGGTATCGCCGGAGCCGACGGGCTCGTCGGCCCTCCGCTCGACTCGATCGCGAGCCGCGTTTACATCGGAGGTTCGCTTCCGAACACGCCGCAGAACCTGATGACGTTCCTCATGCACCCGCACGGGACGAACCCGAAGACCGCCATGCCCGAAATGGGAATTCCTCCGCGCGACGTGCGGGACATCGCGGCGTATCTCTACACCCTGAAGTAGGTCGCGTGCGGCAAACATTCGTCCTGGCCTGCGCCGCGGTTTTCTGGGCGGCGCCCCGGCCCCCCGCGCTCGCCGCGACCGTCTGGGTCTCGAACGAGCGCTCCGGCTCGCTCACGGTGATCGATTCCGCGACGGACCGCGTCGTTTCGACGGTCGCCGTGGGCGGCCGGCCCCGCGGGATCCAGGTCGCGCCGGACGATCGGACCGTGTACGTCGCGGTCAGCCATCCGGCCAAGATCCGCTCCGGTCCTCCTCACGAGATCGTCGCGGTCGATGCGGCCACGCGCCGCGTCCGGGCACGCTTCGAAGCCGGGACCGATCCGGAGCAGCTCGCGGTGGCGCGCGACGGCGCCCGGCTTTATATCTCCAACGAAGACGCCGGAACCGCGTCGGTGACCGACGTGGCGACGGGGAAGGTCATGGCGACTCTCGTCACGGGGATCGAGCCGGAGGGCGTCGCGATCAGCCCCGACGGCCGGTGGGTTTACGTCACGGCCGAGACGAGCAACACGGTCACGGTGATCGACACGCGCGCGAACAAGGTGATCGCGACCTTCCTCGTCGATCCCCGGCCGAGGGCGGCCGCGTTCTCTCCGGACGGATCGCGCGCTTACGTCACGGCGGAGCTGGGCCAGAGCGTCTCGGTCATCGATGCCAGGCGCCACAAGGTGCTCCGCGTCTTCCGCCTCGCCGCGTCGGAGCGGCCGTGCGGCGTCAAGACCTCGCGGGACGGCCGCCGTCTGTACGTCGCGACCGGACGCGGCAACACGATCCTGAACCTGGACTCCGCGACCGGTAAGCGAATTGCGAGTACTCCTGTCGGGAACCGCGTCTGGAATTTCGCGTTCACTCCCGACCGCCGGAAGCTCTACGCCGCGAACGGTCTCTCCAACGACGTTTCGGTGATCGACACGAGGACGAACCGCGTCGTGGCGACGGTCGCTGCCGGCGACGGACCCTGGGGCGTGGCCGTCACGCCGTGAGGTGGTCGCGCGGGCGGTCGCTCAAATGCGCCGTTCTGCTGCTCGGAGTAGCCGCCGCAGCCGCCGCCGAGACCGTTCGCGGAGTGGTCGAAGACCCCTCCGGTTCGCCCGTGGCCGGCGCCGTCGTCTCGGTCGTTCCCGCGATACCTCCACAACGCGCCGTGACGGACTCGCGCGGACGCTTCGCGATCCCGGCTGCCGCGGGCGCGGTCCTCGCCGCCGAAAAAAAAGGATTTCGCCGGTCCGAGCGCCGCCTGACGGCCGCCGACCTCGATACCGAAACGCGGATCGTGCTGGAGCCGTCGCCGGTCTCCGAGGAGATAGTCGTGACGGCGACGCGCTCGCCGACGCGCCTCGCCGACACTCGATCGAGCACGGTCGTCCTGACCGACGACGACCTGGAGTCCGCGGCGGCGCCCACCGTGGACGACGCCCTCCGCGCGGTCCCGGGATTCGCGCTCTTTCGCCGGTCGGGCAGCCGCACCGCCAACCCGACCTCGCAGGGAGTCTCGCTCCGCGGACTGGGACCGTCGGGCGCGAGCCGCGCGGTCGTGCTCGAGGACGGTGTGCCGCTGAACGATCCCTTCGGGGGGTGGGTCTACTGGGGACGCGTGCCGCGAGCGTCGGTCGAGCGCATCGAAGTGGTGCGCGGCGGCGCGTCCGACGTCTGGGGAAGCGCGGCGCTGTCCGGAGCGATCCAGCTGTTCCGGCGCGAGTCGGACCTTCCCGCGTCGCTCTGGGTCGACGGCTCGTTCGGGTCCCAGCACACCCGCGAAGCGAGCCTCTTCTCCTCGGTGCGCGGCGGAACGCTCCGGGCGTCCCTTTCCGCCGAAGCCCTTTCGACCGACGGCTACGTTCCTGCGGAAGAGAGCGCGCGCGGACCCGTCGACGTCGCGTCCGGATCAAGCCGCAAGGCGGCGGACCTGACGGTGGAGCGGCTCGATTCCCGCGGCCGCCTGTTCGCGCGCGGGTCGTTCTACGGAGAGGACCGGGGCAACGGCACGCGCCTCCAGATCAACGACACGCGGATCGGGCAGGTAACCACGGGTGGCGACCGGCTCGTCGCCGGCGGCACGCTGTCGGTGCGCGCGTTCGGCAGCGGCCAGGACTATCACCAGACGTTCTCGGCGATTTCCGCGGACCGGACGACCGAACGCCTCACGCGGCTCCAGGAGGTTCCGTCCGACTCGCTCGGGCTGTCGCTCGACTGGTCCGCCGGTTTCGCGAGCCACACGGTCGTCGCGGGGATGGACGCGCGAAGCGTGCGGGGAGAGAGCCGCGAGCAGATCTTTGCCGGCGGCGGGACCTCGTTCGTGGCGGCGGGGGGAGAACAGCATTCGGGCAGCTTTTTCCTGGAGGATTCCTTCGCTGCCGGCGCGCGCCTGACGATCGCCGCGGCCCTGCGGCTCGACGCGTGGCAGAACCTCGACGGACGTCGCTCGACCCGTCCCTCGCGCGACGCGGCCTCCTCGGTGACTCGCTTCGACGACCGCGACGCGACAGCCTGGAGTCCCCGGCTCTCGCTCGCGTATCGCGCGGCATCCTCCTGGACGCTGTCCGCCTCGGCCTACCGCTCGTTCCGCGCGCCCACTTTGAACGAGCTGTACCGGTCCTTCCGGGTCGGCAACGTCGAGACTCTCGCCAACGAGAACCTCGGACCGGAGCGCCTTACCGGAGCGGAGGCCGGCGCGGCGTTCTTCCCCGGCCGGGTCTATGCGCGCGCGGTCGCGTTCTGGATGGAGGTCGACGATCCGGTCGCGAACGTGACGCTCTCGACGACGCCTTCCCTCGTCGAGCGGCAGCGGCGCAACCTCGGCCGGATCCGCTCGCGCGGCGTGGAAGTGGACGGAGAGACGCCCGTCGGAAGGGAAGTCCAGGTCACCCTCGGATATCTGCTGGTGGATTCGACCGTCGTTTCCGCGCCGGGCTCGCCGGACCTGGTCGGCCGGCGCACGCCGCAGGTCGCGCGCCAGCAGGGATCGGTCGGCTTGCGGTACGAACATCGGTCGGCGCTCTCCGCCGCCGTGCAGGCGCGCTGGGTCGGAAAGCAATTCGAGGACGACCAGAACCAGCTGCCGCTCGGGTCGTACTTCACGGCCGACCTCCTCGTTTCGCGACCGGTAACGCGCGGGCTCCAAGCGTTCGTCGCGGCCGAGAACGTCTTCGACCGGCGCTTCGACGTCGGGAGGACGCCCGTTCCGACGGTCGGGCCTCCGCGCACGTTCCGGGGGGGACTGCGATGGAGGCTTCCCGGTCGCTGAAGCGGGGCCTCAGCGTCTCAACACTGGGTGTCGCTTCGTCTGGTGGCGGCTCTCAGCCTCGTGCCTCGCCATCTCGACGAGCGCTCGATAGTGGTCGTGCAGAACGTCGAGCTCCTCCTCGCTCAGGTTTTCGACGTCGATCAGCCGGTTCGAGGCGGCGGCGACGGCCGCCACCAGCTCGTTCAACTTGAGCTCCATCGCGCGCGTGTCCTTGTTCTGCGCGTGCTGGATCAGGAACACCATGAGGAACGTCACGACGGTCGTTCCCGTGTTGATGACGAGCTGCCAGGTGTCGGAAAAGTGAAAGAACGGGCCGGTCAGGAGCCACACGACGACGATCCCGAGCGCGATTCCGAAGGCCTGGCGCCGGCCCGTCCACTGCGTGGCCTTGCGGGCGAAATTCTCCCATCCGCGGCGAAGATCGATGCTCATCAGAACCCCCATTCGAGTCCGAGCCGCGCGGAGAATCCGGCGGCGGGGAAATAGTACGGCACGAGGTTTCCGGCGAAGTCGGGCAGAGCGAGGCCGACTTCCGGCTCTCCCGCGGGGCGAGCGAAAGCCGGGACTTTACGGGTCGATCCGGATTCCGGGGTCGGAAGAGGCCTGCGCCGTCGAGCTCGCGAAATCGTAGTCGAAATATCGGGACGGTGGCACAGCGAGCAGCGGATTGATGGAACCCGAGAAGCAGAGGCGGTGCTCGCAGTCGATCCGGCAGATTCCCGCGTCGGTCCTGCAGTCGACGAAGGGAGGCGCGGGGTTTTCGCCGATCTTGATCGCGACGTTCGTGATCCCGTCGCGAACTCTCCACACGATTTGCTGGTGTTTACCCTTCGAGATCACGATCGGATCGACGCTCGCCCCGGCCGCGGTCTGGGACACGACGACGAAAGGTCCTTTCGGGCCGTGGTGCATCGTGCAGCATCCCCAGGATCCGACCGCACCCAGTGCGATCACCGTGCTCAGAGCCGGGAGCCACCATCTCCTCGGGGAAGACATGTTTCCCTCCTATCTCGACGTTTCTTCGGGACGTTCTTTGAGGATCTTTTCGAAAGATCCTCCGGTCTTGAGGTTCGCCAGCTCCGGCTCGTTCTCGATGACCGCCGCGTTGAAGCCGGCCCGAACTGCCCGGTCCAGGTATTGGAGGGCCTCGGCGGGTCTCGCCGAGCGGTTCGCCACGATGGCCGCGTTGAACAGGAGCTCGGGCGGGTCGGGCCCGGAAGCGAGCGACTTCAGGAGGTGATCCCGCGCCTCCGCGGTCCGGCCGGTCTTGGCGAGGCAGAGCGAGAGATACGAGTGGACGAGGCTGTCGTCCGGATTCGTGACGAGCTCCTGGCGGGTCAGGGCGATCGACCTCGTGTATGCCTCGGCGGCCCTGTCCTCCCGCCCCGGGATCAGCCGCAGAGCGTCGCCGAGGTTCGCCCAGTTCTGGTAGTGCGTGGGGGTGAGCGCCAGGGACTTCTCGAAGGCCGCGGCGGACTCCGGATATCGCCGGAGGTAGTACTGCACGGTCCCGATGTTGGAGTACGCGAGATCCGTCGGCTCCAGGGCGACCGACTTTCCGAAGACGTCGAGCGCGCGGTCGAACTGGCCGAGCGCGAAGTAACAAGCGCCGAGATTCGCGAACGCCCGGGCATTGTCGGGAGTCAGCTGGGTGACCTTGCGGAACATCTCGGCCGCGGCTTCCCGCCGCCCGTGGTTGAAATAGAAACCGGCGAGCTTGCTGTACCCGGCGAAGTTCGCCGGCTGGAGGGCGATCGCGCGCCGATAGGTCTCCTCCGAATGCTTCGCGTCGCCGCCCGCATCGTAGGCGCGCGCGAGGCCGAGAAGAGCGTCGAAGTTGTTCGGCTGGGCGGAGAGTGACCGGCGATAGGCGGTCACGGCGTCACCCGGCTTTCCGGTGCGCAGGTCGAGCTCCCCGAGCGTGACGTTGACTTCCGGCGAGCCGGGCTGGAGCTGCCGGGCGCGCTCGACCGCCGAAGACGCGAGGTCAATCGAGCGGCGCTCGTGGGTCAGGTTGAACCGCGCGAGGTAGGCGCGGGCGAGAGCCGCCTGCACGAGGGGCGCCGCCGGCCGCTCGGTGACGAGCGCCTCGAGGAGAGAGACGGCCTCGTCCACGGAAGCCGCGCGATCGTAGCGCTGCAGGCTCCCGATCGCCTTCAGGTACCGTTCCTGGAGACTCGCCGTGTCGAGACCGACCGGCGTCGGCGTCCGCCGCGTTTTCGACGGGAGCCCGAGCGCGCTCACGAGCCTCTCGGCGAGCCGGTCCTGGACGGCGAAGAGCTCGGAGGCCGACCCTTCCATCGTGTCGGAAGCCAGAGAAACGCGGTCGACCGTCGAGAACAGGGAGTAGGAGATCCGGACGCGGTCCGCCTGCCGCTGAACCGCGCCGCGGAGAAGCAGGTTGGCTCCCAGCTTTCGCGCGACCTTGTACGGATCGGGCTCCCGGTCCGCCACCGCGACCGAAGCGCTCGGCGTCACGACCTGGATGCCCGCGACGTTCTGCAATCGCGCGCTGACCGTCTCGACCAGGCCGTCTCCGATCAGCTGGCCCCCGGGCAATCCGGAGAGATCCCGGAAGGGAAGGACCGCGAGGTACTTCTGAGCCGGAACGCGGCCCGCCCGGGGCGGGCGGATGAGGCGCCACGTCGCGAACAGGCCCAGCGCGGCGAGAACGGTGAGGAGCGCGGCGGCGGGGGCGCGACGGCGCGGTCGCGAGACGGGCCGGGGAGGCGGGGTGGCCTCGAGCGACGGTGCGCTCGCGCCCGGTCGGATCGGATGGGGCGGCACGATCTCGGCGAGCGCCTCCTCGATCTCGATCCGCGCGTCGCCGATGTCGCGCAGGCGGCGGCTCGGATCCTTCTGCAGGCAGCGTCCGAGCAGGTCCCGGATGCGCGCCGGCGTCGTCGGCGGGAGAAGCTCCCAGCGCGGCTCCGACGTCACGATCGCCGCGAGGACGTCCGTCGCCGTCTCTCCGGTGAATGCCCGGCGGCCGGACAGCATCTCGTAGACGATGCAGCCGAAAGCCCAGATGTCGGTCCGCTTGTCGACCGGCTTTCCGCGCGCCTGCTCCGGGCTCATGAACTCCGCCGTGCCGAGGATGACGCCCGGCTGCGTCCCTTCAAGGACGAGGGTCGGCGAGAGGGAGGTGTCCGAGTCGGAGCCGGTCTCCCTGACGTCGAACACCTTCGCGAGACCGAGATCGAGGACTTTGACCCGTCCTTCCGGCGTCACTTTGATGTTGGCCGGTTTCAGGTCGCGGTGGATGATCCCGCGCTCGTGCGCCGCTTCGAGCGCCTCGGCGATCTGCCGAGCGATGGACAATGACTCGTCGAGAGCGAGCCCGCCTCGAGCCAGTTTCTCGGAGAGCGTCTCGCCCAGGACGAGCTCCATCACGATGAACTTCGTCCGGTCGGCCTCCTCCAGGCCGTAGATCGCGGCCACCGAGGGATGATTCAGGGCGGCGAGCATCCGCGCTTCGCGCTCGAATCGCGAAAGGCGCGCCGGGTCCCGCGAGAATTCTTCGGGAAGGCCTTTGATCGCGACCTCGCGGCCGAGCCGGGTGTCGAGCGCGCGGTAGACCTCGCCCATACCGCCCGACCCGAGAGGATCGAGAACCGAATAGACGCCCAGCTTCGAGCCCGCCGCGAGGGCCATGGGGACTGCCCGGTGATTCTATGCTTTTCGCCTTGCTGGAATCGTTACCCTGGTGACGGCTGCGAGAGGTGGTCCGGGACCGGGCCGTCGGCGACGGTGAGCAGAACCGGCGAGCTCAAATGCGCAGTCAGAGCGTCGATGAAGACGACGAAGTGGGCGTCCATCGCCTGCTGGGCGCGCCCAGGCTGTCGCGCCTCGATGGCTCTCAGAATCCGTGCGTGTTCCGCGTACGAGGACACCCCGGTCAGGTCGTTCGCCTGATACCAGAGCTCCCGGAGCTGCTCGTTCGAGCTCCACAGCACGTTCGCGGCGGCGAGCAGGAAACGGTTCCGGCAGGACTCGAGCACGAGCTGATGGAAGTCGGCACCTTGCGACGCTCCCTGCCCCGGCGCCTCGAGACTGCGGCGCTGCCGCTCGAGCGCGTCCCGCATCGCCTGGATCTCGGCCGCCGTCGCGCGCTCCGCCGTCAGAGAGGTCATCTGCGACTCGATGATCCGCAGCGCGTCGAGCACGCATCGAAACTCGTCGCGCTTCGCCGGCTCGACCTCGCGAAGAAAGGCGCTCGCTCGCCGCTTTCGGGTCTCGCGGCGGCGCAGCTCGTCCAGGTACTGCCGGCCGGTCGGTGTCAGAACCCGTCCCCGGTTACTGACCTTCACGGTCAGCCGTTCGTGGTCCAACAAACGGAGGATCCTTCCGACGGTCGCCGGGGAGACCGAGATGTCCCGCTCCCGAAGAATCAACTGGAGGTTGCCGGAGCCGACGCTCTCGGTCGCGGTCTCGAGGTTCTCCAGGATCTGATACTCGAGGTCCTGGTCGACGGACGCCCACTGGAGCTCCGACTGACCGGCAACGCCGGTTCGGACGCGCCTTCTGGTTCGGCGTTTCACGTCTGTTCTTTCGACCTACTGTCTACGGGCTCGGGTCTCTACATTCGGTAGGCTGAGCCGGGATTTTCGATCCCGATCACTCATCTCTGGTGAGTCTAATCTCTTCCTCAGGTTTCCGTGCACCAGTCATCTGGACCCGGAACGCTGTTAAGAAGCTCAAAATTCACGTATGGGAGCACGATTGACTTGGGCCTGAGCGCTTCGATAGGCTCTGCCGCACTAATCACGGGTGATGATTGATGCTATTCGCCGCCCTCCAAGGCGGCAGGAGGGGTGGGAAATGCGGAGGATCGCAAGGATCGCCTTTGCCCTCGCTCTCGGCGTCGCGCTGCCGTTCTCGGCCGCCCTTGCCGACGTCCAAACCGGTGGAGACATTTCGGGCCTGGTGCAATCGGAGGAGGGAACCCCGATCCCCGGGGCAACGGTCGTTCTGACCGGCGTGAACCTCATTCAAAAGGAGGTCACGGCGACCTCGAACGAGAGGGGCGCCTTTCGATTCCCGAACATCAAGCCGGGAGAATACGAGCTGACGATCACCAAAGAGGGGTTCGGCTCGCAGAAGCTCGCCGTCACCGTCAACGTCGGTCGGACTTCCAATGCGCCCGTCGTGCTCCAGGTCGGTCGGACCACCGAGAGCGTCTCGGTCGAAGGAGAGGCCCCCATCATCGACAAGACCTCCGCGCAGATCGCGACGAGCTACAGCGCGGAGCGGTTGAAGGAACTCCCGAACAACCGGAACTTCCTCGAGGTTGTCGACACGGCGCCCGGAATCACCAACCGGGCCGCCTATGGCGCCGGCGGAAACACGGAAGGTTACGACCGGTTCGGGCTCGGGGCGGCGACGAACAACTACGAGGTCAACGGCGTCAACGTGAACAACCTCCAGTTCGGGAACAGCTGGGTCAAGCCGAACTACGACACGATCCAGGAGATTCAGGTCGTCGGCCCGGGAGCGTCCGCCGAGTATTCGAACTACACGGGAGCGCTCGTCAACGTGGTGACCAAGGCGGGCACGAACGCCTTCCACGGCGGCGGCACGGGGTACTACTCCGACCACTCTCTCCAAGCCGACAACTCGAAGGGGATCCTGGATCTCAAGGCGCAGCACGCGAAATACGACTACGAGGCCGATGTGTACGTCGGCGGCCCGATCATCCCCGAAAAGCTGACGTTCTTTCTCTCCGGCTCTTACGCGAACAACCAGGTGCGGCCGCCGGACGCGCCCGATGAAGATCTCTTCTACGAGAAGCTGAAGCGCGGCGGCTTCCAGGCGCGGGTCGACTTCCTCGCGGACACGACGAACACCTTCACCGCGATGTACAACGCCGACCCGGTCAAGAACACGAACGTCGGGGCGCAGGCGGGGACCGGCGCCGAGGTCACCCGCACCTACAAGCAGAACACCCAGGTCGGCTT
>QHVV01000058.1:14997-20466 GCA_003222385.1 Acidobacteriota bacterium
GGTCAATGTCTACGACGCCCGGGACGGCCTGAACTACAACTCGACCGGATTCACACGCAAGCAGAAGCCGACCCGCGACCAGGGCGTCCTGAACGTCACGCATTACGCGGACCACTTCCTCGGGGCCTCGCACGAGTTCAAGGGCGGCGTCGAGTACGAGAGGGCGAACTCGAAGCAGGACCTGACCTCGAACCACAACGTGATCCTCTACATCATTCCGTTCGGCGGGGGGCAGAACTACCTCGGCGGGATCGTCGGATACAACTACCACGTCAAGAACACGCTGAAACGCCCGGGCGCGTTCGTCCAGGACAAGGTGACGCTGTCGAGCCGGGCGACCGTGAGCCTCGGTATCCGATACGACCACCCGACCACGACCGACGACAACACGGGGAAGACGCTGCTCAAGTTCGACGACTGGGCCCCGCGCTTCGGGTTCACGTACGACTTCGCGGGCAACGGGCACACCGTCGCGCGCGTCGGTGCCGGCCGCTATTACGAAAAGGTACCGACGTACGGCCCCGCCACGTACGCGGGGACCGGCCAGGGGGTCGTCACCTACTACGGGGTCGTCACGACCGAAAACCTCAACCCTCGGGACTACCAGCACCTGATCGATCTGGTCATCCAGCCTGCCAATCAGACCGCGGTCTTCGATAGTCTCGCGATCCCGGTCGAGTCGGGCATCAAGAACCCGAAGAGCGACGTCTTCAACGTCGGCCTCGAGCACCAGTTCAGCAACCGCTTCTCGGTCGCCTTCAACTACATCAACCGCCACCAGAATCAATTCATCGTCCTGACGCAGTTCGCCAACCCGAACACGTATGCCCCCGTTACCTACCATTCCGATTTCACGGGTCGAGACATCACCTACTACACTGTCACCGGCGGGGGACCGCGGCAGTTCGCGCTCGGGAACCGGGCGTTCAATTTCCAGCGCAACCAGCTCGCGATCCTCGAAGCGCGCGCGACTCCGACAGACAAGCTCTTCCTCTCCGGTTCGGTGACCTACGAGCGCAGCCGCGGGACCCGGGACAACAACGAGTGCGGCGTACTCTCTCTCTGCACGAACGGCGTCGACACGGACCCGAACTTCGAGAAGAACCCGTTCTACAGAGATGCCGTTCTCTCTCAAGAGCGGCCCTGGCAGATCAAGTTCCGGGGCAACTATGCGCTGCCGGCTCGGATCAATTTCGGGTGGGATTACCGGTGGCTCAAAGGGCGTCCGTACGGCGCCATCCAGTACTGCTATACGACCGACCTGCAGTGCGATCCGTACGGCCAGACGATCTATCTCGAACCGAGAGATGCGCGCCGCGAGCCCAGTGCAAGCCTCCTGAATCTCCGTCTCGCGAAGGAGTTCGGTCTCGGCGCGGTGACGGTCACCGGCGTCGTCGACGTTCTGAACGTCTTCAACACGCAGTACGACTCGAACACCAACATCTTGAACGACATCAACGGAACCTACGGGAGGGAATCGGCCCGCCGCGGGACGGCCGTCAGCTCGTTCGGGAAACCCTACTCGCTGACCGCCGGGCGTCAGACCCGCTTCGGCCTTCGCGTCGAGTTCTGAGCGGAAAGAGAAGGACTCGCATGACGACGCGGTTCCTCGCGCCGGTGCTCTTGCTCTCCGCCGCCGCGCCGCTCGCGGCGGCGGCGGGAGATTCGACGCCTCCCCGCGTGGTCGTCGGCCCGAACATTCTCGTCTCCCGCGATGGGGACGTGCCGCACGTCGAGCTCATGGTCGCGGCGAGCCCGCGCAGCGGGAAGCACCTGCTCGGAGCCGCGATCACGGCCACGCGGCCGAACGGCGGGATGGCGTGCCGGACGTATTCCTCGACGGACGGCGGCACGACCTGGAAGGCCTCGGAGTTTCCGGAGCAGGTCGAGTTCGGCGGAGCCGATCCACAGGTCGCTTTCACGGCGCGCGGCACCGCATTGTTCGTCGCGCTGACGATGAACAAGAGTGAGCAGGGCAAGGACTGCTCGAGCATGCACGTCTGGAGATCGGAGGACTCAGGGAAGAACTGGCTCCCTTCGACCGAGATCCCCTGCCGCCCGTCCTGGGACCACGAGCAGATCGTCGTGGATCAGACTGCCGGCCGTTTCGCGGGCCGAATCTACGTGGGTGCCCTCTACGACTACCCGGTCTATAGGGTCGGTGTCTTTCGATCCGACGACGACGGACGAAGCTGGACGGGACCGGTCGAGGCCGCCAACGGCGGCGGGACGATCGGAATCAACGACGTCACTCCCATGGTGCTCTCCGATGGCACTCTCATCGTTCCATACGGAGACTTTCAGTTCCTCCCGGACAAGCGGCCGAAGGACGGAACGAACACGACCAGCAACCTCAGGATCGTGAGCTCCTCCGACGGCGGAGTAACTTTCTCGAAGCCGACCAAAGTGGTCGCGCAGAACTACCACGTGGACTACGGCTCGCCGCCGCCGACCGCGGGATTCCCGAAGTTCGCGACGTCGGGAGCGTCCAAGTCGCATCCCGACCGCCTGTACGTGGTCTGGGAGGACTACCAGAAGGGTCCTTATCGGATTCTCTTCTCGCGCTCGACCGACCGGGGCAAGACCTGGTCGGCTCCCAAGCCGATCGACGCGAAAGTGCCGGCGTCGACCCACCAGTTCCAACCCGCGGTCGCGGTCAACGGCGACGGATTGTTGGCCGTTACCTGGTACGACACGCGCGACTCCTCTGACGGGAACGCCTATCACCAGTACTTCGCCGCTTCGACCGACGGCGGTGAGAGCTTCCTCCCGACCGTGCGCGTCTCATCCGAACCGTCGCGGCGGAAGGGCGTCGGCAACGGACGCATCTCGCCGTCCGTCTGGTACGATCCAGACGGGATCTATCTCTCGATGCTCTCGGCGACGAGCCGCTGGGAGTCCGGCGGAGACTATATGGGGCTCGCCGCCGATCGGGACGGGGGGTTCCATCCGTTCTGGGCGGACTCGCGCAGCGGCACGTTCCAGATCTACACGGCGAACGTCCGCGTCGAGCTGCCTCCGAAGAAGGAGGAGAAAGCCGCGGCGCAGAGTCCGCCCGCAGCGAAACCGCCGGATGCGCCGCGCGTCGAGTCCTCGCTCCTCGGAAAGGTCGAGTTTCTCTTCGATCCCACGCGAACCGATCTCGTGAAGAAACAGGTCGAGATCCCGGTTCGCCTGAAGAACGTCTCGGACAAGCCGATCTATCCGCCGATCCGGGTCGAGGTCGTCGGCTTCGGGTTTCCCAAGTACGAGAGCGAAGACGACAAGAAACGCAACGCGGCGAACGCTCCCTCCGCAGTGAACTCCGCGAACCGGAAGCCGAAGGAAGGAGCGGTCTTCGAATTCGGGGGAGCGATCGCCGGCTCCGAAGCCCTCGAGCCGGGAGCGCAGACGAATCCCGTCGTTTTGCACTTCCAGATGGTCGATCCGGACAAGACTCCGAGTCTCACGCTCAAAGCGGTCGGAATGCTCGCTTCGACGCCGTAGCGGAGCGAGCTCTGCGCGACCGCGCCAGCCAGGGAGGTCCGATGTTTCCGAGGTTCCTCGTCGGGTTGGTCGGATCGGGATTCGCGGCGGTCTCGCGCGACGCCCCGCCCCCGGCGCCCGACCAGGAGCACCCATGACACGTCGGTCGATCGCCGCAAGTCTGGTTCTCCTCCTCTCTTCCGCACTCGTCGCCGCGCCGCCGTCCGGCAATCCTCCCCGCTCCCGCCCGCGCTTGTTCAAAGACAGTCGGCAGTCGCTCGCGATCGCGCGCGCCCAGGGGCGCAAAGAGGTTTCCCTGTTGATCGCGGCGAAGCCAGCCGGCGCCTCCGAGGTCGCCCGAGAGGCCGCGCGACTCGGAGGAGACGTGCGCTACCGGGAAGACGAGGTCGGATACCTCCGCGTCCGCCTCCCGATCGACAGCGCGACCGAGCTCACCGAGCTCGACGCGGTCGAGTCGGCGGCGATGGACTATGACGACGCCTGGCCCTTTCGCCTCGGCGCGGGTGCGGGGCCCGGAGCTCCGGCGCTGCAGCCACTACCCGAAAGCGCCCCTCCGCAGACCCCGGCGAAGTGGCCGCCGCGGCTGACCGATTATCCCCTTCAGGAACCCTATTCGCCGATCAAGGATCTGGGGGCGGAGGAGTTTCGCGCGAAGCATCCGACGTGGGACGGGCGGGGCGTCACGATCGCGCTCCTGGACGGGAATCTCGACCTGCTCCTCCCGGAATTCCAAACGGCCTACGCCCTCGACGGCAAGCCGATCCCGAAGATCGCCGACTTCCTGAACGTCACGGATCCGCGGGACGACGCGGAGATCAACCCTCAGTGGGTCGACATGAAGGCGACGGTGACTTCGAGAGGCGGCAAGATCAAGTTCGGCGGAAAGACGTTTCGCGCCCCGCGCTCCGGCTCGTTCCGCGTCGGCCTATTCTCGGAGCGACGCTTCAACATGGACTCGAACGCGGCCTACATCGACCAGGACGTCGACCGTGACGGAAACCCGAAAGGCGACGACGGGCTCTTCGGAGTCGTGTGGGACGAGAAGACGAACGACGTCTGGGTCGACACGAACCGTAACCTCGACTTCACCGACGAGAAGGCGATGACGGACTACATCGTGCGGTCCGACGTCGGCGTCTTCGGCAAGGACGACCCGAGCACGCCCGTGCGTGAGTCGATCGGCTTCACGGTCCAGACCGATCGGAAGAACAATTTCGTCTCGATCAACGTCGGCGTCTACCAGCACGCCACGATCATCATGGGCTCCGTCGTCGGGAACCGCGAGCCGAAGGGACGGCTCCAGGGGGTCGCGCCGGGAGCACGGATTGTCTCGATGTACTACGGGGTCAGCAACGCCCACGGCCTGATTGAAGGACTGATCGCCGCTTTCAAGCACCCGCTGGTCGATCTCGTCGTGCTCGAGCAATCCGTCGCGATCGCGTCGATCTCCTACCTGCTCTCCGATGGCACGCACCCGATCAGCGTGATCGCGCAGCGGTTGATCGACCGCTACCAGAAGCTGCTGTTCGTGCCGGGAGACAACTCTCCGGCGTTCGCGTTCGTCGCGGAGGACGGCCTCGCGCCGGGGGCGGTGAGTGTCGGTGGGTATCAGAGCAAAGAGAGCTATCGCGTGAACTGGGGCTTCATGCCGGAGAACGACGACAACTTGCACTGGGGAGCCCTGTCGCACGGTCCGAGCGGCGCCGGCGCTCTGAAGCCGGACCTGCTCGCGCCGACCGGCCAGATGTCGACCGATCCGGGGTATCGGATGGGTGAGTCGCGCAAGGGCCTGTACAAGCTGCCGCCCGGCTACTCGGTCGACGGCGGGACCTCGACCGCCACGCCCATGGCCGCGGGAGCGACCGCGCTCGTCGTCAGCGCCGCCAAGCAGAGCGGTGTCCAGTACGACGCGGCGAAGCTGAAGGCCGCGATCACGGGCAGCGCGCGACACATCGCGCGCCTCGCCGCCCACGAGCAGGGGAA
>QHVV01000059.1:0-6720 GCA_003222385.1 Acidobacteriota bacterium
GATCGAAGAATGTCTGGGGTGAGTGGAGGGATTCGAACCCTCGACATCCAGATCCACAGTCTGGCGCTCTAACCAGCTGAGCTACACCCACCGCGGGACCGCGCAGTTTACCGGCGGAAAGCGGGGGAATCAAACCGCGGTTAAGCTCTTGCCACGACGCGATGCGGACCCGGATCCTCGCGGCCTTGCTCCTCCTCGCGATGGCGGCGCCCGGCCGCTCCGAGGAAATCCTGGTATTCGCCGCCGCCAGCCTGACGGAGTCCCTCCAGGAGATCGGCCGATCGTTCGAAAGGGGAACCGGGAATCGAGTCCGGTTCGCCTTCGGGGCTTCGAGCGATCTCGCGCGCCAGATTCGCGCGGGGGCGCCGGCCGACGTGTTCTTCTCGGCCGACACGGCGCACATGGACGAGCTCGAAAGGGTCGGGCGCATCCGGCGGGAAGACCGGCGGGAGTTTCTCGGGAACTCACTCGTCGTGATCGTCCCGGCCGGGTCTTCGCTCCGCATTCGAGAGCCCCGCGACCTGCTGGCTCTCGGCCGGATCGTGCTCGCCGACCCCGAAGCGGTGCCGGCCGGGGTCTACGCGAAAAAATGGCTCCAGGCCGAAGGCCTCTGGGACGGTTTGAGGTCCCGGGTCGTTCCCACCCTGGACGTCCGCGCCGCTCTGGCGGCCGTCGAGACCGAAGCGGCGCCGGCCGGAATCGTGTACAAGACGGACGCGCGGATGTCGAAGCGGGTCCGGATGATTTATGAAGCGGCGGGGAAAGCGGACATCGTCTACTCGGTCGCGCGTGTCTCCGATTCCCGGAAGCGCGCGGCGGCCGATTTCGTCCGCCTCGTCGAATCGCGCGAGGCCGCGGGCGTCTTCACGCGATACGGATTCGTGGTTCGCGCCGCGAGCTGAGTGAGCGCTTCCGATCTCTCGATCCTCCTCCTGACTCTGCGCGTCGCCGCGGTCTCGACGCTCTCGATTCTGCCTTTCGGGATCGCGGCCGCCTGGCTCCTCTCGAGGTGGAAGGGTCGGGGCAAGGTGTCGGTCGAGACGTTGCTGTCGCTCCCTCTGGTCCTGCCGCCGACCGCGGTCGGGCTCGTTCTTCTCGAGATGCTCACGAGGTCCGGTCCGCTCGGTCGCCTGCTCGACCGCGCCGGAGTGGAGATCCTGTTCACCTGGAAAGCCGTCGTCCTCGCGACCGCCGTGATGTCGTTTCCGCTTCTCGTGCGACCGGCGCGGGCCGCGCTGGAGGAGGTCGATCCGCGACTGATCGGGATCGGCCGGTCGCTCGGCCACGGAGCCTTCGACGTTTTCACGAAGGTTTCGCTCCCTCTCGCGTGGCGCGGGATTCTCGCCGGGACTCTGCTCGCTTTCTCGCGCGCCTTCGGGGAGTTCGGCGCGACGATCCTGGTCGCCGGCAACATCCCGGGGCGCACCCAGACGCTCGCGCTGGCGATCTTCCATCGCACGCAAATCGGACAGGATGCGGCCGCGTTCCGACTGGTCGCGCTGACGGTCGTCGTCGCCTTCGCGGCCGTCTGGACGACGGAAGTCCTGCAGCGCCGCCGCTCGCGCTTCGCGCGGTCGGAACCGTGAGCGGACCGGCCTGATCGATCTCGATTTCCGCCTGCCCCTCGCGCCGTTCACTCTGAACGTGGCGGCGAAGCTCGAGGGGGACGCCGTGGCGGTTCTCGGACCTTCGGGTTCCGGCAAGACCTCTCTCCTCGAGGTCGTCGCCGGGCTCCGCCGGAGGGTCGCCGGCCGCGTGGTCGTGGATGGCGACGTCTTCGTCGACTCCGGGTCGGGAAAATTCCTCGAGCCGGAGCGGAGGCGGGTCGGCTACGTCCCGCAGGATTCGCTGCTCTTTCCGCACTTAGATGCCGCCGGAAACGTCCGCTTCGGTCTGAAGAAAGGCGCGGGCGAGAAGACGTTTGCGGAGGCGGTCTCGATCCTCGAGATCGCGCCGCTGCTCTCACGCTATCCGGCGACGCTCTCGGGAGGGGAGCGTCAGAGGGTCGCGCTGGCGCGCGCGCTCGCGACCGAACCCCGCCTTCTCCTGCTCGACGAGCCGCTCGCCGCGGTCGACGTCGAGCTGAAGGAGCGGATCCTCCCCTACCTGCTGCGCGTTCGCGACGAGAAGAAGATCCCCTTCTTCTACGTGACGCACAACGCCGGGGAGGCCGCCCTGCTCGCCCGGGAGGCCCTGCTCCTCCAGGACGGCCGGGTCCGGGACGCCGGCCCCGTCCACGAAGTCCTGCGACCGGCTGCCCTCTCGTCGGCAGATCCGGAGACGAGCTTCGAGAACGTGTTCGCGGGCGTGCTCGAGCTCGACCCGGCCAGCGGGACGACCGCGTATCTCCGGACCTCGGAAGGGGCGCGGTATCTGGTCCTCCGGCCGGATCGTGCCGCGGAGGGGGGTCGCGCGGTCTTCGGGGTGTCGCCCGACGACGTGCTCGTCTCGACGAAGGCCCTGGAGCCTTCGAGCGTCTCGGCCCGCAACGTCTTTGCGGGCGAGGTCATGGGCCTGGAGCCGATCGGCGCGGACACTCTCGCGCGAATTCTCGCCGGCGGCGCCGAGTGGCGGGCCAAGCTCACGGGCGCCGCCGTCGCGGATCTCGATCTCTCCGCCGGAAAGGCGGTCTGGCTCGCCGTCAAGACGCACGCGTTCCGGCGGTTGCGCTGAATCGCGCTTCTACGCGAGGCGGATCGGGAGCTTCCGGACCCTCTTCCCCGCCGCGGCCGAGACCGCGTTCACGATCGCGCCGATCGCTGGCGGCACGGCCATCTCGCCGATCCCCGACGGCGCCTCGGCGCTCTCGACGACGTGCGTCTCGATCTGCGGCGCCTCGCGCATTCTCGTCAGGGGATACTCCGCGAAGCTCTTCTGCACGACCGCGCCCTTGTCGATCGTGATCTCGAGCTTGAGCGCGAGGTTCATGCCGTCGATCGCGCCTCCCTCGATCTGCTTGGCGATTCCCTGCGGGTTCACGGGCGTTCCGCAATCGGCCGCTTCGACGATCCGGTGCACGCGCACCTCGCCCCCGCGCACCACCGAGACCTCGGCGACCGCGGCGACGTACGAGCCGAAGACGAATCCTCCGGCGATGCCGCGCGCCCGGCCTTTCCGCACCGGCTTTCCCCAATCTCCCTTCGCCGCCGCGATCTCGAGGACGCGACGCAAACGGCCGGTGTCGAAGACGGGTCCGCCGTATCCGCCGTATTTCACGGCGCGGTCCGGCCCGAGCAGTGCGAGGCGCAGGGCGAGCGGATCCTTCCCGGCGGCGTGCGCGATCTCGTCCAAGAAACACTCGAGCGCGAAGAGGTTCGCGCCCGGCACCATCGCGCGGTAGTAGCCGCGCGGGACCGCGCTCTGCGCTTCCGACCAGCCGACCCGCAGGTTCGGAATGAACTGCGCCGGGAAGTCGTCCGGCGTGATCTCGGAGTCGTACGGCGGCGACTCCCCGTGCTGGTACCGGTAGCGCGACGGGCTCGCGAGATGGTGCGACCACGCGATCGGCATCCCGGACGCGTCGAGGCCGGCCCGCAGCCGGTGATATCCGGTCGATCGGTAGAGGCTGTGACGCAGCTCGTCGCCGCGGGTCCACACGACCTGGATCGGCGCGCCCGGGACCTCCTTGGCGAGCCAGGCGGCTTCCCCCACGTAATCGTTGTCGAGCCGCCGGCCGAAGCCGCCGCCCGGCCGGAGCATGTTCACGACGACCGATTTCTCCCACGACTCCTGCGGCAGGCCGACAGCGGTACCGGCGAAGCTGCGGGCGTTGTACGGGTTCTGCGTCGGCGCCCAGAGCTCGCAGACGCCGTCGCGGTAGAGCGCCGTGCAGTTGACAGGCTCCATCGGCGAGGCCTCCACGAATGGGGCCTCGTACACGGCCTCGAGCGTTTTCGCGGCGGCGGCCAGCGCCGCGTCCACGTCGCCGTCGTTTCGAAGGACCTGCCCGGGCGGACCCGAGGTCAACCGCTCGAGCTCGCCGCGCAGAGTTCGGGTGCTCTCCGCCGCGGCCGGACCCGGCTCCCAGCGGACGTCGAGCGCGCGCCGCCCCTTCATCGCCGCCCACGTCGAGGTCGCGACGACCGCGACGCCGTTCGCGACCATGATCGGGCGTCCGGACTTCAGAGCGAACCGGTCGGCGGGGAGCTCGACGACCTTCTTGACGCCGGGGACCGCGAGCGCGCGCGACGCATCGAAGTGCACGACCTTTCCGCCGAACGTCGGCGACCGCTCGATGACCGCGTGGAGCATCCCGGGAAGCCGCACGTCGAGGCCGTACGCGATGCGGCCAGTGACGATCTGCGCGAGGTCCACCGTCGGGGTGGGCTTGCCCACGTGCCGGAAATCTTTCGGATCCTTGAGTGCGGGGTCTTTCGGCAGGTCGAGCTGCGAGGCGCGCTTCACGAGCTCTCCGTAGACGAGCCGGCGGCCGCTCGCCACGTGAATCACGGCGCCCTGCTCCGCGCGACACTCCGACGCGGCAACGCCCCACCGTTCCGCAGCGGCGGCGACGAGGACCGCGCGCGCCGCCGCACCGGCCTTTCGCAGATCGCCCCAGGAGTCGCGAACGCCGCCGCTGCCCCCGGTGAACTGGTCCAGGTACTTCGGATCGAGGCGGTCGGGCTGCCGGACCTTGACCGTCTTCCAGTCGACGGCGAGCTCTTCCGCGATCATCATGGCGAGCGACGTCTTGACCCCTCCGCCGATCTCCGGGCGCGGCGAGAAAATCGTCACGGAGCCGTCGGGCTCGATCTCGACGAAAGCCCCCAGCGCGGTTCCCCCGCCGTTTTCCGCCCGCGCCGGCCACGAAAAAGAGACGAGCAGTCCTCCAGCCGCCGTCACGCCGATCTTGAGGAACGTCCGGCGATCGATCGCGGACCGCACGCTCATTTCTTTTTCGCGCCGAGCCCGGCTGCCCGGTGGATCGCTTTGCGGATGCGCGGGTACGTCCCGCACCGGCAGATGTTCCCCGACATCGCGTCGTCGATCTCCGCGTCCGTGGGCTTCGGGCGGAAAGCGAGCAGCGATGCGGCGGTCATGATCTGTCCGGGCTGGCAGTAGCCGCACTGCGGCACGTCCTCCGCGATCCAGGCGCGCTGCACCGGGTGGCTCCCGTCCCGCGACAGTCCCTCGATCGTCGTGATCTTCTGTCGGGCCACCGAGGAGACCGGGGTGACGCAGGAGCGGATCGCCGCGCCGTCCACGTGCACCGTGCAGGCGCCGCACTGACCTTCGCCGCAACCGTACTTCGTCCCAGTCAGATCGAGCTCGTCCCGCAAAACCCAGAGAAGGGGAGTCTCCGGAGCGACGTTCACGGGCCGTGCCCGTCCATTGACCGTCAGGGTGAATCTCGCCACCGGCCTCGAGTGCTACGGCGGCGAGGGGAGAAGGTTCCGGCTACCGCTTCGGCTTCGGCGCCGCTCCGGGGTTCTGTCCGATGTATCGCAGCTCGACGCCGCGCAGCCCGTAAGACGACCGCGCACGATCGCCGAGCACCATCAGCCGCACCGGTCCCTCGTTTTCGGGAAGTGGTCCCGAGGCGGTCTCGGAGACGAGGAACACGCGCGGGTCCGAGCGGTGCATCAGAAGCTCGCCCATCGAGAACGCGACCATGTAGCCGTCGCGCGACGTCGCGACCACGATGGCGGGAGCCGTCTTCCTTTGTCCGGCCATCGTCCGCGTATCGAGACCCGCGCTCTCGATGACCTCGAGGAGCGGCAGGCCGTGATACACGACCGCGTCGCCGTCACCGGTCTCGACCCGGACGTCCATGCGGCCGTGGCCCACGAGAGACGCCGCCGTGATGGTGCGATCCGCCGCGCCCGGAACGTGCAGGACCGGCGGCTCGGCCGCCCGAAGAAGCGCCGCCGACGCGGAAAGAAGAAGCGCCGCGGCGAGGCGTCGTCCCGGCTTGAGCATCGTCGAAAGATGCTACGGTTCCCGCCGGCGTGAAGCAAGCCGCCCGTTTCGCTCTTTTGCTGTTTCTCTGCTTCGCGTGCCGATCGCCCGAAACCGAGAAACGAACGGAGTCGGCGGCTCGCCCGGCGCCGGTGGAAGAGTCAGACGTCGCCGCGCGAACGCCTGCGCCTTCCGGACGCCCGCGCGTGATCTGGCTCGGCTTAGACGGGCTCGACTGGGAGATCCTCGACCGACTCGCGGCTGACGGAAAGATGCCGAACTGGAGGCGTCTCTCGTCGGAGGGATGGTCCGCGCGGCTCCGGAGCTTCTTCCCGCTCATTTCCCCGATCCTCTGGACGAGCGCCGCGACCGGAACACCTCCCGACCTCCATCGCGTCCTGGATTTCCAGGAAGTCGACCCGAAAACCGGAGGAAAGGTCCCGATCTCCGGAAACTCGCGGGCGGTACCCGCGGTGTGGAACCTCGTGTCGTCGGCGGGGCGGACGGTCGGCGTCGTCGGATGGTGGGCAACCCATCCGGCCGAAGAGGTGAACGGGTTTTTCGTCTCCGACCATTCGAGCCCGATCTTCTTCGAGAAGCTGCCTCTCGCCGGCGCCGCGTTCCCGGCGACGCTCGAGAGCGGCGTCGGACACGTCGTCGCGCGCGACGGCAGGATCGACGACGAAGACCTCCGCCGCTTCCTCGATCCCGGAGACGTCAAGGCGGGACCGCTCTCCCGCGTGCTCGCCGCCACCCGAGTGACCCAGCGGATCGCGCGGGACCTCTACGACCGGGAGCGCCCGAACCTCATCGCCCTCTACT
>QHVV01000059.1:6753-7228 GCA_003222385.1 Acidobacteriota bacterium
GCGCGCTACGCGAAGGTCGTCGACTCGTACTATGCCCTCATCGACCGGGTGCTCGGGCAATGGATGCGCCGCGCCAAGGAGGACCGGGCGACGCTCCTCGTCCACTCCGACCACGGCTTCAAATGGGGGACGGACCGGCCGTGCGGGTTCGCGTCGGGCAATTGGGCCACTGCCGCATTCTGGCATCGACTCGACGGCGTTTTCGCTGCCTGGGGCGAACGCGTACAGGCCGCTCGCGGACGAGCCGAAGCCGGTCTCCTCGACGTCGCTCCGACCGTCCTCGCTCTTCTGGGCCTGCCGGCCGATCGCCGGATGCCCGGCCGCGCCCTCTCCGAAGCCTTCGTCGGCGTCGAGCCGTCCAAGAAAGAGGACCTCTTCGCGAAGGTCGTCGTCCGGCGCGCGGCGTCGGCGACGGTCGCCTCCGAAGCGGCGAACGAATACGCGAAGAAGCTCCTCGCGCTCGGATACCTGTCTC
>QHVV01000060.1 GCA_003222385.1 Acidobacteriota bacterium
TGGGCTCTCTTCGTTATTAAGTCGTGGGCCCGTTCGTGGGCGAGATAGATGAGGAACGCCACGGGTCTCTGCGCGAAACGATTCTAAACTGGGCGTTATACAGCTTTTCGGAATGAAAAGAATGTCTGTATTGGACCGTCGTCATGGGACGGAACCTTGTCGACGAGGCGCGTGAACCAAAGTCGCTTCAGTTGTTCGTAGATGGTCTCGCGACGTCCGGGCAACGTGAGCGAGTAGGCAGAAACGTTCTGACCGCTGATGCGACTCGTGACCAGGGCCAGACCGCGGAGCCCCGCGTAGACGTATAGGTGCACGGCATTCAAAGTCCGGTGCTGCGCAAGTGACCTGTCAAGTATCAGACCGGCCTGGTCAGCGATTGCCAGAAGAGATTGCCTGTCGTAATGGCGAAAGTGCCCCATCAAGCGTCTGTAGGACTGAAAGTAATAATGGTTCGGCACACTAACCACAAGAAGACCGTTTGGCTTCAACACTCGCGCCATTTCAGTCGCGGCAGCATGATCGTCAGGAAGGTGCTCGAGCACCTCGATGGACACGAGGGCGTCAAACGTGCCGTCTTCAAAGGGCAGGCGATCCGCGGACGCCACCACGTAATCACCCTGTTGGCTAGCGCCTCGGGCGATTCTTAGGGAGTGTTCGGCGATGTCTACTCCCGTCACGCGCATGCCACGGCGGCTCAGCGTACGAACAACATCACCAATCCCGCATCCAACGTCCAAGACGCGCGAGTCATCTGGAATATTCGCCAAGGCGTATGCCACGGAGGTTCGTCTCATTTGCATACGAATATCGGACTCGTATTGTTGAACATGCCGCTCAGCGAAATGGGCATCGTAAAAGCGCCCGACGGGTTGGTCTCGGTAACGCAACGCACCTATCTTCGATGCACGTGTGACAAGCCAGACCGCTAAGTCATTCGGCGTCGGACGACGGGACTTACTTGAGGGCAATTGAAACGACAGACGCTAGCACAGGCCGTGGATGAAACCGCGAAGCAGAACGCGCTCCGTAGTGGCATCTGGCGCGGCTAGGCCGACTATGAGACTGCTGCCGCATCACTAGCGGCTGGGTGCGAGACATCCTCATAGGCGGGGTGGCGGTGGGCCGTGCGTTATCCTCACCTTCGTCGCCCTAACCCAACCACACCGACGGCTTCGATCGTGCTGCCGAAAAAACATGCTCGGTGCAGAGACCACCCTTGGCGTTCGATGAGGGTGCTTCGCGTCCTGCCGAGCGTGGATCCCCACTTCGGCGGCCCCTCCGAGTCAGCCTCGCGGTCCTGTATTGCCGCCCAACGAGCTGGTATCGAGACCTCTGTAGTAGTCGGTGTCGATCGATCGTCTGAGGAACGCTCGCAGCCGATTCTCGCTGCGCTCCGCTCGAATGGTGTCGACATCCACGTGCTAAGGATCGGGTTAGGCTCTTTTGGTCGACGCAATGCCATCCTGCTTGGTCTGAATCGAACGATCCGCGCGCTGCGTGATCGGTTCGACTTGATTCATCTGCACTCCCCATGGGCCGCATCGTCGATCATGACTTTGGCTCAAAACAAGAGCGCTCGGTTCGTGATGACCCCGCATGAAGGCTTTACAGACTTCGATGTGCGCCAATCCAAGCTGCGTCAGATCAAATGGCTCCTGCTCCACACCTACAGCAGATCTCTAGATGCGGTTGTTTACTCGTCATTGCTTGAGGCTACTGACTCGGTCTTGCGAGGACCCAGGACGTTTGTGGTGGCGCACCCTGTCATTGATGAGACAGAGGCTCGCCGCCAGGGTCCTAATGCGGAAGTGCTTCACAGAACGTTTGGTTACTTGGGCCGGCTGCATCCAAAGAAGAACGTTGAGATCTGCATACGTGCCACAGCTCGACTACCCAATGTAAGACTGATCATCGCGGGCGATGGCCCAACCGAATACACAGCGGCCCTCAAGCGACTTGCCGAGACCACGGGCGCCGATACTCGAGTGGAGTTCGTGGGCTTTATCGAGCCGCACCAGAAGTCTTCGTTCTTCAATGCAATTGACAGTCTGTTACTGGTTTCGGATTTCGAGTGCTTCGGAATGGCAGCTGCAGAGGCTTTGGCAATGAGCGTGCCCGTTATCGTCTCCGAAACGACCGGGGTGTCCGAAATCGTGACCAAGTTTGGTTGCGGCCTGATTACGAATCGCGACCCTGAGGCGCTTGCGGATGCGATGGAACACGTCCTAACGTCGCCACGCAAGCCAATGATGGATCGTGCTTACGAGGCGGCGCTAGCCGAATACTCGTTTGCATCCCACGCGAAAGGGATAAGCGCGGCTTATCTGCGGTCTGCGACTGACCATTAGCGGACCGATGCGTGTCCTTGTCACGGGTGCATCGGGATTCCTAGGCAGCCAGTTCGTGAATGCGGCCGCCAGACGTGGACATGAGGTCGTTGCTGCGGTTAGGCGTCCCGGATCGAATCTTGATGCCAGTCAGCGAATCATGGACGTATTTGACCCCAAGCCTGATGACATGACGGGCGTTGATGCAATCGTTCATTTCGCAGCTGTGACTGGCGGTGCGCCTGAGAACTTCTACCGGCTCAATGCTCAAGGCACCTTGCGCCTCTTTGAAGTGGCACAAGGCTCGGGGGTAAAACGATTCATTCACGTTTCTTCAGCGTCGGTTTACGGAGCTGATGGCAATATCGAACGTCGTCCATACCGGCGTGGGTCATACGCTGGTTCGAAAACGGTCGCTGATCAACTCATCTGCGCGGCGGCCCAGCGCAAGAATTCAGAGCTTCGTACATCTGTCATTCGCCCAGGGCTGGTCTACGGTCCCGGCATGCGCGCAAGTGTTATTGCCGGCGCTGGTGTTGTGGCGCCCGCTCGGATCCTGGTTTGCCTCGGACCCCGCTCCGCGCATCTTCCTATCGTGCATATCGACGACCTCATCCAGGTCATAGCGGCCACCCTCGAGCAGGAAATCGCTGGGCAGCTTGAGGTGTGGGACGTTCTAGCTCCGGTGCAACCTCGCCGCGATCAGGTGATCGATGAGTTCGCCGACCTCACCGGCGGTGGATGGACCATTCTCTGGATTCCCCCGTGGCTGATGATTGGAATCGGATTCCTCGCGGGCGTTGCGCAGACGTTGCGCGGCCGACCGCGAGGTTTGGTGTACAAGATTCGTCGCGCCACCAAGTTCGACTCGGCTCGACTCGATAGCGCCGGTATTTGGCAGGCCACGAATGTGCGACCAGCAAACGACCTACGAAAATGCCTAGTTGATGGACTTCTGGGGCAGCCGAAGACCTCCGAGGTCGGGTTGATGGCCGATTTCGGCAGCATCCCGGCGCAGCTGGTAGCGATCGGCAGCGCTCACCCGGCGGCCGGCATGCCGAAGCGTGTGATCGTCGTAGGCGCCGGCGGAGTCGTGAGACAGCTCCACATGCCGGTTCTCCAGCGCTCGGACCAATGGCAGGTTGTCGCAGTGGTCGACCCGGATCTATCCGCAGCCTCTGACATCGCACGGCGGCTTGGCGGTACGGCTGCCCGATCAATTGGCGACCTGGACCTAGAGATCGAAGGGGCCACGATCGTCATCGCGGCGCCTGGTCCCCACCACGTTGCCTTAGCAGAAGAGGCGCTTCGGCGGGGGGCTGACGTGATTATCGAGAAGCCTGTATCGACGAGCCGACTCGAGTTCGAGAAGCTGAAACAGGTTGCTAAGGAAAGCGTCGTCACCGCCATTCAGAACTACAGGCTGCGACCCAATGTCAGGCGACTTTGGCGGGCAATGACCGAGCGCGATGTTGGTCCTATACGCCGGGTAGCCGTCGAGTTTCATTCAGGCAGACTGGCGACGGAACGCGCGCCGTGGACGCGACGGGACGAGTTCGGCCGCACTGTATTGGGAGAGCTGGCAATCCATTTCCTCGACCTGGCTTGTGTTGCGGTGGGCCGAATCGCTTTTCCAGCTCAGGCTGTGACCTCGAATCTGGCACACGACGGTGCGTTGATAAGGCTCTCCGCACTCGGAACGTCAACTAGTGGTGGCGTTCCCGTGAGCCTGTCGATCTCCGTAACAGGAACGGCTCAACGATGTCAACTGACGTTTGAGTTTGAGAGGGCAAGCTACGAGGTGACGTTCTTCCCAGAAGGCTTTCGCGTCCTCCCCATTCGCAGTACGCCTCTCGACGACTTGGTGGCTGCGTTGAGCAGGACGGTCAGCTACGGCTTCGATCGGTCGCCAATGAGACGGCGTTACCCAAATCGCGATTCGCCCCATGCTCTGATCTATCAAGATCACCTGACTCGAACGCTGGCCGCGCCAGCCCCGGCGTCCAGGAGTCCCTTCAGCCTGGATGGAGTTGGCGATACCATGGAAACCCTCTTCGAGCTTGAGGACATCCTCTCAGCACAGGCGACTTCCTAGATCCGAGCCACGAACCGTCCAATTGCCGAGCCTACTTTGACTCAGTATGTCCGGCTTCCGACGCGCTGACGCGCATCTCATATAGCTTGGCCGTTGCAAGCCACTCGTTCCAGCAGGCGAGCACAGTAAAGATGAATCCCGGTCGCCCGTCGAGAAAGCCGAGGCGAACGGTCATTGTCCAAATGAATCTCACGACTGCACGAAATGGCATTCGGTACCACACGCGCTCCTTCAAGGCCCGCCGCCGCGCCGCCCAATCACCACGAAAACTGCTAGCGACCCGGAGTCTTGCATTCGCTTCTCGCATACCCAACATTTCTTGCGCTTCCAGGGTCGAATAGCGATTCAGTCGCAATACGTAGTCGGAGATGGGACGGTGGTCCTCGTGAATTAGGTCGTTGCGCAGATAGCCGGCCGTTCCATCGAGGACGACTCGTTCGTGCACGAGACGATCTTCAAAGCGACCAGATCCCAGCCGAAACAGGCGAAGATTGAAATCCGGGTACCAGTATGTGTGGCGGAGCCAGTGTCCCATGAAGATCATTCTTCGGGCAATGTAGTACCCGGCATGGTTGCCGCTCGTCGATGCGACAACTGCGAGTATCTCTTGAGCAAGTGCGGATGTTACGCGCTCGTCTGCATCCATGAATAGGACCCAGTCAGCTGTGATCGGTAGGTTGTCCAGAGCCCAATTCTTCTGCATCGCGTAGCCAGGCCACCTGTGTCGGAACACCTTGGCCCCAAGATCCTCTGCGATTTCGACAGTTGCGTCGGTCGAACCTCCATCCACAACAAAAAGCGCGTCTGCGAAGTTCAAGCTCTGGAGACAAATTCGCAGGTTGAGCTCCTCGTCCTGGGCACAAATGACTACTGCAATTCGGCCCGCCACTGCAGAGCTCAGAAAGCGCGCCGGGTCTCGGACAACGCCGCCCGTGGCTGGAATTCTGCTCCGCGCCGAAACGTCACTTGCCTACGTGAAATCGTGTGCGGACTCGAGTTTGGCGAAGCAAGCCCGACAACCTTGGGTGTAGTAATCGAAAGCGATGAACGCACGTGCATATGTCAAGCGGCCACCGAGATGGGTGGATTCGATCTTTCAGCAACAAATGCAAGTTTGTTGCCCCATCTGCCGAAGAGGCTTACGCCCAGCACCCGGAATGCGGCGCAACTCAACTCGAAGAGCGGCGATGGGTCGACCAGACCCCACCACATGCCGGGGGGATGGCCATATTTCAGGAGGTATCGGGAGCTCGAGATGCGATCAAATCCCAGTTCCCGAGACAGGGCCTCGAGCCGCCCTGCATCAAATCGCACCACGTAGTTGCCAGCTGCTTCGTATGGTTTCATTAAACGCGAGCGAATCAGAAACTTCGTCAAGTTGGCATCCGCAGGTTCGCTGATCAAGATCCCTCGCTGGGCGACACGCGCCATCTCCCTGATCGCTCGCTCGGGCTGAGCAAGGTGATGCAGTCCGTCGTGAACGAATGCATAGTCAAACGAAGAGTCCGGAAAGGGAAGATTCTCAGCATCACCCCTCACCAGGATGTAATCCACGCTGTATCGCCCAGCTCGAGTTCTTGCTCGACTAATGCAACCGGAGGAGATATCCAGGGCCACAACCCGAGCGCCGCAACGAGCTAGGTATTCAGCGTCCATGCCTGATCCGCAGCAGGTGACAAGTACGTTCGATCCTCTCAGTTGCCCACCCAGAAGACTGGCAACGCGTCTGAACTTGAAATCCATCACATAGCGATAGAGTCGAGATTCGCCATGTGGGCGATTGATCTCGAACTCAGGATCTTCAACCTTGTGGTCGTAGTAATCGGCTTGACCATCCTTACTCGTCCTGAGCATTACCTAAGAGGCCTCTGACGATAAATTCTCGAACTTTCACAATCCACCTAAGGCCAAACCTCTGGATCTCTTGCGATGCGCGAGGCGTTGGACAAACACTGAAACGGTCACGGACTTTGCCTGCCGGCGTCGCACAGCCGCAAGGCCCGCCCCTTTAGCCTGTCGCCTTCCAGACTCTGCAGGACACTCAGCCGAGGAAGATGCCGGAGAGGACGGCATTGACTCCGCCGGTGCGCGTGACCGTGATCGTCACCGAGCCGCCGGCTGCAACGTTGATGGGTACGTTGACCCAGGCACCCTGGCTGAGGTCGGTGTTGAGGTTGGCAATCTGAGGGCCAGAGCCGTCGTCGACGCTTACTGTCTCGCGCCGGCTGGTGGTGTCCCAGTCAACTGCGTAGAGGTGGAGGGTGCCGCTGTAGGCAGCGGGGAATGTGAGATGCATGCGCAACTGCGAGACGTCGTAGAAGCAGGCGGCGCGTCGGGTGGAGGCATCAGGGCTTTGCAACGCCTGCGCTGCTGCGGTCGAGGACGACCACTGGTAGCGACTGCCCTGGTCGACGACCAGATTGGCCTTTGGCATGGAGGCGAGGTCACTGCTGCCATTCCAGGAAAACAGGTCGTAGCCATCGGCGCCATAGCTCCCGACCCAGTTGCCTTGCGGGGACTGGCTATAAGAGAGGTCTGCTGTCGTGGTCGCCGAAGCCACATTGGACGGAGCGGAGTCACCAGGTCCGTTGCTTGCCAGGACCCGGTAGAAGTAGGTAGTCGAAGGGTTGAGACCTGTGTCGGTGAATGAGGTATTGAGGCTGGTGCCGACCTGGTTCCAGCCAGTGCTGCCGTCAGGCGAGCGCTGGACCTTGAAGTAAGTTGCGGTCCCACTCGAGCCAGTCCAGCTGAGACTGATCTGAGACGAATAGATGGGACTGGCTGTGAGGCCGCTCGGTGCCGCCGGGACCGGAGGCAAGCCACCGAGGAAGATGCCGGAGAGGACGGCGTTGACTCCGCCGGTGCGCGTGACCGTGATCGTCACCGTGCCGCCGGCTGCAACGTTGATGGGCACGTTGACCCAGGCACCCTGGCTGAAGTCGGTGTTGAGGTTGGCAATCTGAGGGCCAGAGCCGTCGTCGACGCTTACTGTCTCGCGCCGGCTGGTGGTGTCCCAGTCAACTGCGTAGAGGTGGAGGGTGCCGCTGTAGGCAGCGGGGAATGTGAGATGCATGCGCAACTGCGAGACGTCGTAGAAGCAGGCGGCGCGTCGGGTGGAGGCATCAG
>QHVV01000061.1 GCA_003222385.1 Acidobacteriota bacterium
TCAAGCGATACTCCGTCGACCGCCCTGGTGGGACCATAGCTGACTTGAAGATCCCTGACCTCCAGCGGGGGGTGTTCACCTGCTGCAGCACGTTCCACACCCCATCGAGTCAATTACAAGCGATCCGTCGCCCTGGCTGGGGCGAGCATTAAGTGTTCGACGTTACGTCGAGGTCGTCTTGACACGGACGCGAGTTGGCACGTCTGGTTCCTTCTGGGCCTGAGAAGCACCGGTTGCCGGATCCCAGCGCGAAGCTCGTCTTGTCCTTGTATGTGTGGGTTGCCAGCATATGTGGGGGGTTGTCGCCGGGTCACAGCCGGATCACACATTCCCGGAACCGGACGGTCATAGCAGGTCACCAAAAGGACACGAAGGCAGCGCCATTTGAGTTCAGGAGGCGCCTCTGCGAGCCTGAGGACACGCCACCGATACGGTTCGGGACCGTGAAGCCCCGGGTTCAAATCCCGGGCCCCCGGCCAATTCTGGTTTTGAAATGCGTCTCTAGTGCTCGCTCACAGCCGTTTGCCTTCGGGCCCTTTGCGCCTCGCCGAGAGGCTCAGCTCCGGCTTGTCCTCGAGCACGCGCCGGAGGTTCACGAGAAACCCGTCGTTACGTTTACGCATCATCCCGCCCATGAACGGCGCCATCGCGCGCATCAGGCCGTGCGGCTCCATGTCGATGCGGCGCGTGACCCGACAGCCCGTGGCGTCCGGAACGACCGTGAAAGTGGTGGTGGGCTGGAGCTTTCCCATCCGGACATCGAAGACGATGCGGCTCGGCGGCTCGTATTGCGACACCGCGACTGTTCCGCGGGACACTCCCATGACGGGCTTCGTCTCGATCTCGAACATTGAGTGCCTGTCGACGGCGGTCCCTTCAATCAGCTTCGTCGCCAGGACGTCCGTATGCCATCGCGGATCGTTTCGAACGTCGGCTATGAAGGCGAAGACCTCCGTGGCGGGCCGGGCGATGGACGTGGACCCGGATGTGCTGAACATGTTGCTACCTCCTTGAACTCGGTGGCTATCTGACGCTGCTGCGGGTGAAGCCACCTTCATGAACCGGCATGTGTGTGGTAGCGACGGCGGGGTCATCCCACTTGGCCAGCTCGGTCGCGAGTCCGTCCGAGATCGTGCCGAAGTACTGCTCGCTGATCGCGGCGTCGAGGTTGTCGAATGCGGTGGCGAAGTGCTTCGCATTGACCTGCATGTGGAACTCCATCGACGCCGAATCCGGGTGGACCTGCACGATGGTGAGCTTTTCTCCGGGCTCGTCGAGATAAAGGTGGAAGGCGATCATTCGCGGTTCGTTCGTCTCCACGAAATCGACCAACTCAGACAACTGCTTGCGGAGAGCCGCGAGCTTTCCAGGCTTGACTTTCGTCGTGCCCACGTAAATGAGGGGTGCCATTTCGATCCTCTCCCTTCTCCTCGGAGGAGACGTTTCCGTTTTGAACGGACCGGGCGTCTGAAGCTTTTCCGGCCCTGGTCGCCAAATACTGAATCGGACCGCTAACGAACCGCTAACGGGCCAGAAGGCCAGGCGGCCTGATACGCGTTAGGCTCTCCGGCAGTCGAATGAACTTCGGCATCCTGGGGGCGACCGAGGTGCGCGACGAGGCTCGTCGGGTCGAGCTCCCGACCGGGCGCGCCCGCTCCCTGCTTGCCCTTCTGATCCTCCATGCGGGGGAACCGGTCGCCGCCGAGCGGATCATCGACGAGTTGTGGGGAGAGGACCCGCCTCGGACTGCAGGCACTGTCGTCCAGGGGCTCATCTCTCGGCTCAGGAGATTGCTGGAACCCGGCAGGGCGAAGGGCGGACCCTCGGCAATCCTAAAGACCGCTGGGACTGGGTACTGCCTCGCGATCGCCCCGGAATCGATCGACGCCAATCGGTTCAAAGGCCTCCTCGACCGCGCGCGCGCCGCCACGCCCAAGGAGCGATCCGAGATCCTGGCCGATGCGCTCGGCATGTGGCGCGGTCCAGCGCTGGCCGACTTCACCTACGAGCCGTTCGCCCAGCGAGCCATCGCGGCGCTCGAAGAGCTGCGTACTCAGGCGTTCGAGGAGCGCGTCGAGGCTGAGCTTTCTCTGCGACTAGGCGGGGATCTCGTCGCCGAGCTAGAGGAGGTCATCGCTGCCAACCCGTTCCGTGAGCGCCTGCGCGGTTTCCTGATGCTTGCGCTCTACCGAGCGGGCCGCCGTGCGGACGCTCTCGAGGCTTACCGCAAGACACGCTCACTGTTCGCGGACGAGTTGGGCCTCGAACCTGGCCCTGGGCTGCGCCAGCTCGAGGCGGCGATCTTTCGCGAAGACCCCGGGCTCGAGCTGAAGCCCGCGATTCGGGTCGGGGAGCAGTCCCTCAAGGCGCCTTCATACTGGCTTCCCCGCGAACGGCGGACGGTCGCCGTCGTCGCGGTCGACGCGATGCCAGCCGCGGAGTCGGCGCGGGACCCGGAGGCGCTCGGACGCATCGGCGCGCAGGCGGCCCGTGTCGCCTCCGATGCGCTCGAGCGTCATGGCGCACGAGTGGAGCGGCTGCTCGGAGACATTTTGATGGCGTTCTTCGGCTTCCCTCTCGCGCACGAGGACGATGCGCTGCGAGCAGTTCGCGCAGCGCTCGATGCGCGCACCGCGGTATACGCTCTGGACGCCGATCCGTCATCCGGTAAGGGTGTTCGCAATCGCATGCGCGCCGGCATCGAGGTCGGCGAGATCGTCGTGGCGGGTCCCGCGGGGGCTCTCCAGGACGTTGTCAGGGGACCGGTGCTGGCCGTCAGCGGACAGTTGCTGCAGGCGGCCGACGACGGAGACGTGGTTGTTGGCGCGGCTGCGGCACGTCTGCTTAGGGGATCGCTGATCCTGAAACAAGTCGAGCGACTGGCAAGCGGCGGAACCAAGGTGTTTCGCGTGCTCGACCTCGTCGCCGGAGCCTCCGGCGTCCCGCGTGCGCTGTCAGCACCCATGTTCGGACGGCAGGAAGAGCTGACGCGAATGCGTTCCGCTTTTCGGCGCAGTCTCCGTTCGGGCTCGCCCGTCCGATTGTTGGTACTGGGCGACGCCGGAATCGGCAAATCCCGTCTCGCACGGGAGCTTGCAGCCTCGACACGCGAGGAGGCGAACGTGATCACGCTTCGATGTCCCGCCGACGGCGAAGGTGCGTTTACTCCCGTGCGTCAGGCCATGGTCGAAGCAGCGGGGTTGCACGGCTGGCGGGCGCTTCACGACGTGCTCGCCAGCGAAGACCATGGACCGGCGCCGCTCAACCAGATCGCGCAGGCGATGAATCTTCAGGCTCGACCGGTCAGCGCATCCGCCCTGTTTCTAGCGATGCGCGGGCTGTTCGAGGTCATTGCACGTGAACGCCCACTGATCATCGTGTTCGAGGACCTGCACTGGGCCGAACCGACGCTTCTGGATCTCATCGATCTTCTGGAGCGCGAGGCAGCAGGCCGAATGCTTCTGCTGTGCATCGCGCGCCCTGACCTACTCGAGCACCGGCCGGAGTGGAAACGGCTCAACACCTTGCCGCTCGGTCCACTCTCCTCTGGTGATCTCGAGAGCCTCGTCGTCGAACGCGCCGGGTCCATAGCCGCAGACACCCGGCGCCAGATCGTCGAAGCCTCGCAGGGCAATCCGCTGTTCGCCGAGCAGCTGCTCGCCGCCCTCGACGATGACGCCGACATGGTCCCCGGCTCCCTTCGAGGTTTGCTGACGATGCGCCTGGACCGCCTCGGGCCGGGCGAGCGTGATGTTCTTCGCTGCGCATCCGTCGTCGGCATGGACCTTGGGCATGACGCGGTGTGCGCTCTTCTGCCAGATGACGCCCAGCCCTTCGTCGAACGTCATCTCGATGCGCTCCAGCGCAGGCGCTTGATCGAGCGCGCTGGCGCGGACAGGTTCCGCTTCTGCCACTCGCTGATCCGGCTGGCTGCATATCAAAGCATGACTCGCGAAGACCGGGCGACTCTGCACGAAAGGTTCGCCGAATGGCTCAAGCACGACCAATCGGATCAGTTGCCAGAGTTCGCCCAGAGCCTTAACTACCACGTCGGCCAGGCTGAGATGCATCGGCGAGCGGTCGGCACGCCTGACCGGACTGCGCTTCGGCGCCCGTGAAAGTGATAGCCGTTTCTACGGCGTTCGGGCTCGGTTGGTTGTTTCGGTTGACAGTCGCACAGACGATTGCAATCGCCGCGAGCGGTCTCTTCACCTTTGTCGGAGAAGCTGGCCGCAAGCCAAACGTACGACTCGCTGTCAGGCATGGGGGAGCGCGGTCCGGACAGCCGGTGGCGGGCGGTCCGGCCCGTCGAGCTGTGCGGTTCTCGCCGGCGCGCTGGGAGCCGCGGGACCAATCGCGTTCGCGGGCCTGACCCCGACCTAGGTGACCGGCGGCCTCAGGGCGAGCTTGGCCCCGTTCACGCTCCCGCCGGGCAGCATGGGATCGGATCCGGCAGCGCGAATGAGGCGAAATCGTCGCGGCAGCAATTCGCAACGCCCGGCTTTTGGGAGCAAGGCTGAGGTCGCCGTGACTATCGCGGCATCGACCTTTTCGCGGCTCCTGTGCAAGAGGTAGTCGAGCGTCTCAGGGCAGTCGGCGTTTCGATTGAGGTGCGGGAGAACGGAAGTAACTTTGTTGCCGAAGAGCTTCTGTTGGCTTTGTGGCGGGACGGCGGTCCGGCGAGCCCGGACGACAAGCCCTCTACTTCGAGGCCGCTCCTATCGCGATGCCGGGTTATTACGACTGATTTGGCGGCATGGGAGGGACGGGTGAGTCTCCCATGTGCCCAGGGCGATTCGCTCAGGTGATGATCCCGCAGCTAATCACGGCTTGGTGTTCGCGATATTGAGGCTGGCCAAAGAACACGACAGACCGATCGGCGACCACTTGGACCACATCGCTTCCTCTCGGCGCAGCGATTGTGTCAACCGTTTGGCAGCTTTGAGCGTCCACCCTCTCGACGATAGATGGCAGCACTCTCGGTCCAGGTTCACGTTGCAACAACCAAAGGATCGGACTGTTGTTGGCCGCTTCAACCGCCACTGTGTCCCTCGACAAGTTTCTGTTGCGGGCAGTACCGGTTTTGAGGTCATATACGACCAGGTCCCTCGTCTCCTTAACAGGCTCTTCGAGCCCGCCGCGGACGGGCTTCCAAGGGCCCGTGAGGAGCGCCAACCAGCGGTCGGCGGCCAATGCGACCCACAGTCCGGCAGCCCCTCTAAAGATGATTTCGCTCGACCGCGTCGCGACGTCGACACTCCTGAGCAATCCGGAGTGCAGCGAATAGACCGCAAGGTGGGTCTGCATGCGGAACGGTCGCAGCCCAGCCTCAAGCAGCCAACGAGCAGATCGGCCGCTCATTAGGTCGAATATGCCAGCGGTCGGCCGCAACCAGTTGGTCATCAACAGCTTGTCGGATTCAAGCTCGAGTGCGTCGGCGAACCGCGGGACGCCGCGCTCCCAAGTTCTTCGGACCTGTAGATCTGAACGGCTGAGCTGGAATAGCCGCGAATCGGTGGCGACCAGGAGGTCGGGCCCGCGATACGTGATCGATCTCGGCTGCTGGTACTTCGTGCGCATACGCCTTAGCTCGCGCCCATCGTTCATGTCGATAAGCCGGAGACTGAGGCTGGCATACGTCACCCCCCAGCCATCGCCGGCGTAGAGGTGCGCCCCAGCGGGGTCGATCGCCAGCAGGTGACGAGCGTCCCCCGGAAGCGTCGCCGACCACCGGATATTCAAGGTCATCGGCGGTCGAAAGGCTACCCGAACAGCGGGCTTAATCGGTGGTGATACCCATGGTCCATTGGACATTTGGAATTGCTGGTCAAGCGTTCCGGCTCGCTTATGAGCCCGTCAGAGTTGGCTCAGGTTGAAAGCTGCACCCACCGCGCCGACGAAGGCATGTCTCAAGCCACCACGATGCAGGATCTCTCCCTGTGCGGTGCTTCAGTGGGCCATGAAGAGCGTGGGCATCCCTGAAAGTGAGGGTCCGATGAGCACGCAAGCCCGACCAATCCTGAGTCGGAGACGGTGCCGGTCACAACAGTCGGCGGTACGTGATCTCGAGGTCGTCGTCCCAGTTCACGTTGTCGTACGACAGCATCGCCTTCCCTGACATCGTCCGATCCTCGTCCTCGAAGGTGTAGGTCATGCGCTGCGAGAACGGCGCATCGGGCGATGCGAACGAGCCGGCCGATGAGTGCCGGTCCATCGCCATCTCCCACCCCTCGCGAGTCACGGTCACCTTGAGGATCCTGTGGACACCGCGCGTGTCGAAGTAGTGCATACGGAGTCCCTCGGTGTCTCCGATGATCGAAATCGAGTCAGGGATGTCGGGATGGTCGTAGCTGGACCGATAGATGAGGAACCGCTCGCCCTCGAGCCACTCGATCGCGCTCGACCCACGGATGATCGTGCCGGGCAGACCCGGGTGGGTCGCTTCGGTCGTCCACCGGCCCACGAGCCGCCGCCCCAAGTTCTGAAGCTCAGCGTTCATGATCCATTGGACAACCGAGAACAGCCAAACTCATCGATGCCTCCGCAACCTCACCCTCGTCGACCTAAGACCCGTGTCAACTGACTTGGGTCCGGTGGAGCATGGCCGAGCCCCGAGAACGATTCGACGGAAACCAACCCTTGATAACGGAGTCAAGATGCCCGCGCTCGGTCGCGGCCTGTGGAGGCCGTGGTTTCAGTGGTGCTCGCTCGACCGTGAGTCTGTAGCCGTCGGGTCTTGACCATTCGAACTGAAATCATCCAAATGCGAGGTTCGTTGACGGTTATGAACCTGAACTCGGCTCGAACTTAGAGGCGTACGCACGAGACAAAGCAGGAATCTTTGCGCATTCAGAGGCTGTTAGATACGTCGGTCGAGTGCACGAATTGACCTTCGCCGGGTCACAGCCGGGTCATAGATTCCCGGCACCAGGAGGGTCTCCGAGGACACTAACGTGGACGTCGTAGGGAAGAGGCAGCAACGCGAACATGACCGGACGGACTAACAGAGGAGGGCACCCGTGTCGCGTATTCGACGCTTCGACCACGTCGGCATCACGGTCGCGGACCTAGACGCGGTGACAGCGTTCTTCGTCGGGCTGGGTTTCGAGGTTGAGGGCAGGATGTTCATGGAAGGCGAGTTCGTCGACACCGTCATTGGCATACCGAACTCCCGTTCTGAGATCGTCACGCTTCGGCCGCCCGACGGAGGAACCGGGCTGGAGCTGTCGAGCTTCGTCCGGCCTAACCACGAACCGGGATCGCCCGACGCCATGCCCAACGAGGTGGGGCTGCGCAACGTTTGCTTCGAAGTGGACAACCTCCAGGCGGTTGTCGACCGGCTGGCTGCGGACGGCTACGGCCTGGTCGGCGGCATCGGTCAATACGAGGACGTCTGGCGCATGGCCTACGTGCGCGGGCCGGAGGGAATCATCGTGGCCCTGGCCCAGCGAACCGGGCCGGCATAAGACTGTTCTCCTTACGCGTACGAGCCATTGTGGGTGTGTTCATTCCGGGGACGGAGCCGCGCGCGGGTTCT
>QHVV01000083.1 GCA_003222385.1 Acidobacteriota bacterium
CTTCTCCGGCGCGGTGTAGTCGAAACGGACCCTCTGCGGAGCCTGGATCCAGACGGTGCCCGACTCGCGTCGAGCCGCCGCGAACCCGGCCGGCGTGTAGATCTGGACGAACGGAGACGAGTGCCCTGCGCCGTCGGAGTAGAGGGCGACGGCGCGAGCCAGCGGAGTCGAAGACCCCCCGGAGGATGCCGCACCCGAAGCGGGAGACGGTGGCGGCGCGGGCGTGGTCGCGGCCTTCTGCGCGAATGCCGTTGCGGCAAGCGCCGCTCCGATCAGCAGGAGCAAGGAGACTCTCCTCACGAAGCAGCCACAACAATACCGAATTCCGCTCTATTCGGAGTCGGTCCTTTCAGTGCCGGAAGTGGCGGCGGGGCGCGATCAGGAACACCATCTGGCGCTCGTCGGCCGCGGCGATGACCTCCTGGTCCCGAATCGATCCTCCCGGCGCGACGACCGCCGTGACTCCGGCGTCGGCCAGGACTTCGAGACCGTCGCGGAAAGGAAAGAAGGCGTCGGAAGCCGCTCCGCAGTTGACGATCGGAAGCACGGGCTTCGCCGCGGCCAGCCGGCACGCGTCGACGCGGCTCATCTGCCCCGCGCCGATGCCGATGGTCTGCCGCGCGTTGGCGAGGACGATCGCGTTCGACTTCACGCGGCGAACGACTTTCCACGCGACCTCGCACGCGGCCCGCTCGACCGCGGTCGGTTTGCGCTGCGAGGCGAGGCGCCAGACGGAGGTCTGGTCCGGCTCCGCGTCCGCGTCTTGGAGAAGCAACCCGCCTTCGATCCGCTTCCAGTCGAGGCTGCCGGAAGGCCGGCGGGAAACGGGAAGCCGCAGGAGCCGCACGTTCGGCTTCTTGGTGAAGAAGTCGATCGCCTCCTGGGTGAACTCGTCGGCGGCGACGGCTTCGACGAAGTGCTGGAGGACCAGCGATGCGAGGGCGCCGTCCACCCGCCCGCGGATGGCGATGATCCCTCCGAACGCGGCGAGCGGATCGCAAGCGAAGGCGCGGCCGAACGCTTCGAGCACCGTGTCGCCGATGGCGGCGCCGCACGGGTTGTTGTGCTTGACGATCACGGCGGCCGGCCGATCGAAGTCGCGGGCCAGCGTGACCGCCGAGTCGAGATCCAGCAGGTTGTTGAAAGAGAGCTCCTTGCCCTGGAGCATCTCGAAGCGGACGAGAGCGTCGGCGGGCGCGAACCGGTCGCGGTAGAGCGCCGCGCGCTGGTGCGGGTTCTCCCCGTAGCGGAGCGATCCGATGCGGTCGAACGCGAACACGAGGTTCTCCGGGAATCCTTCCTCTGGCCGCCGGCTCTCCGAAAGATAGACCGCGATCGAGGCGTCGTAAGCGGCAGTGCGCGCGAACGCGCGGGCCGCGAGCCTCTCCCGGGTCTCGAGCCGTGTGCCTCCCGTGGCGCGAATTTCCTCCAGAAGGTTTTCGTAGTCTGCGGGGTCGACGACGACCGCGACGCGCGCGTGGTTCTTGGCGGCGGCGCGGATGAGAGCGGTCCCGCCGACGTCGATCATCTCGATCGTCTCCGCCTGTCCCGCTCCCCGCGCGACGGTCTCCTCGAAGGGATAGAGGTTGACGACCACGAGATCGAACGCTTCGATTGCGGCGGCTTCCATGTCGCGCGCGTGGTCGTGCCGGGTCTCGTCCGCCAGCACCCCTCCGAAGATCTTGGGGTGCAGGGTCTTGACGCGACCTCCCAGGATCTCGGGGAAGCCGGTCTCGTCTTCGACGGGCGTGACGGCGACCCCCGACTCCTTCAGGTGCCCGGCGGTGCCGCCGGTCGAGACCACGCGCACGCCGGACTCGGTCAGCGAACGACAGAAGTCGGCGATCCCGGTCTTGTCGTGGACCGAAACCAGGGCGCGCCGGACCGGAGTCACCGATTTGGGGAAAGGGATCGGCTCGGGCATCGTGGGGCAATATAGCAAGCATGTCCGACACGGACGTAGAGGTCGACGCGCGTGGACTCCTGTGCCCGCTGCCGATCCTCCGGCTCGCCCGGGCGTTTCGGCGAATGCCCGCGGGTTCGGTCGTCCGTCTTCTCGCGACGGATCCGGCCGCCGTCCCCGACGTGGAAGCCTTCTGCCGCGAGAAGGGACACCTTCTCCTTGCCGCGGATCGCGAAGGAGAAGTGCTGCGGTTCCGGGTCCGGAAAGTTTAGAAGAGCTTCAAGAGGATCACGTTCGCGACGAAGCCCTTTACCCCGTGGCTGACGACCGGAACTCCGAGGTCGAAGCGCAGGAGCGAGTTGTTCCAGGGACCGTTCAGTGATCCGGACAGGCCGGCGCCGGCGAAGTAGGTATTGTCGTATCCCGATTGGCGGTCGCGGACGACGGCCTGATCGAAGATCGCCTCGAACCGGATGATGTCCTCGATGTTCAGGCCGTAGGACACGGTCCCGAGAAATGCGGTCTGCGTCTTGACGCTGCCGTTCTTGAAGCCGTGGAGCGCGTTGCCGGAGAACGCGCCGAACTCGTATTTGGAGAATCGGTCGAGGTCGGAGCCGTCCAGGTACGTCAGGGACACGTGCAGCTTGCGGAACCCCGGGAAGTACTGGTCTTTCGAGAGCGAGAGCTGGTACTTGAAGTAGTCGCGGTCCTTCGGATCGAAGTCGGACGTCTCCGGATCTCCCCACGGCTTCCAGTCGCGCCGCCGGTAGAACCCACCGATCGCGGTAGCGTTGAAACCCTTGTAGTTGCCGACGAGACGAAGCTCCGAGCCGTCCGTGAACGTGTCGACGGGCGTGACGAAGCGCGGTCCCGTGTCGGGATCGCGCTGGAAGTTGTCGTAGCGCGTGAAAAGGCCGAGCGAGGCCTTGAGGTACGGGCCCAGCGGCCGGCCGACGTTCACCTGGAAGACCGCGGGAAGGTGTTTGATCTTTTCGTCCGGCACTTCCTTGCCGTTCCGATATGCGACGTCTCCGAACGGGAACGCCACGGCGAAGAGGTCCGCTCCCAGATCGAACCGGCCTCCGAGGAAAGAGGGGTCGGTGTAGTTCGCGGTCAGAAGCGCGCCGGCGAAGAACACCGAGAGCTGCTTGCCCTTCCCCCAGAGATCGAAATCGAAGTGCTGGATCCCGAGAAGCGGAATCGGATAGTCGAGCGACTCATCGTAGAAACCTCCGGCGATCCCGAACGTGCTCTTCTTCGAGATCTGCTCCTCGACCACGCGATGTCCGGGCTTCTGGCGATCCGGCACCAGGTAGCGCATCCCCAGGTCGGTGTCACGCACCATCTGGAGCTCCGAACCGTACGCGGCGCCGCGCCGCTCGACGAAGCTCGCCGGATCGACCTCGACGTCCTTCATCTTCACGTCCCGCTCGATCGCCGTCGTGCGACCGGCGGTCGAGAAGACCTGCTGCCCCTTGATCTCGAGCGGAAGCACGACGTCCGGCCGCCCCGGAAGCGAGCGATAGATCTCCGTCTGGACGTTCGAGAGCGTCTCTCCCTTCAGGTTGAGCTGCACGGAATCGCGCCGCAGCAGCGCGAACGTCTGCGAGTCGATCCAGACTTTGCCGCGGTACACGGCCTTGCCTCCGAGGCTCTCCTTCGGCGTAAACGTGATCTCGTACGAGCGCCGACCCCCGATCTCCGGCGTGCCGGCGAGCTCATATCGGTAGTCCTCGGTCAGCCGGATGTCGAGCGGAAGGGTCGTCACCTTCTCCGGTTGCAGGATCGGGATCTTCGGAAGCGTCTTCCCCTTCCACTTGACGCCGTTCAGATAGAACTCCTTCCATCCCCAGTCCGCGGGCTCGCCCCGGCGGAAGAAGAATGGCCCGCGGATCGTCAGGTCGAACGTCTCGTTGACCTCGGCGACGCGGAATCGGAGCGACGCCTCCATGTTCGCGATGAACGTCGACACCCTTTCGCGCTGTCCGGCGTCCCACGCGCGTTCGCGCGCGATGATCTCCTCCGCCGTCAGCCCTCTCGCCGCCCCGACCTCGACGCGGGTGCGCTCGTCCGGCCTCTTCGCGGGCTCCAGAACGACGGCGAGCGGCCCGCGGGAGAGGTCGAGCTCCAGAGTCTTCGCGCCCCGGAGCTCGAAGTCCCGCTTCGCGCCGGAAGAGAGGTTCTCGACCGACGCCTTCGCGTAGGTTCCGCCGGAGAGCTCGACCGTGGCGCGACCCGAGGAGTCTTCCGCCAGAAGAAGGATCGGCGTGAACTTCTTCGCGTCGAAGAAACGGAGGACGGCGAAGGACGAGCCGTCCCCGCGGGTCGCCTTCGTCGAGGTCGGATCGCGCGAGACGTCGTCGGTCCAGTAGCGCTGGAGCCGGCGAAGACTTTCCCAGTCGGGTTCGTCCACGGCGGCTTCCGGCGTCGCGAACATCCCGACGACCTGCGGCGGGGGGGCGCCCGAAGCGCTCGAAGACTCGAGCGCCTGCACGATCTGGCCGGGCGCGCTCCGCGCGCGTTCCCGCAGAAGGAAAAGCCACCGCTCTTTGCCCTCGTCGGAGAAGACCGGAGGGAGCCTTCCGGCGAACGTCGAGATCGCGTCGAAGTAGGCGCCGAACCCTTCCTCGAAGTCGAGGGAAAACGGCTCTCCGGGCCCGTGGGAGAAGTCGAGCGCGACGCGCGCCGACGGGGTCGCCGCGCGGATCGCCGAAGAGAGCTGTTTGACGGCGAATGGAAGACGCGCGCGCGCCCGTTCGTCCGGCGTCTGGACGAAGTGGGTGAAGTCGAGGACCACTCCCGCGGCCCCCGCGGTCTTCGCGAGGCGCGCCGAATCTCGAGCGAGCGCGCCGTCGGTCAGGTCACCTACCTCGAAGAGAACGAGACAGTGATCGAGCGAGGAGGGAAGCTCCTGCTTCGGGGTGATCTGCACGATGCCGAGAGGGGGGGCGGCCGGACAGGTGCCGTCGGCGCGCTCCGCGGCGATCGTCAGGCGGACGGCTCCGCGCGCGCCGAGCGGAACCGCGAGCAAAAGAAAAACGCCCGCGAGCACGCGGGCGTCGACGACCGGCGTTCGTTTTCCCATCGGAGTCCGAACAACGGCTCTGCGGTGCGGCTTGTTCCCGCTAACGCCGCGCTTTCTCCCTCTCGCGCACGGGCTCGGCTTCGAGCGGAGGAGGCGGCGGCACCGACTTCTCCGTGGCCGACTCGACAGGTGACAGTCCGAGCGCCTTGCGCAGCTTCGTCTCGATCTCGGCCGAGAGCTCCGGATTCTCTTTCAAGAACTGTTTCGCGTTCTCGCGCCCCTGGCCGATCCGCAGGTCTCCATAGGAGAGCCATGAGCCGGACTTCTCGACGATCTTCGACTCCAGACCCAGGTCGATCAATTCTCCTGACCGGGAGATCCCCTCGCCGTACGTGATGTCGAACTCCGCCTGGCGAAACGGCGAGGCGACCTTGTTCTTGACGACCTTCACCTTCGTCCGGGAGCCGACCACGACGTCGCCGTCTTTCAACGACGCGATCCGGCGGATGTCGATGCGGATCGACGAGTAGAACTTCAGCGCCCGACCGCCGGTCGTCGTCTCCGGGTTTCCGAACATCACGCCGATCTTTTCTCGGATCTGGTTGATGAAGATGAGTGACGTGCGCGATTTCGAAACGATCGCGGTCAGCTTGCGAAGAGCCTGCGACATCAACCTCGCCTGGAGGCCCATCTGGGCCTCGCCCATCTCGCCTTCGATCTCCGCCTTCGGGACGAGCGCGGCGACCGAGTCGACGACGATGACATCCATCGCTCCGGAGCGGATCAGCATCTCGGCGATTTCCAAGGCCTGCTCGCCGTTGTCCGGCTGCGAGACGAGCAGGTTGTCCGTGTCCACGCCGAGCTTCTTCGCGTAGTCGGCGTCGAGCGCGTGCTCGGCGTCGATGAAACCGGCCAGACCGCCGGTCTTCTGCGCCTGCGCGATGATCTGGAGCGAGAGCGTGGTCTTGCCGGAGGACTCGGGCCCGAAGATCTCGACGACCCTTCCGCGCGGGATTCCGCCGATACCGAGCGCCGCGTCGACCGCCAGCGAACCGGTCGGAATGACCGAGACGGGCACGTCGGGACGGTCGCCCAGGCGCATGATCGAGCCTTTCCCGAACTGTCGCTCGATCTGCGTCAGCGCCGTCTCGACGGCGCGCCATTTCTCGTTCGGTTTCACGCTCGACATGTGATGGTCCCCTATTTGCGCGATTATAGATGCGCGCTTCGACTCCGATGGAAACGATCTCATCCGCCGATTCCACCGCAACCGCGAGGGCTCGCGGCCTGCGCCGGGCGTTTCGCGAGAGACCTCTCTCGATGATCGTCGCGACCGGCTTCGGCGCGGGGCTTCTCCCGATCGCCCCGGGCACCGCCGGTTCGGCGCTCGCCCTCGCTCTCGGCTGGCTGTTCGCTTCGCGAATCTCTTCTTCTCACATGCCCAGTGTTGTCGCGGCGGTCGGACTCTTGACGTCCGGGCTGCTGATTTCTCTCGCCGGGATACCGGTCGTGGCCCGAGCGGAGGCGGCGATCGGCCGGAAGGACCCGGGCCCGATCGTCCTGGACGAGATCGCCGGACAGTTCCTGGCGAGCGGGATCGTCCCGCTCTTCGGGTATCCCTCGCCTCGCGTCGCTGCCGGCGTCTGGATCGCCTCCTTCCTGGTTTTCCGGCTCTTCGACGTGTGGAAGCCGGGTCCGATCCGGGCCTGGCAGAACCTGCCGGGCGGCTGGGGGATCATGGTGGACGACGTGGCGGCAGGCATTCTCGCGGCCGGCATGACCTCGGGCTTCGCCGCTTTCGTGGCGGTTCGACCAGTATGACTCTCGAGCTCGCCGGGCGCGACGGCGACGTCCTTGCCGAAGAGCTCCTGTCCCGCCACACGACGCTCCGGATCGGAGGTCCCGCCCGCTGGTACTGCCGCGTGCGGACGGCAGAGGGCCTTTCGCGGGTCCTCGGCGCGGCGTGCGATACGGGCGAGCCGCTGGCCCTCCTCGGCATGGGATCGAACGTGGACGGATTCCCGGGCTGGGTCGTCCGCCTCGAGGGCGATTTCCTGCGGATCGCGATCGAAGGCGAGCGGCTGACCGCCGGCGGGGGAGCGGCGCTGGGCGGCGCCTGCGCCGCGGCCGCCCGAGCCGGCCTTTCGGGTCTCGAGCCGATCTTCGGAATTCCGTCTTCGATCGGAGGAGCCGTGCGCATCAACGCGGGCGCCTACGGCGGCGAGATCTTCGACGTGCTCGAGTCGGTCCGGCTCGTCGGACGAACCGGCTCGCGGCGCGAGTCCACCGCCGCGCAAATTCCGCACGGCTACCGCTGGACGGAGCTGTGCGACACCGGGGAGATCGTGGCGGAGGCGACGCTCCGCCTCCGTCCGGCTTCGCGCGAAGAGATCGAACAGCGGACGCGCGTGGTCGCCGAAAAGAGGCGGGGCGCGCTCCCGGTGCAGCCCAACGCCGGAAGCATCTTCAAGAATCCGCGGGGCGATTACGCCGGCCGCCTGATCGAGGCCTGCGGCTTGAAAGGGGAGCGGCGGGGCGACGCCGAGATCTCCATCCGCCACGCGAACGTCATCGTGAACCGGGGCCGGGCTCGGTCGGCCGACGTGCTCGCGCTCATGCGGCTGATGCGCGACTCCGTGGCCGAGAAGTTCGGCGTTACCCTGTTGCCCGAAGTGGAGTTCCTCGGATTGAAGTGGGACTGAGCGGCCGCCGATGAGGATCCTGCTCCTCGCCGGCGGCGGCGGCACGCGGCTCTGGCCGCTTTCGACGCCCGCCCGCCCCAAACAGTTCCTTCCGCTCGTCTCGGCGAAGAGCCTGCTCGCCGACACGTTTCAGCGGATCGCGCCCCTCTCGGACTCCGTTTTCGTGGCGACGTCGGAGGAGTACGGCGACCTCGTCCGCGCCGAACTCCCGGCGGTGCCTGCCGCGCGGATCCTGCGCGAGCCGGCGCGCCGCAATTCCGCGGCGCCCATCCTCCGGGCGGCGCTCGACTTCGAGAGCGACGGCGACCCGGTCACGGCGGCGCTGCCGTCGGACCATGCGGTCGCCGATGCGGAGGCTTTCCGCAAGGCCCTGGCCGCCGCCGCGGACGTCTGCGACTCGGCGTCCGTCATCGTTCTGGGAGTTCCCCCCGACCGGCCCGAGACCGACTTCGGTTATCTTGAAGTCGCGGACCTGGAGGGCTCGGACAGTCATGAAGTCGTACGATTCGTCGAAAAACCGGACGCGGAGCGCGCCCGCTCCTTTGTCACGTCCGGCCGCCACTTCTGGAACGCCGGCGTCTTCGTCTTCCGTCCATCGCGGTTCCTGGCCGAGGCGCGCCGGGTCGCGGCCGACCTCGTCGAGACCGTCGATCGCTACCGGGACCGGCTGGCGGCGGATCCCGACGGAGCCCGCGCCCTGTGGGAGTCCCTCCCGGCGATCTCGATCGACTACGCCGTGATGGAGAAAGCCCGGGACGTGCGAGCGGTCCCGCTGTCCGCGGGGTGGAGCGACGTCGGGAGCTGGCGCGCGGTGCGCGACTTGCGCGGAGCCTCCGACGGCGCGGGCAACCTCGTGGTGTCGGAGACTCCGGTCCTCGCGCCGGGAGTCTCCGAAACCGCGATCGTCGTCGGGTCCGAGGGCGTCCTCGTGCTCCCGTTCGAAATGGAGAAAGAGCTGCGCGGCGCCGTCGAGCGCCTTCGCGGGAAAGGCGAAGCGGGAGAGTGAGCGGCTCGATCGGATCGGACCTCGCGCGCCTGAAGGAGAACGTCGCTCTCGCGTACCGCGGCGACCGTGCCGTGATCGACCTGGTTCTGACGGCACTGCTCTCCCGCGGGCACATCCTGATCGAGGACGTGCCCGGCGTCGGGAAGACGACTCTCGCGCGCGCCCTCGGCCGCAGCCTCTCGCTCGAGTTCCGCCGGATTCAGTTCACGAGCGACACGCTTCCCGCGGACGTCCTCGGAATCTCGGTCTTCCACGCGGCGACCGACGCCTTCGAGTTCCACGCCGGCCCGCTCTTCGCGAACATCGTTCTCGCCGACGAGATCAACCGCGCCACGCCGAAGACCCAGTCGGCGCTGCTCGAGGCCATGAACGAGGGAGCCGTGACGATCGAGTCCGAGCACCGCGCTCTCCCGCAGCCATTCATGGTCGTGGCGACGCAGAATCCGGTCGAGTACCTCGGCACCTACCCTCTGCCGGAATCGCAGATGGACCGGTTCTTCCTGAAGCTGACTCTCGGATATCCCGCCGTCGCCGAGGAAAAGGCGCTCCTGCGGCGGGGAGGCACCGAGCGCGACCTGACCGCCCTGCGTCCCGTGCTCGAGCGCGAACGCGTCCTGGAGCTCCAGGACGCGACCGAGGGCATCCGGGTGGCGGACCGGCTCCTCGACTACCTCCATGCCCTCGTTTCGGCCACGCGGGGGTCCGGGGAGCTGAGGCTGCCGGTCTCGACGCGCGGAGCGCAGGCGCTCTACCGGGCGACCCAGGCCTATGCGCTCGTCCAGGGTCGGGACTACGCGACTCCCGACGACGCGCAGGCAGTCGCCCCGGCCGTTCTCGCCCACCGGATCCTGTCGACCTCCTCCGACGGTTTCGGCGCCGGCGGCCGGGAGCGGGAAATGATCAGGAGAGTGCTGGCGCAGGTCCCGGTGCCGGTCTAACCGTGCCCCAATCGTGACCCGCCTCATCCCGGACTGGGGCATCCGCGTCACGAACTTCGGCCTGGGTTACATCCTCATGTGCCTGGTCGTGGCCATCGCCGCGACCAACACCGGCAACAACGGCCTCTACCTGGTCCTCGCCGCCCTTCTCGCGGGCATGGCGATCTCGGGCATGCTCTCCCGCCGCAACGTTCGCGGGGTCCGCTGCGATATCGAAGCCATGGGGGAAGTCGTCGCGACGCGCCCCGCCCTTCTCCGCGTCCGGCTCGCGAACCAGCTCTCGACCGGCACGGCGCAGGCTCTTTTCTTCCTGCACGACTCGCTGCCCGGTCCACTCTGGATCGATCCGCTGAAGCCGGGCGAGTCGCGGGACGTCGTCGTGTCCGCGGTCTTTCCCCGGCGGGGCGTTTTCCGCGAAGCGGACGCAGGCCTCCTCTCGCGGTTTCCGATCGGCCTCTTTCGGAAATACCGCCGGGCGGCGGTCTCGAGCGAGATCGTGGTCTTCCCGGTGCCGAAGGCGAGCGCGATCCCGGACGTCCCTCCCGAGGACGCGCGGGGCAGCCGCCCGCACGTGCACCGCCGCGGAGGGGGTGCGGACATCCGAACCCTGCGGGATTTCGTCTCGGGAGACGATCCGCGGGACCTTCACTGGAAGCAGTCGGCGCGGATGCGCCGGTGGATCGTCCGCGAGCGGGAAGCGGAGCGCGACCGTGCGGTGTTCCTCGTCGTCGACAACGTGCTCGGAGATCGGAGCGATCCCGCGGCGCTGGAGCGGTTCGAGAGCGCCATCTCCCGCTGCGCCGGACAGGCGCTGATGCTCTTGTCACGGGGCGCCGACGTCGGCTTCCAGTCCCGCGGGGTGAAGGTCGCGCCGCGGGCGGGTCGCGGCCAGCGCGGCCGGATCTTGGAAGCCCTGGCGCGGCTGGAGCCGATCGATCCGGCGCAAGCGCCCCCATTTCCGCCGCTGCGGCACGGCGATCACCGGCTGGTGATCACGTGAGCTCCCCGGCCATGCCGCCCGAGCTGCGGCGCGCGTATCTCCTCGTGCTGGGACCTCCCGCGCTCATCGCACCCCTGCCGCTCTTCTGGACGCACGGCGCGTCGCCGCTCGGGATCGCTCTTTACGAGCTGGCGCTCGTCCTTCTCTTCCTCCGGGCGCGCGCGGGGCGACCGGTGAGGCTCTCCGACGCGGTCCTGAACGCGATCGGGCTGTCCTACTTCTTCTGGCTCGCCGTCGAGACCGCGATGCTGCGACCGGGACTGCTGCGTTCGGTGTCGCACCTGCTTCTCTTCACGGCGATCGCGAAGCTCGCTTCGTTGAAGCGGCCGGGCGAAGCGCGCACAGCGCTGCTCGTCATTTTTCTGCTGGTGCTCGGGTCCGTCTCCTCTTCGACGCACGTCGCGTCGCTCATTTACTGTGCGGTCATGGCGGTTCTCGCTTTCCGCACGCTGTCTCGTCTCGCGGTTCTCGCCGACTTCGAGGACGGTCCTCCAATCCGCGTTCTGACCGCTGTGCCGACCGCCGGACTCTCCGCCGCCGCGCTCGTCGGCGGAGTTCTGCTGGGAGGCCCGCTCTTTTTCCTGCTGCCGCGCCTCCACGGGCCGTATGCGCTCTCGCCGATCCGGATCGAGGACACTCCGTCGACGGCCGTCACGACCGACCGGGTCGACCTCGACTCTTTCGGCAGCGCGAAGCTCTCCGACCGGGTCATCCTGCGCCTTTCGGTCGATCCGCCCGTGGCGCTGCCTCACCTTCTCCGGCTCCGCGAAGCGGTCTTTACCCGCTACCACAACGGCGTCTGGACCCGAAACGCGCACGCCTCGCGCCGGGACCGCGGCTCCGACGGCGTTCAGGTCGTGGGCGGCGACACGCTTCCCCTCGAGAACAGCACCGCACGGCTCTCCGTCGACCAGAACCTCTACGGAAGCGGTTTCCTCTTCCTGCCGTACCGGGCGACGTACGTGCGCGTCGAGCGGGGGCGTCCGGTTCTCCTGCCCGACGGCGCGGTCCAGGTCACTTCGGCGCGGGTGACGGTGCGTTACGAGGTCGCGGTCGGAAAGAAGGACCCGCGGGGAGCGGGAGAGAGCGCCATTGATCCGACGCAGGTCCCGGCCGAGGTGCGCGATTACGCGGCGAAGTTGACCGCCGGGCTCACGAGCCCCGTCGAGATCGCGGACCGGATCGTCCGGCATTTCCAGAAAGGGTTCGTGTACACCCTCGATCCTCCGAGAGGCAGCGGCGATCCGCTGATCGGCTTCCTTCTACGCTCGAAGGCGGGTCACTGCGAATACTTCGCCTCGGCGGCCGCGATGATGCTGGCGTCCCGGGGAATCCGGGCGCGGCTCGTGACCGGGTCCTACGGCGGCGAGATCGGCGCGTTTTCCGACGCGATCGTCGTGCGCGGCGCGAACCTTCACGCGTGGGTGGAGGCGGACCTCGACGGCACGGGATTCCAGGTGATCGACCCGACCCCGCCCTCCGGAATCCCGCCGGCGACCGCGCGCGTCTCGTGGTGGAAACGCCTCGTCACCGTCGGCCGCTCGATCGAGGTCTTCTACGATCGGCGGATCCTCGGATTCGACGCCGGCGACCAGGTCCAGCTGACCGAAGCATTCCGAGATTCGTTCGGCAACGCCGCGCGCTCGATCCAGTTCTGGAAGGGGACCGGCGAAGGAGCCGTGTTCCCGGGGGGCGCGAAAGCCGTGGTCGTGGTACTGGGCCTCGGCGCGCTCGCCCTGATCGCGTTCCAGTTGATCGGCCGGCGGCCCGTGATCCCTCCCGCCACAAGGGCCTACCTCGCGTTGAGGCGCTCACTGGCGCAGCGCCTGGGCTCCGTTCCGCCCGCCGTCCCGCCGGCGGAAGTCGCGCGTCTCTTCCGGGTCTCGGTCCCGGCGTCGGCCGACGACGCCCGGGCGGTCGTAGAGGCCTACTGCGAAAGCGCGTTCGGGGGGCGCGCGACGGACGAGGGCGTCGCCCGTGAACTCAAGGAGCGCGTGAAAAGGATCCGGAAGCTCGCCTGACCGTTTCGGTGTGAGGTGCAGGTTAAAACCTGTCCCCCAGACAATTTCAATAGGCGTTGCGGTGGCGCAGGCCGTAGCGCAGCGTCATCCACAGGATCTTGATGTCGAGCGCGAGCGACCAGTTCTCGATGTAGTAGAGGTCGTACTCGATGCGCTTCGACAGGCTCGTGTTTCCGCGCCAGCCGTTGACCTGCGCCCAACCGGTCATGCCGGCGCGCACGCGGTGTCGCAGCATGTACTGGGGGAACTTCTCCTTGAACTCGGAGACGAATTCGGGCCGCTCGGGGCGGGGCCCGACGAGCGACATCTCGCCCTTGACGACGTTGACCAGCTGGGGAAGCTCGTCCAGGCTCCAGCGGCGCAGGAACCGCCCCACCCCGGTTCGCCTCGGGTCCTCGGGCCCGGCCCAGGTCGGCCCCGATTCGTCCTCCGCGTCGGGCCGCATCGACCGGAACTTCACGATCTCGAAAGGGCGGCCGTCCAGACCCATCCGCTGCTGGCGGTAGAGGACGGGGCCGCCAGTCAGAACGATCGCGACCGCGATGACCCCGAACAGCGGGGAGAGGAGGAGGAGGGCCGTCCCCGCGATGGCGAGGTCGAGGGTGCGCTTGACGAGGCTCATCCAGCCGGTCAGGGGAACCTGTGTCAGGTGGACGACCGGCAGGCCGTCGAGGTCCTCGACGCCCACGCGGAAGGTGATGTATTGCAGCAGGTCGGGAACGACCCGAACGTCGGCGACCGTCCGCGCCACGTCCTTCAGGACCGAGAGCATTGCGCGGTGGGCGCCGAGCGGAAGCGCCAGGAAAACGGCGTCGACCCGCTTTTCCTCGACGATCCGGGCGGCGTCCGCCGTGCCCCCCACGACCGGCACGCCGCGGTACGAGGCCCCGAGCTTCTCCGCGTCGTCGTCGACGAAGGCGACCGAGCGGAGTCCCGACTCCGGATGCTCGGCGAGCTTGTCCACGACGGCGCGCCCGAGCCTTCCGGCTCCGACGACGAGCACGCGCCGGACGCCGTAGCCGTGGCGCCACGCCTCTTCCAGGTACCGGCGAATCGCCGTCCGCCCGGCGAAGACGAAGAGCACGTCGGAGACGAAGAAGAGGGCGAGAACCGCGCGCGAGTAGTCGAACCCGCGCGAGAACGTCGCGATGCCGATGAGAAGGAGAGTCGCGAGGGCCGTCGCGACGAGGACGGCCAACCCTTCCTCGACGCTCGAGCGATTCCGCCGGACCTGGTAGAGGCCGTGGAAGTAGTAGACGAGCGGCCAGAGAACCGCGATGAACGGAAAGAGCCGCAGGTACGCGGAAGGGGCGGGAACTCCTTTCGTGACCGGGATGATCTCCGCTTCGAAGCGCAGCCAGTACGACGCGACGAGGGCGGCCAGCGTGGCGGCGAGGTCGGTCGCCAGGAAAAGGGCCGCCAGCCGCCGGTTCGAGTGTCGGATCATGACTGCGGGCTCAGAGCCTTCTCTTCATCGCGACCCTCGTGCCGCCCGTGAGGGACCAGATCGGCCACCGCCCGCCGGAACTGACGGACGAAGCGCTCGCGGGAAAAAGGCAGTGCCCTGGCCCGCACGGCAGTGTAATCGTACCGGCTGATGCCGAGCCTTTCGACAGCGCCGGCGAGACCGTCGGCCGTCTCCTCGGCGAAGAAAGCTCCGCTCACGCCGTCGGCGACGGTGTCGAGAGCGCCGCCCCGTTCGAGCGCCGCCGCCGGAGCGCCGCACGCGGCCGCCTCCACGAGCGATATTCCGAAATCCTCCTCTCCCGGCTGGACGAACGCGAAGCACGTCCGGTAGAGCTCCCGAAGGGCTTCCCGATCCAGATCCGACACGATTCTTACGGACGCGGTCGCGCGCGCGCGGAGGCGCCGCTCCTCCGACCCCTTTCCGACCAGGACGAGCGGGCGGCCGAGGACCCGGGCCGCCTCGATCGCGAGGTCGTACCGCTTGTAAGGCACCAGGGATCCGACCGCGAGCAGAAAATCGGAGCGCGCGCGGTCCGAGCCGCGAAAGAAGTCGACGTCCACCGGGGGAGAAACGACGTCGGCCGGCCGCCCGTAGTGCTTCCGGATCCGCGCGGCGACCGCGGAGGAATTCGCGAGGTAGCGGGTCGGACGGCCGGCCGTCGCCCGGTCCCACTCGCGCAGCCGCGAGATCGCTCGCTTCTTCAGCTTCCAGAAGCGGGTCTCGCCGCGCGGGAAGTAAGCGTCGAACTGCTCGTACGCGTAGCGGACCGGCGTGTGGCAGTAACAGAGATGGGGCACGCCGGGTGGAGCGATCGCGCCCTTCGCGACGCAGTGCGACGACGAGACGACGAGGTCGAACCCGGACAGGTCGAACGATTCGACCGCGTGCGGAAAGAAGGGAAGGTATTGCCGGTAGTGCCGCCGCGAAAAGGGAAGCCGGTTCAGCCACGACGCGTGGATCGGGTAGGCCTCGATGGCTCGCGAGACCGAGCCCGGGACGTGGAAGAGGGTGAAAACGGTGGGCTCGGGCAGGTGCGGAAGGATCTCCTCGAGAACCTTCTCGCCGCCCCGCATGCCGTTCAACCAGTCGTGGACGACGGCGGTCCTCATCGTCCGCCCCGGGCGAGCGCCTCGCCGTACACCTCCAGGGTCCTCTCCGCGGCCTTGTCCCAGGAGAAGTCGAGCGCGCGCTTCTTGCCGAGCTCCACGAAGTCGTTGCGAACCTTGGGATCCGTCGAGAGCGCCACGATCCCGCGGGCGATCGCATCCACGTCGAGTGGGTCGACCAGGTACGCGTAGCCGCCCGCGATCTCCTGCAGCGCCGAGGTCGACGACGTCAGCACCGGCGTCCCGCACGCCATCGCCTCGACGACCGGCAGGCCGAATCCCTCGTAGAGCGTGGGGTAGAGGAGAACGTCGGCCCCGGCGAAGAGACCCGGCAGGTCGTCTTCGTCGATGAGACCGGGCCGCGCGATCGCTTTCCCGACGTCGAGTGCCGAGATCAGCGCGTCGATGCGCGCGCTGTTCTTCGGCATCGGGCCCGCGAGCGCCAGCAGGTGCGGGAGGTCGGGCCGGGCCCGCCGCGCTTCCGCGAACGCGCGGACGACGTTCTGCACGTTCTTGTGCGGCTTTTCTCCCCCCAGAAAGAGGAGGTACGGAGTGCGGAGCCCGTACTTGCGCGCGACGCGGCCGCGCTCTTCCATCGGCACGTCCGGGCGGAAACGGGATGACACGCCGTTGTAGATGACGTCGACGCGCGACGGGCTGATTCCGAAGTAGTCCACCAGGTCCCGTTTGCTGTTGTACGAGACCGTGATGATCCGGTCCGCCCGCGCCAGCGCCCGCCGGATCATCACCCGCGCGTAGACGAGCGCGACGCGGTTCGGCAGGAACTGGGGATAGAGGAGATGGATGATGTCGTGGATCGTGACGACCGCGCGGCTGCGCAGAGGAGGCAGGACGTAGTGCGTCGCGTGAAAGAGGTCCAGTCGGTCCCGGAACAGCCGGATCGCGAAGCGAGTGAGCTCCGCCACGGAATACCCGGGCGTGTCCTCGCCGACGATCTCGAAGTTCTCGGGCAGGCTCGGCATCCACTCGGCATCCGCCAGGCGGGCGTAGACCCGGAAGCGGTAACGCTGCGATTCGGGACGCTTCGCGACCGCCTCGAGGAGGTTTCGGATGTAAGACCCGATCCCGAAGTCCTTCAGCTTGCGGGCGTCGATTCCGATCGCCGGGCGCCGGTCGTTCATCTTTCGACCCCGCGCGCGGCTCGGGCGAGCGCGGCCGCCGTGCGCTCGGCCGCGCTGTCCCAGGTGAACAGCGCCGCCCGCTCCGGTCCGGCTCGGCGGAGAGATTCGCGGGTCTCGTGGTCCTCGAGAGCGCGCGCGATCGTTCGCTCGAGCTCGACCGCGTCGTGCGGCGGCGCGAAGAGCGCCGCGTCGCCGGCCACCTCGCGCAGCGCGTCGATATCCGAGGCGACGACCGGGGTCCCGCACGCCATCGCCTCCGCGACCGGCAGGCCGAAGCCCTCGGCGAGCGAGGGGTAGACGAAGACCTCGGCCGCGCGGTAGAGGTCGAGCGCGACCGCTTGGGGCGCGTACCCGGCGACGTGGATCTTGTCCCGGAAGGGGGAGCGCGCGATCCGACGAACGAGCGCCGACGTTTTCCAGCCCGGCCCGCCGGCGAGGACGAGATCCGGGCGGGACCTCCTCCGGGCCCAGAGCCGCTCGCAGGCCGCGACCAGAGTCTCGATGTTCTTCCGCGGCTCGAGCGTGCCGAGATAGAGAACGTACCGCCGCCCCGACGCGAACCGTCGACGGGTTCGGTCGGCGTCGGCCGGACTGTCGAGGGGCACGAATGCCTCCTCGACTCCGTTGCACGCGATCGCGACCCTCGAAGCCGTCTCGGGATAGAGCTGTGAGAGATCGCGCGCGGTCGTCTTCGAGACGCAAACGAAGCACGCGGCGCGCTCGACGGTTCTCTCCCAGAGCGGCAGGAAGCCGACGAGAGTGCGCGCGTTGTGCCATTCGGGATGGGTGAGCGCCGTCAGGTCGTGGACGACCGAGACGAGAGGAAGGTCGCCTCGGACCGGGCCGATCGTCAGAGCGGCGAGGAGCGCGTCGGCGCCCCAGGCGGCGACCCGGGAGGGCAGCGTCGTCTGCAGCCAGACGGTTCCGAATCGATGATGGTCGGCGTGGAGGGTGAGCGAGCCGTTGCCGGAGGGGGGGTTGGAGAGCGGCCGCGGCGTGAAGAGGCCGACCTCGTTTCCGCCCCGCTCGGCGAGCGCCCGGGAGATGCCGCGGGTGTAAGTGCCGATGCCCGTGCTCTGTCCGAGAAGAGCGCGTGCGTCGACGGCGATTCTCATCGCGGTCTCAAGGTATCAGAGGTTTGACTCATCGACCGGAATCGCTAGAATGCCCGGTTCGACCATGAATGCCCCCACGAACTTCTCGCTCGAAGCCATCGTCGACGAGCCCCTGCGCTTCGACTTCGAGATCTTCTTCTCGACCAAAGAATTCGGCCGCGAACCGCTCCTCGACATCTCTCCGGCCCGCATCGCGGGGGAGGTCGCGCGCGTCGAGGGAGGCCACTCGCTCTCCGCCCGGCTCTCCTGGAGCGGAAAGCTCGAGTGCAGCCGCTGCCTGGCGCCGTACGACTTCTCGGAGGACGACGAGTTTTCGCTCCTTCTCTACCGGCGTGCGCCCATCGCGGAGGGGGAGCTCTCGCTCGACAAGGACGACCTCGATGCGTATTTCTACGACGACCCGGTCGTGTCCGTCGCCCCGATCGTCGAAGAGCGCATCCAGATCGCGCTCCCGATGAAGCCGCTGTGCCGCGAGGACTGTCGTGGTCTTTGTCCGCAGTGCGGAGCGGATCGGAACGTGTCGCCCTGCAGCTGCGTCGTCGAGTTCATCGATCCCCGCTGGAGAGCGCTCCAGGTCTTGAAGAAAGGATAGGAACCGAGTCATGCCGAATCCGAAGCGCCGCCACAGCAAAGCGCGCCGCGACAAGAGGCGAGCCCACGACGCGCTCGCCGCGCCCGCGCTCTCCGAGTGCCCGAATTGCCACGAGGCCAAGGCGCCCCACCGCGTCTGCCCGCGCTGCGGGTATTACAAAGGCAAGCAGCTGATCAACGTCTGACGCAAACGGACGGGGCCTCGCCGATATAATCCTTCCTCCGTGCTTCGGATGGGACAGCCCGGCTAAATGAGCATTGCGGTGGATGCGATGGGGGGCGATCACGCTCCTCACGTCAACGTCGACGCCGCGGTCGCCGCCTCGCGCGAGTTCGGAATCGCGAGCCTTCTGGTCGGAAGCGCCTCCCGTCTCGAGAAACTGCTCGCCGAGACCGGGTACAGCGGCTCGCAGATCGAGATCGTGGACGCCCCGCAGGTCATTACGATGGACGATCCCGCCACTGCTGCGGTCCGGCGAAAGCGCAACTCGTCGATCCGCGTCGCGGCCAACTGCGTTCGCGACGGCCGCGCGGAAGGCCTCGTCTCCGCCGGTCACACCGGGGCGGCGATGGTCTCCGCGAAAATGGTCATCGGCACGATCGAAGGGGTGGACCGCCCGGCGCTCGCGGCGATCCTGCCGAACCTCTCCGGACACTGCCTGCTCTTAGACGTCGGCGCCAACCCGGACGCCAAGACCCAGCACTTCAAGGAGTTCGCGGTGATGGGCTCGATCTACGCGCAGCTCGTCTTCGGAAAGGAATCGCCGTCCGTCGGCCTCATGTCGATCGGGGAAGAGGACACCAAGGGAACCGACCGCACCAAGGAAGCCTTCAAGATCGTCAAGGAAGCGGGGTTGAACTTCATCGGGAACGTCGAGGGGCGAGACGTGTTCAACGGCAAGGTGGACGTGATCGTGACCGACGGCTTCACGGGAAACGTCATCCTCAAGGTCTCCGAGGCGCTCGGCGAGATGGTGGAAAAGCTGCTCCGCGAGGAGATCAAGCGGACGCTCCAGGCTTCGGTCGGGTTTCTCCTGTCCCGCAGTGCGTTCCGGAGCTTCAAGCAGCGTCTCGACTACTCCGAATACGGCGGCGCGCCGATGCTCGGCGTCCAGGGCTGCGTGATCATCTGCCACGGCCGCTCGAGCGCGAAGGCGATCAAGAACGCGATCCGGTTCGCGGCGGAGTTCTCCCGCCAGAAGCTGGCACAGAAGATCCAGTCGTCGATCGCCGAGCTCCACTCGCGCGAAGCTTCTCTGGTCAAGGCCTGACGCCGCGGGTACGGAATGAACCGCGCGCGCGTCGTCGGAACCGGGGCCGCCGTCCCGAAAAAGGTCCTCTCCAACGCGGACCTCGAGAAGCTCGTCGAAACGTCGGACGAGTGGATCACCACGCGAACCGGCATCAAGGAACGGAGGATCGTCTCGGAGGGGGAGAAGTTCTCGGACCTCTGTACGAAGGCGTCGGAGATCGCTCTCAAGCGATCGCACGTCAAGCCCGAAGACCTCGACATGATTCTGGTCGGAACGATCTCGAGCGACATGCTCTTTCCGGCGACGTCGTGCCTCGTCCAGCACAACCTCGGAGCGACGAAAGCCGCGGCGTCGGACGTCTCGGCCGCCTGCGTCGGGTTTCTCTACGGCCTTCACCTGGCCGACGGCCTGATCCAGTCGAACAAGGCGGAAAACGTCCTCGTCGTCGGCGGCGAGATCCTCTCCCGATTCGTGGACTGGACGGACCGCTCGACCTGCGTGCTTTTCGGCGACGGCGCGGGCGCGGTCGTCCTCCAGGCGACGAAGGGAGACCACGGGATCCTCGGAAGCCGGATGAAGTCGAACGGCGCTTACGCCGATTTCATCTGCATGCCGGGCGGAGGCTCCAACCGGCCGGCGAACGATCCGACGCAGGTCGAAGAAAAACTTCCGTACATCAAGATGAAGGGGAACGAGACTTTCAAGGTCGCGGTGAAAGCGATGGCCGACGTCACGTCGGAGCTCCTGAACGAGCAGGGCTTCACGCACGAGCAGATCGACCTCTTCATTCCCCACCAGGCGAACGAGAGGATCATCAACGCGGTCGGGGAGAAGCTGAAGATCGCGCCGTCCAAGGTCTACAAGAACATCGAACGGTACGGAAACACCTCGGCCGCCTCGATTCCCATCGCGCTCGACGAATGCGCGCGCGAGGGCCGGATCCGCGTCGGGAACCTGGTCCTTCTGACCGCGTTCGGTGCGGGACTCGTCTGGGGATCGGTCCTCCTGCGCTGGTAGCCCGGCGCCGGCTGCGACGCATTGGGTAGCCTCGCTCTCCTCTTCCCCGGTCAGGGTTCTCAGTTCGTCGGGATGGGGAGGAAGCTCTTCGAGCAATCGGCGGCGGCGCGTGCGGTCTTCGATGAGGCCGATCGGGCGCTCGGCTTCCCTCTCTCGCGCCTCTGCTTCGAAGGGCCCGAGGCGGAGCTGAAAGCGACCGCGAACACACAGCCGGCGATCCTCACGCATTCGATCGCGGCGCTCGCGGAGCTTCGCGCGGCTTTTCCCGAAAAGCTCGCGGGGACCGCGTTCGCGGCGGGGCACTCCCTGGGCGAGTACTCGGCTTGCGTGGCGACGGGCGCACTCGCGTCCGCCGACGCGGTGCGGCTCGTGCGGCGCCGCGGAGAGTTCATGCAGGATGCGGTGCCGGCGGGAGAAGGAGCGATGGCCGCGATCGTCGGCCTACCGCCGGAGGCGGTCGAGGCCGCCTGCCGCGAGGCGGCGGGGGAGGAGGTCGTTTCCGCCGCCAACTACAACTCTCCGGAGCAGACCGTGATCGCCGGCCACGCCGGCGCGGTCGAGCGCGCTTGCGCCGCCTGCATCGCGAAAGGCGCCAGGCGCGCGATCCCGCTCGCCGTCTCCGCTCCGTTCCACTCGCCTCTCATGCGGCCCGCGCGCGAACGGATGGAGCCGCTACTCGCCGCGACTCGGTTCTCCGACGCCGCGATACCGGTCGTCACGAACGTCGACGGCCTTCCGGCGTCGCGGGGAGAAGCCTTGCGCGAGGCCCTCGTCCGGCAGATCGATTCGCCGGTCGAGTGGGTCGAGAGCATCCGGACGCTCTCGCGGGAAGGGGTCGACCGGGCGCTGGAGATCGGCCCGGGCAACGTGCTCACCGGTCTCGTGCGGCGGATCGAGAAGGGAATCCGGGCCGAAGCATGGGGAGGCGAAGCCTGAGACGAAGCTTTACCGCCGCCCTCGCTCTCGCGGCGCTCCTCGCCTCAGCCTGCACGGCAACGCGCAACCGTCCGGTTGCATTTTCCATCTCTTCCCCGATCGACGCCGCCGTGGCCGCCGGTTCGCGGCTGTGCGGCTGCCGGATCGGCGTCGCGGCGCGCCACCTCGAGAGCGGCCTCGCCTACGAGCACGACGCTGGCGACATCTTCGAAGCCGCCTCGATCATCAAGATCGCCGTCCTGACCGAAGCAATCGCCGGAGTCCGGGAAGGCTCGATCGATCTGGCGGAACGCTGGACGTTGACCTCGCCCAGGAAGGCGTCGGAATCGGGTTGGCTGAAGCTCTTCGATCCCGGCCTGAACCCGACCTGGAACGACATGCTGACCCTGATGATCGGCCCCTCGGACAACACGGCGACGAACGCCTGGATCGAGCGGCTCGGGATCGATCGGATCAACGCGCGAATGGAGTCGCTCGGTTTCTCCCACATCCGCCTGCTGTCGCTCCTGCCGTGGCTCGATGAGACCGCCCCCGGGCCGCGCTGGAAGGGGCTCAAGTTCGGATCGGTCACGCCGCGCGAAGTCGCCGAGTGGCTGGCGCGGGTCGCGCGGGGAGAGCTTCTCGACGCCGAGTCGTCGCACCGGATGTTCCAGTATCTCGAGGCGAGCCCGAGCCGGTCGCGCCTGGCCCGACGCTTCTCGTCGTCGGCGCTCTGGGCCGGAAAGACCGGCACGATGTCCGGCGTGCGCAACGACTCCGGGATTCTTCGGACGGAGAAGGGCCGGTTCGTCCTGGTCGTCCTGACCGACGGCAGCTCCAATGCCCAGGAGAACGCCGTGACGCATCCGGCGACGGTGGCGATGGGCGAGATCGCGCGCGCGATCGTGGACGAGTGGAGCCGGAACCTGCCGGACGTCGCCGGGGAGCCGAAGTGACGTCCGCAGGACGTCATCCCGAGCGAAGCGAGGGATCTGATCCGAAGCATCCCGAGTCCTTCGCCTTCGCTCAGGACAGGCTCCGCAACGGATCTCCTCCGCGCTGCGCCGCTGGGCAGGACGCGGACGATAGACTGCCGGCCGAATGAACCGTTTCGACGGCCGCGTCGCGCTCGTGACCGGCGCATCCCGCGGGATCGGCGAAGCGATCGCCCGCCGGCTCGCGGCCGAAGGGGCGACGCTGCTCGCCGCGGCGCGCTCGACGAACCAACTGGACCGGGTGGTGGCCGACATCGCGGCAGCGGGCGGCCGGGCGAGGGCGCTCGCCCTCGACGTCTCGGACGCTTCGGCGATCGACGCGGTCATCAAGAGCGCGCTCGAGGAGCACGGACAGATCGACGTTCTCGTCAACAACGCCGGGATCGCGGAGGACAACCTGATCCTGCGGATGTCCCGCGAGGCGTGGGACCGCGTGATCGCAACGAACCTGACCGGCGCCTTTCTCCTCACGCAGGCCGTCGTCAAGGGAATGGTGCGCCGCCGCTACGGCCGGATCGTCAACGTCACTTCGGTCGTCGGCCTGATGGGAAACGCCGGCCAGGCGAATTACGCTGCGGCCAAAGCGGGTCTGGTCGGGCTCACGCGCTCGGTCGCCCGCGAGCTCGGATCGCGCAACATCACCTGCAACGCCGCCGCGCCCGGATTCATCGCGACCTCGATGACCGACCGGATGACCGAGCAGGCGCGCGGAACGCTTTCCGAGCAGATCCCGGTACAGCGGCTCGGCACGCCCGAGGACGTCGCGGCGGCGGTGGCCTTCCTCGCCTCCGAAGAGGCCGGCTACGTGACTGGCGCCGTCTTGAACGTCAGCGGGGGGCTGTACATGTGACCCCGGAAACGGCAAACGGAAAAAGACGAAAACGCTCCGCCATCTCCTCTCGTTTCGCGTTTTCCGTATTGCGTTTTCCGAATAGAATACGGCGGCTTCTCTCTCGTCAAGAAGGAGGATGGATGGCTGTCGAAGAAAAAGTGAAGAGCATCATCGTCGAGCAGCTGGGCGTCGATGCGAACGAGGTGACCCCCGAAGCGTCCTTCGTGGACGACCTCGGCGCAGATTCTCTCGACACCGTCGAGCTGGTCATGGCGTTCGAGGAAGCCTTCAACATCGAGATTCCGGACGAGGCCGCGGAGAAGATCCAGAAGGTGAAGGACGCCGTCGAGTACATCGAGAAGAACTCCCCGCAAAACTGAACAAACCATGCCTCGCGCTTCCTCTCCGCGCCGCGTGGCCGTGACGGGGGTGGGACTCGTCTCGCCGCTCGGTATCGGCAACGAAGAGAACTGGGCCGCGCTCGTCGCGGCAAAGAGCGGCGTGGGTCCGATCACCCGGTTCGACGCCTCCGCGCTCTCCTGCCGGATCGCCGGCGAGGTGAAGGGCTTCGATCCTTCTCTCTACATCGAGAAGAAGGAAATCAAGAAGATGGACACCTTCATTCACTACGCGATGGCGGCGGCCCAGTTCGCGCTGACCGACTCCGAGCTGCCGGTGAACGACGAGAACCGGGAGCGGATCGCGGTCGTCATCGGCTCGGGAATCGGAGGGCTGCCGATCATCGAGGAGACGCAGAAGAACTACCTCCAGCGCGGCCCTCGCGTGATTTCGCCGTTTTTCATCACGGCCCTGATCGCCAACGAGGCGGCGGGCAACGTCTCGATCCGCTATGGCCTCAAGGGGCCGAACCTGACGACGGTGACCGCCTGTACGACCGGAGCGCACGCGGTCGGTGAGGCGTACCGGATGATCCAGTACGGCGATGCGGATGCGGCGATCGCGGGCGGGACCGAGTCCGTCATCACGCCGCTCGCGGTCGGCGGTTTCGCGGTCATGCGCGCCCTCTCGACCCGCAACGACGCGCCGGAGCGCGCCTCGCGGCCCTGGGACCGCGACCGCGACGGCTTCGTCATGGGCGAGGGGGCCGGCCTCGTCATCCTCGAAGAGCTGGAAGCGGCGAAGAAGCGCGGCGCGCGGATCTACGCCGAGCTCGTCGGCTACGGCCTGTCCGGCGACGCGTACCACATCGCGGCGCCTTCGGAAGACGGGGACGGTCCTGCGCGGGTCATGAAGAACGCCATGGCGGACGCCGGCATCCGACCGGAGCAGGTCGGCTACATCAACGCGCACGGCACCTCGACGCCCATGGGAGACAAAGTCGAGACGATCGCGATCAAGATGGTCTTCGGCGAGCACGCTTACAAGCTCGCGGTCTCCTCCACCAAGTCTTCGACCGGCCATCTGCTCGGAGCGGCCGGCGGTCTGGAGACCGGAGTCGTTGCGCTCGCGCTGCATCACGGCGTCCTCCCCCCGACGATCAACTACGAGACTCCGGATCCCGAGTGCGACCTCGACTATGTCCCGAACGAGGCGCGGCCGCAGCGGGTCGAGTACGCGCTGTCGAACTCCTTCGGATTCGGCGGCACGAACGGCTGCCTGGTCCTGAAGGCCGTCTAGCGGTTTTCTCCGTCGTGAACTCTCTCGTCGCGATCGCTTACGTCCCCGACACCGAGACACGCATCAAAGTGGCGGCGGATGGAAAGTCGCTGGACGAGACCGACGTCAAGTGGATCGTTTCACCGTACGACGAGTTCGCCCTGGAGGAGGCGCTCCGCACGAAGGAGGCCGCGGGCGAAGGCAGAGTGACGGTCGTGACGGTCGGGCCCGAGCGCGCGAAGACCGGCCTGCGCGAGTGCCTCGCGCGCGGGGCGGACGACGCAGTCTGGATCGACTCCGGCGACTCCCGATATCTGGACGCCCTGGCCACGGCGAAGGCGATCGCGGCCGCCGCCCGCGAGGGGAGCTACGACTTCCTCTGGTTCGGCCAGAAGGGCGTGGGCGCCGACGAGTCTCTCGTCGGTCCGATGGTCGCCGAGCTCCTCGACCTGCCGCACGTCGGGAGCGTCGTGAAGCTCGAGGTCGCCCCCGGCAAGGTGACGGCGCACCGCGAAATCGAAGGCGCGCACGAGGTCGTCGAGTCTTCGGTCCCAGTCCTGCTGACCGCACAGAAGGGGTTGAACGAGCCGCGGTACGCCTCGTTGAAGGGGATCATGGGGGCGAAGAAGAAACCGATCGTCGAGAAGAAGCTCGCGAGCCTCGGGATCCCGGAGGCCGAGCCGGCCGGAGCCAGGACCCGCTGGCGCAAGCTCGAGCTGCCCGCGCCCCGCCAGGCCTGCCACCTGATCCCGGCGGACGATCCCGCGGCCGCGGCGAAGGAGCTGGTGCGGCTGCTCCGGGAAGAGGCGAAAGTCCTCTGACCACTCCGACGTCGTGAAATTCCTCGTCTTCATCGAGCAGCGCGACGGCCGGATTCGAAAGGCATCGCTCGAAGCGCTGGGGCTCGCGCGGCGTCTCGTCGGGGGACCGGTCGCGGCCGTGCTGCCGGGTCAGGGAGTCACGCCGCTCGCCGCGGCGCTCGGGAAGTCGGGGGCCGGAGTCGTCTACGTCGCCGACCGCGGCGACCTCGCGCTGTACAGCAACAAAGGATACGTCGGAGCGCTCGATGCGGCGGCGCAGAAGGAGGGACCCGACGCCGTGCTCCTCGCCGCCACCGCGATGGGCAAAGACGTCGCGCCGCGCTTCGCGGCCCGTCGGGACGTCTCAGTGCTGGCGGACGTGATGGGTCTCCGCCTGGAAGCGGACCGGCTGGTCGCCTCCCGCCCCGTGTACTCCGGAAAGGCGCGCGCGGAGGTCGACTGCGGCGCCGCGACCCTCCAGATCGCGACGACGCGGCCGAACGTCTTTCCCGCCGAGAGAGACGAGGCCGCGCCGGACGCCCGGGTGGAGACCCTCGAGCTCGGCGAGATCGCGCCGCGCGCCCACGTCCTCCGCGTCGAGACGTCGGAATCGAAAGAGCTCGACGTCGCCGAGGCCGACGTCATCGTTTCCGGCGGCCGCGGCATCAAGGGCCCGGAGAACTGGCCGCTGATCCGCGATCTGCAGCAGGCGCTGGGCGCCGCCCTCGGCGCGTCGCGCGCGGTCGTGGACGCGGGCTGGATCGACCACCAGCACCAGGTCGGCCAGACCGGCAAGGTCGTTTCCCCCACGCTCTACGTCGCCTGCGGAATCTCCGGCGCGATCCAGCACCTGGCGGGGATGGGAACCTCGAAAGTGATCGTCGCGTTGAACAAGGATCCGGAGGCGCCGATCTTCAAGGTCGCGACCTACGGAATCGTGGGCGACATCTTCCAGACCGTGCCGGAGGTGGCGAAAGCGGTGCGAGCCGCGAAGGCCGAATAGAGCAAGTCGTGGGGACAGGTCTGCGGACCTGCACCCACCACCGTCCACTACTCGTTTAGAGTTGGTCCATGCCGCCGCTGCCGACCGAACGGGCGATCCTCGGCGTTCCCGGCCCCGTATTCTTCGGACTCCTCGTCCTCCTCGCCATCGCCGCGTTCGTGTACTCGATGTCGCGGCGGGTTCGCGTCCTGCTCGCGACCTCTCCCGAAAACCGGTTCGACCGGATCGGCGCGCGGATCCGGAAGACGGTCGAGTACGCCTTCCTGCAGAAACGGATGTTTCGCGACCTCTACGCCGGGGTCTTCCACATCTTTCTGTTCACCGGGTTCGTGGTCCTTCTCGTGCGCACGGTCGCCCTCGTGGTGGAAGGCCTCGTCCCCGGCTTCCGGGTTCTGCCCGGTACCGCCGGCGACGTCTACACCTTCGCGAAGGACGTCTTCGAGGTGCTGGTCCTCGCGGGAGTCGCGATGGCGGTCGCGCGCCGCGCCTTCGCGCGTCCTCCCCGGCTCGACCTGACCGCCGACGCCTGGTTCATCCTGTTCCTGATCGCGCTCCTGATCTCCGCGGACCTCCTCGCCGAAGGCGCGAAGGCAGCGCTCGCCCCGAGGCTCGCGAGCGCCTGGGCGCCGGCCGTCTCCGCGATCGCGCGGTCGCTCTCCGGCCTGCCGGCGACGCGTCTCACGGCGCTGTACGAAGCGGCGTGGTGGACTCATCTCGTCGACATCCTGTTCTTCGGAAACTACCTGCCTTACTCGAAGCACTTCCACATCATCACGGCGGTTCCGAACGTCTTCTTCATGAAGCTCGACCCGATGGGGCGTCTGGGCACTCCGGATCTCGAGGCCTCGGAGCGCTTCGGCGTGTCACGGGTCGAAGACCTCTCCTGGAAATCGGTGCTCGACGGCTACACGTGCACCGAGTGCGGCCGCTGCCGGGTCGTCTGCCCGACAGCGCTGACCGGCAAGCCGCTCGACCCGAAGGTCTTCATCGGCGACGTGCGCGACGCGGTCTACGAAGCGACGCCGGCCATCCTCGCGGCGGCGTCCGGCCGGGGCGACGGGGATTCTTCGGACGGCCGGAAGGAGCTGATCGGCGGATGGCTCACGGAAGAGACCATCTGGGCGTGCACGACCTGCGGGTTCTGCACGAGCGCCTGTCCCGTGTTCATCATCCCGGCGGTCGACAAGATCACGGAGATGCGGCGTCATCTCGTGCTGGAGCGCGCCGATTTCCCGAAGGAAATGCAGACCGCGTTCCGAGGCATGGAAACCAACGGCAACCCGTGGGGTATCTCCGCTTCCGCACGCGCCGACTGGGCGAAGGATCTTCCGGTCATGTCGATGGCGGAGGCGGGGGAGCGCGACGTCGAGGTCCTCTTCTGGGTGGGCTGTGCCGGTTCCTACGAGGACCGCGCGAAGCGCGTCTCGAAGGCGGTCGTCGAGATCCTGAACGAAGCCGGAGTCTCCTTCGCGATCCTGGGGACTCAGGAGACCTGCACCGGCGACTCGGCGCGCCGGATGGGAAACGAGTATCTCTTCCAGCTGCTCGCACAGCAGAACGTCGAAACGTTGAACGGCTACGGCGTGAAGAAGATCGTCACGAACTGTCCGCACTGCTTCAACTGCATCAAGAACGAGTACCCGGCGATGGGCGGAACGTACGAGGTCGTCCACGCGACGGAGCTCGTGGAGCGGCTGCTCGGGGAGGGACGGCTCCGCTTCACCGAGCCGATCCGCGAGACGATCTCGTACCACGACGCGTGCTACCTGGGCCGGTACAACGGGATCTATTCGGCGCCCCGAAACGTCCTTCGCGCGATCCCGGGTCTCGAGATCCAGGAGCTTCCACGCACGTGCGACCGGGGACTCTGTTGCGGCGCCGGGGGCGGGCGCATGTGGATGGAGGAGAAGCTGGGGACGAGGATCAACCAGACGCGGATGAAGGAGATCGAGCAGGCCGGGACGGGCTCCGTCGGACTCTCCTGCCCTTACTGCATGATCATGCTCGGCAACGCCAAGGAGGAGATCGGTGCGATCCTGGAGCTGGCGAGGAGAGCCATGCCGCGGGAGAACACGGCGGGACGCGGTTGACGCCGGGCACCCGCCTTGCAGCCCGAAACTTTTCGAGGAGAACGACAACAATGAAGAGAGCCGTTTGCTCGTCCCTTTCGATCGCCCTGTGCCTGGCCCTTTCCGCCTGCATGCTCCACCGCAAGGCCACGCCGCCGCCCCCCTCCGGGCAGGGCGCCGACAGCAAGAGCCGGCAGGAGGCGTTCCGCGCCTCCGTGAAGGATCTCGCGAAGAAGATCGGAGCCCCGGAGTCCGACATCGCCGGGGTCGCGCAGGAGGACGCGACGTGGCCCGACTCCTGCCTGGGCTGCGTCAAGGCCGCCGAGAGCTGCGCGCAGGTCCTGACTCCGGGCTACCGGATCACGCTTCGGGTCCGGGACGCGACGTACGAGTACCACACGAACCGGACCGACCGCGTCCGTCTGTGCGGCCAGTCCGCCACGGCGCCTGTGCCGACTCCGGCGATGTAGGGCGGCGCCTCCGGACCGTTCTCGTTTTCGTGGCGCTCACGACGGCGGCGTGTGACGCCGCGCCGCCGCTTCTCGGAGAGATCCCCGCGGCCAGCCGGACCCCGACCGTATCGGCCCCGGCGCGATCGACCGCCGCTTACAGGCTCTCTCCCGAGAAGTACGCGAAGGCCGTCGCCTACTCGCGCGGCCAGTATCGTCTCCACTTCCTCGGGGAGGCGTGGGAGATTCTCGTCCTCTTGGCGCTGATTGCCGCCGGCGTGGCGCCGAAGTTCCGCGACCTCGCCGGACGCGTCTCCGCCAACCGATTCGTGCAGGCACTCGTTTTCGTCCCGCTCTTCCTGATCGTCTGGCAGATCCTGGAGCTGCCGGTCGCGGCCTGGGGCCACCACCTTTCCCTCGCGTACGACCAGTCGGTGCAGGGCTGGGGATCTTGGTTCTGGGACTGGTGCAAGGCTGAACTCGTCGGCGTCCTCATCCTGACGCCGCTCCTCTGGCTGCTCTATCGAATCCTCGCGAAGAGCCCGAGGAGGTGGTGGTTCTACTTCTGGCTGGCGACGCTGCCGGTCATCGTCTTCGTGGTCTTCATCGCCCCGGTCGTCATCGATCCCCTCTTCTTCCACTTCGAGCCTCTGGCCGGAAAGGCCCCGGACCTCGTCACGGAAATCGAGAAGGTCACGCGGCGCGGAGGCCTCTCGATTCCGCGGGATCGGATGTTCCTGATGGCGGCGAGCCGCAAGCTGAAGTCGGTCAACGCCTACGTGACCGGGTTCGGCGCCTCGAAGAGGGTCGTCGTGTGGGACACGACGCTCGCGCGAATGACCGTCCCGCAGACGCTCTTCGTCTTCGGGCACGAGATGGGGCACTACGTGCTCGGACACGTCCCGAAGACGATCGCCTTCGTGTCCGGACTGCTGCTGGCGGTCCTCTTCCTCGCCCATCTCGCGCTCCGCAGCGCGCTTCCGCCGGACCGGGGCCATTGGAGGATCCGAGGGCTCACCGACTGGGCCTCGCTCCCGGTGCTCGCTCTGATGCTCTCGGTCGCGAGCGAGCTGTGTTCGCCCGCAATCAACTCGTTCTCCCGGGCCCAGGAGCACGCGGCCGACGTTTACGGCCTCGAGGTCGTCCACGGGCTGATTCCGGACTCGCGGCGAGCGGCAACGCAGTCGTTCCAGATCCTCGGAGAGATCAATCTGGCGGACCCGAGCCCCGGCCGGTTCGTGCGGTTCTGGCTTTACAGCCACCCTCCGCTCGCCGAACGGATTTCGTTCGCGCAGACGTACGACCCCTGGTCGAAAGGGGAGCGACCGCGCTACATTCGCGACGGTGCGACGCCGTGACGCCGCGGGCGGTCCTCGAACGCCTTCTCGCCTGGGCCTCCGGAAGGCCGCCGCGCCCGCGCGGTCTTCGCGGGGCCGGCTACGACTGGGAGCGGCTGGCGGAGCAGAGGCTGACGAAGGCGGGTTACCGGATCCTCGCGCGAAACTTCCGGGCTCGTCCGGGCGAGCTCGACTTCGTGGCGGAGGAGAACGGCGTTATCTGCTTCGTCGAGGTCAAAGGGCGCCGGGGCGTCGGGTACGGCCAGCCCGCCGAGGCGGTCACGGCCGAGAAGCAGCGCCGGATCTTCCGGACGGCCGAGGCCTGGCTTGCGCGCGAGCGCCGGATCGACGCGCCGTGCCGCTTTGATGTCGTCGCGATCCTCGAGGCCGACGACGGCCCCCGGGTCGAGATCCTGCGCGACGCGTTTCGAGGACCGACCGCGCGCCGGCGCCGGCGCTGAAGCGCGGCGTCAGGATCGCGTGCTAAGATTTTTTCTTCCCTCGGAGATCGTTTGAGCGAACCGGAGCCGGAGCCCTCGTACAACTACACCTGCCCGAACTGTCTCTCGGCTTTCTCGATCTCTCTCGACAAGATTCCTCCGGTCCGTGCCCGGTTTCCGTGCGCGAAATGCGGCGACCCGATGGATTTCCCCTCACGCGACCAGGCGCGGATCCAGGCGCGGCTCCAGGCCGAGGCGGCGAGGAAGGCCGCCGCCGAGGCGGAGCTCGAGAAGACGGGCGTGATCGCGCTCGCCGGAGAAAAGAAGTTCCGGGTGGACAAGCGCGGTTGGGAAGACGATCACTACGACCGCCGCGGAATCCGGAACTTGATCCGCACGGGCGAGCTCGCAGCGACCGACCACATCTTCGCGCCGGACGGTTCATCGGTCGTCGCGGACGACATGCCGGACTTAAAACCGCTCTTCGATCTGAAGAGAAAATCGAAGAGCACCCCGCCTCGCTGCTGCCGGACGCATACCGACCGTCTTGCGCACTTCCTCTGTACCGGCGCCGACCGCCCCCTCTGCGAGGAGTGCGCTCCCGAAAAGGCGATCGGCGCGACCGTCGTGCGGATCTGCAGCCACTGCGGCGGCCCGACGGCCGCCGCGCCTTGATT
>QHVV01000128.1:0-10920 GCA_003222385.1 Acidobacteriota bacterium
CCCGTTCGCGTAGCAGACGAGGCACGCGGCCAGGAGCAGAAGCGTCGCGGTTCGATTCGCCCGTTCCGGCCGCCGGAGGGTGTTCTGCATCCGGCGGCGAACTCTACTTTGGAGCCGTCTCTCCCTTCGGGCGCGGGACCCCGGACCTCGGGCTCGTGACGGCGAGTTCTTTCATCAGGTATAGAAGCGCCTGCCGCGAGAGCCCGAGGTCGCGCGCGGCGCGGCTGCGGTTGCCGCCGGAGCGCTCCAGGGCTTCGCGCACGATCCGGCGGCGGTGCGCGGCAATTCGCGATCGGTAGTCGCCCGCCGAGGCGGTCCGTGATCTCTTCCGCATGGAAGGAGGCAGCAGCTCCTCCGAGACGGCGCCGGCCGTCTCCGCGAGCGCCGCCGCCTGACACAGGGCGTTCTGCAGTTCCCGGACGTTTCCGGGCCACTCGTGCGCCAGAAGCGCCTGCTGCGCTTCGGGGGTCAGCCGCAGAGGGCCGCGCGCGAACTCCTTCGCGAAGCGGTCGAGGAAGTGTCGGGCGAGAAGGAGAGCGTCGCGGCCCCGTTCGCGCAACGGGGGCAGCGAGATGATCGCCACGTGGAGTCGATAGTAGAGATCTTCCCGGAAGCGACCCGCCTCGACTTCCTTCGCGAGGTCTCTCGAGGTGGCGGACACGACCCGGACGTCGACGGCCCGCGACCGGTTTTCCCCGACGCGCCGCAGCTCCCGTTCCTGGAGCGACCGCAACAGTTTCGCCTGCAGGGACAGTCCGAGATCGCCGATCTCGTCGAAGAAGATCGTTCCGCCGGACGCCTCTTCGAGCAGACCTCGGCGATCCCGCTCCGCCCCGGTGAAAGCGCCGCGTACGTGACCGAACAGCTCGCTTTCGAGCAGGGCCGGCGGGATCGCGGGAACGTTCACCGACACGAACGGCCCGGCCGCTCGGGAGGAGAGCGTGTGGACGGCGCGCGCGGCTGCCTCCTTGCCGCTGCCGGACTCGCCGAGCACGAGCACCGTGACGTTCTGCGGGGCGAAACGGACGAGCCGTCGGAAGGGCTCCCCCATCGACGGGTCCGCCGTCACCACGCCGACCCGGCGCCATCCCTCCGCGTAGTCCGAAGACGAATCGAAGCCGTCCGCGCGGTAGAGGAGGGTCTCCAAGAGAAGGGCGATCGGACCGAAGACCTCCTCGCGGACCGGCGGCGCGAGCGCCAGCTCGAACCGCGCGCCGCCCGCGTCGAGGGGCCGGCGCTCGACGTCGCCGCCGCGGACTTCTCCCAGTCGGACCACCTCGCGGCCGTCGCCATCCACGATGGAGAGCGCGTCGAGGCCGAGCGCCGAAAGCGGCGCGGTCGTCTCCCCTCCCGACGCGGCCGCGGCGACGGCGTCGCGAAGAGCGCGCAGAACCTCGGGAGGGGGCCCCGCACCGGAGCCTCCACCCGAGCGCGCGCTATCCACGTACAAGGATTGTCTCGAGGTCTCGGAAGAAGCCGGGGTACGACTTTGCGACGCAGTCCGGGTTCTCGATCAGGGCTCCGGGGACCCCGAGCGAAAGGAGCGCGGCCGCCATCGCGAGCCGGTGGTCCTCGAACGTCGGAAGCCGCGCGGGCGCCGCCGCGGGGCGCGGAGGCCCGGCGATCGAGAGCTCCCCGGGACGGTCGAGGGCGGTGGCGCCGGCCGCCTGCGCGAGCGCCGCGAGTGCCGCGATGCGGTCGCTCTCCTTGACGCGGAGATGCCCGATTCCGGCGAAGCGGCTCTCCCCTTCGGCGAACGCCGCGAGCGCCGTGAGCACCGGCACCGCGTCCGGAAAGTCGGCCGCGTCGATCGAGACCGGGCGAAGAGAACGCGGGTGAGCCCGGGCGCGGATCGCACCGGTCTCCCTCTCGGCCTCGACCCCCATCGACTCGATCGCGTCGAGGGCCAGCGCGTCGGCGTCGGGGGACGGCCAGGAGAGACCGATCACTGAAACGTCGCCTCCGCAAATCCCGGCCGCCGCGAAAAAGGGGAGCGAGGAGGACCAGTCTCCCGGCACTTCCCAGGATCCCGGGGAGGCGGACCCGCGCTCGACCCGGATCTCGCCGGACGCGCCGCGGCGGACGGAATGACCGAATTCCCGGAGGATCGCCAGCGTCGTCTCGGCGTACGGCGCGGACACGACCCGGCCCGACGGCCTGACCGACAGGCCGCCGTCGACCGCGACCGCCGCGAGGAGAAGCGCCGAAAGAAACTGGCTCGAGCGGGAGGCGTCGACCTCGATCGACGCACGCCGGAGATTCCCGCCTCGAATCGAAAGCGGGAGAAAACCCTCCGCGCCCCGCTCCTCGACGTCGGCTCCGAGAACTCGCAGCGCAGCGAGGAGCTCCGACATCGGTCGCTCGCGGAGCCGGGGCGAGCCGGTGAGGACGTAGCGCCCCGGGAACGCGCAGGCGAGCGGAGCGAGGAATCGCGCTGCCGTTCCGGAGGCTTCGGCGTCGAGGACGACCTCTTCCGTGGTCCCCTGCCGTCCGAGCGGGCCCTTGACCGCGAGGCCCGCAGCCGTCGGCCGGACGACGGCGCCCATCGCTTCGAGACAGCGCGCGAGCGCGCGGGTGTCGTCCGAATCGAGCGGACGAACGAGCTCCACTTCTTCGGAGGAGAGCGCCGCGAGGACGAGAGCCCGGTTCGTCGCGCTCTTCGACGGCGGGGCATGGATGGTTCCGCGGACCGATCGGGCCGGCGGAAACGCGAGAAAGTCCCGCATCGGGCGGGTCAGGTCGGGCCGGACTCCGACAGGCCGACGAGGCGCGTCGTTCCGTCGTCGGAAATCTCCATCCACCGCCTCTCGTCCACGAAAGCCGGAAGAATCTCGATCCGTCCGCCGTCGACCTCGTCGCTCCAGGACCGATGGAAGTGCCCGAGAAGCAGGACGTCGAAGCCGTCCCGGAAGCGGCGGGCAGCGAACGCCCGGATCATCTCGACCGGGAGCCGGGTCTTGTGCTTGAAGTTCGACCGGTAGAGCCGCGCTTCGACCTTCCAGACGAAGCGGTTCGCCGCCCGGCGCGGGAGAAAATCGATCGCGGCGCGGGAGATCGGGTTCTTCGAGATCGCCCGCCACAGCCGGTAGGGCCGGTCCTCTTCGTTCAAGAGATCGCCGTGGGTGAGAAGAAACCTCCGACCCCCCTCCACGAACGTCTCCTCGTCGCAGACCTCCCGGAACTTCGATTCGACGTAGGAGCCGCGGAGGAAGAAGTCGCGGTTGCCCTCGACGTAGGTCACCGGCACGCCGGCGGCTCGGAGCCGGTCGACGGCCTCCAGGAAACGGGCGATCGCGGGGGTCTCGAACTTCGGGTGCGCGATGAAGAAGTGGAAGATGTCGCCCAGGAGCGAGATCGACGTCGCCCCGCGGCGGCGGGCCGCCTCGAGGGCTTCTAAGAAGGGCCCTTCGTCCCCCTTCTCTCGGCCCACGTGACAATCCGCGAAGACAGCCCTCATCCAACCCTCATCGGCGCGGAAAGATAGCGTAAAGATCGTTTTTCAGGCCGGTTCGGACTTCCCCGGGATTATTCGGCCGCTCCGGACGGTATTCTGTTTGTCGTCCAGAACCGCGAACCTTTCGGGGGATAAATGCTCCGTTACCACCTCTTCCGGGCCTCGATCACTGCTCTCCTCCTTCTGGCCGTCAGCCCGTCCGCGCGGGCGCTCTCCCCGATCTCCGCGGAGGAGGCGCCGAAAGCCAACGCAAAGCTCCTCCGGGCTCTCGGCCAGGGCGACCAGGCAGTGCAGGTGGTCGTGGGAGTTTCCGACGGGACCCCTTCGCCGAAAGCGCTCCTCGAGCGACCCGACCCGGCGGGCGAGCCGGCTCGGCGGATCGTCCGGCTGGCGGCTCAGAAGCGTCTCGTCGGCGACCTCCCGCAGAGCGAGTTCCGGGTTCGACACTACGCCGAGAGCTTTTCGATCCTCTCCGGGACCGCCACTCGCGACGGCGTCGTCCGCCTCGCGAACCGCCCCGACGTCGCGTGGGTCGCGCTCGACGAGACCCGCCGGCGTTTCCAGACGAGCCCGCAGGCTTCGCAAACCCTCATCCGAAGCGACGCGGCGAACGCGGCCGGCGTCACCGGCGTCGGCCAGACGGTGGCGGTTCTCGACACCGGCGTGGATTACTCGGTCTCCGCGCTCGGCGGCGGCGGATTCCCGAATTCCAAGGTCATCGGGGGAATGGATACGGCCGACGAAGACAATGATCCCATGGACTGCGACGGGCACGGCACCTCGGTCTCGGGGATCATCGCCGGCCCGAACGGCGTGGCTCCCGACGCGAAGATCGTAGCGGTCAAGGTCTTCAGCTCGACCGACACGACCAACTCGACGTGCAAGGACACGGCCTTCGTTTCCGACATCATCCAGGGAATCAACTTCGCCATCACGCACAAGTCCGAACTGCACATCGTCGCGATCAACATGAGCCTCGGCGCCGAGCCGGACGACGATACGCCCGCCGGCTACTGCGACACCTCGGAGCCGGCGGAGGCGGCGGCGATCGACTCCGCCGTAGCCGCCGACATCGCGGTCGTCGTCGCCGCGGGCAACGGACTGTTCACGCACTCCCTCGCCGCGCCCGGCTGCATTTCCTCGGCGATCTCGGTCGGGGCGGTTTACTCGATCTCCTCGCCGGCGGTGCGGTGGAGCGACTGCACGGACCAGCCGGTGACACCGGACCTCGTGACGTGCTTCTCGGACTCGAACACGAACCTCTCCCTGCTCGGGCCGGGAGCTTTCTGGACGACCGTGGGGAAAGGCGGACGGACCGTCGTCGGCTTCGGCGGCACTTCGGCGTCGACGCCGGCGGCCTCGGGGGCAATCGCCCTCGTGCGCCAGGTCCGGCCCGATTTGACCGCGTTCGGTACGCTCGGAGTTCTCCGTTCGACCGGCGTCCCGGTCACCGACCCCCGCAACGGAATCGTCACGCCGCGGCTGGACACGCTCGCCGCGGTCCAGCTGCCCTTCGGGCGCTTCGGCGGCTTCGTCGGCACGCCCGTCGCGGTTCCCGACGGGACCGGATCGTCGTCGGCGACCGCCACGATCTCGGGTCTTTCGGGCTCGGTCGCCAGCCTCCAGGTCTGGGTCGAGATCGACCATCCGGATCCGCGCGAGCTGCGCGTTCGGTTGACCGGGCCGGATGGAACCTCGATTCTTCTCCACGACCGCGACGGCGCGCCGCAGCAGCCGATCAACGCCGTTTACGGGCGGACCGACGTGCCCGCCCAGCCGCTGTCCACGTTCCAGGGCAGACAGGCGAACGGCACGTGGACCTTGACGGTCGAGGACCAGGTCGCCGGCAACACCGGCCGGATTCGAGCCTTCAGCGTGACGATCGTCCCGGGTCAACCGGTCGTCCCGATCCCGGCGCAGACCGACGGCAGCGTGCTGCCGGTCGTCGGACGCGTGCAGGGAACCAAGTTCTTCCTCTCCGACGTGCGCCTCTACAACCCGACGGCAGCGTCCAAGAGCTTCTCGCTGTATTACGTCCCGGTCGGCCAGAGCGGGGCGACCGCCGTCCGGGCGTCGCGCACGGTCGGCGCCGGCCAGGTTCTCGCATTGAACGACATCATCTTTTCGGAGTTCGGCTTCGACTCTTCGATCGGCGAGGTGACGATCGCCGCGAGCGATCCGGCGTTCATCGCCACCAGCCGCGCCTACACGCAGAGCGCGAACGGCACCTTCGGACAGTTCGTGCCCGGATTCCGCAGCACGACCGGTCTCTCTTTCGGCCAGGGCCGGGCCACCGCCAACGGTTTCCGCAAGGATTCGCAGTTCCACACGAACGTCGGATTCACCGAGGTCTCCGGAGCGCCGGTGACCGTGCGGATCGACCTCCTCAACGGCAACGGCACCCTCCTCGCCTCGACGACCCGCGACGCCGCGGCCAACCAGACCCTCCTCATCACCGACATCATCGGCGACCGCGGCCTCGGGGCGACCTCGAACTTCCGCGTCGACTTCACGGTGACCAGCCTGACCGGCAGGGTCGTGCCATTCGCGATCCTGATCGACGACGCCACGGGTGACGGCCTGTTCGAGCCGGCCGGAAACCCGGCCCCGTCTTCGAGCGACGTCATCGTGACCCAGGCTTCGTACGCGCGGGGGAACAACGACACGTTCTTCAAGACCAATCTGTACGTGACGAACGTCGGCGCGAGCCCGGCGACGCTGGCCGTTTCGCTGATCCCGAGGCTCCTGACCGGCACCCCGGCGCCGCCGGCCGTGATCCCGCTCGGGCCCGGCCAGACGCTCGAGAACCTCGACGTCCTGAACACGCGGTTCGGGCTCCAGGACCCGTCCGCGGCGGGGATCCGGGTCCATCCGACCGGTACGGCGCAGCTCGTGGTCTCGACGCGGACGTTCGTCGAGAAGTTCGGCGGAACGTTCGGTTTCTTCATCCCGGGACTGTCCACGTCGTCGTCCGGCGTGATCGGCCTCGGGACCGGACGCGTCGCCGCGATCCAGCTCGACCAGTCGAGCGCGGCGACCGGCTCGCGGTCGAACTTCGGCATGGCGGAGATCGGCGGCGCCGACGTCCTCGTCCACGTCACCGCGAAGAGCGGCGACACGAGCTACTTCGTCTCCGCGAACACGTCTTTCCAGGCGAACGTCACCGACATCCTCGGCTCCGGCGCGGTCGCCACGAACATCTACCTCCAGTTCGAGCTCGAGGGCGGCGCCGGGAAAATCCTCGCGTACGGAGTCGCCGTGGACAACACGTCGGGCGACGCGATCTACATTCCCGCCGCGAAGGAGCCGTAGTCGGTCCTGTCATTCCGAGGAGCGAAGGGACGAGGAATCTCGCTCCAACGGATGCAATCGAAAGGCCGCGGCGAACCGCGGCCTTTTCGCTTTTTCCGGCGGGCTCTCCTGGTTATTTCGATGACGTCCGGGAAATTGGCTCGTCCGCCTTGTCCGGCATCTCCCATCCCAGTCGTCGCGCGGTCTCCCGGTTCAGCGTGCCATCCAGGTTCAAAGTCCCGTTCTGGACCAGCAACCGCTTGTACGAGTCGATCGCCGATCGGCCGGAAATCGACGTTCTCGGTGATCGGATTCGGATTCTTGATGGCCGACCTCTCGGCGTAGACGACGTAGTGGACCTTGACATCCCGAGAAGCCTGGACCACGACTCCATCCGGCCCTTCCGAGAGAACCGTCACCGTCGCCATTCCGCCGACCGGCGTGACGAGCGTCGAATAGGTCTGCGGGTCTGTGACAAAACGGAAGTCCTGAGGAACCTCGACGCGTGTCACACCTTGCGCGATCTGCGCCGTTCCCCGGAAATAGACCTCGGCGTGCGGTCCCTCGAGCGAAACGTAACGAATTTCCTTGCCCGCGTCGTACGGGTGCGGCTGGACGAAAAACTTGTTCGCCGAGCTGAAGTTCCCGGTAACAGTCAGGTTTCCATTGACCAACGCGTCGCCTCCCGAAGCCAGGCCCAGATGAGTACTGCCGTTCGCATACCCGAGGAATCCATCAGCCAATTTATTGCCGAGCGTGTCTGTCACCATGCCTCGGACGCCAGCGTGATCAAATCCCACCTCACCAGTCTGCACACTGAGACCCAGCACACCTGTGCCCGAATAAGCCTCTCCGCGGACGCCGGTCACGGTCGGCCATCCCACTCCCGGCGTGACCCTGCCGCCACGCCCGACTCCCAGCACTCCGGAAGAACCGTCCAAATCCTGACTCGTCGTTCCAAAAATTCCGTAGAAAATACCGGGACCGGTGGCCGTCTCCTGCCCATAAACCGCAGAAGAAAAATTGGCTGTGCTGCTGTTCGATGCATAGACGGCGGCGTTGGAAGCGCTCCCGCCCGTCGACGCCACGACCCCATATCCGCTAGCGCTCGTCCCCGAGATTCCATATCCGTTGCCGTTGTTGACGCCGGAGATCGCCGTTGCGAACGCTCCCGGCGTCGTGGACGTGATCACTGCCTGGAGCGCGATGGCGTTGGCGACCGTCGACGTGTTCTCCGCCAGGATCGCCGGCGCCACCGTCGTCGACACGGCATGGAATGACACGCCCGGGTTGTACTGATCCGTGAAGTACCCGTTGATGTCGATGACCAGGTCCGTCCCGGAGACGCCCGCGATCACCGTCACTCCGCCGTTCGTCCCCGCCGGCACGATCGCCGCGTTGGCGATCGTCTGACCGGCCACGTAGTTGACCGTCGAGACCGTCGGCTGCGAGCCGCCCTGCGGGTAGATCAGGATGAATCCGGGCCCTTGGGTGTTGGTGACCGTGATGTTCAACGAGTAAGCGTCGACACCGGCCGGGATCCCCGGACACTGCGGATCGGAGTTCAAGTCGAAGTTGCGCGGTTGACCCTGGCTGAGCGACGGCGGGCCGTAGCCCGCCGGGAAGCCCGCCTGGCGCGTGTCCACCAGCCGGCACGGCGCGACTCCGACGAATCCTACGCCCGGCGTGACGTCGGTCATCGCCGTCAGCCCGCCGGACGCGCTGCTCGCTCGATAGGCCGGCACCGTCCAATTCGTCAAGGGGATCTGCTGCGCCAGAAGATAGGACGAGGCGAGTATCCCGACCACTACCACAGCGATTCGACTCGTGCGAACGTTCATCGCTTACCTCCGTTGAAAACGTTTGTTCGACAATCGTATCCACAAAAAAAGAACCGCGGGCGCTCCGCGGTTCTCGGTCACTCGGGAGATTCGACGTTAGTCGGATGACGGCTGCGGCGCCGGTGGTTTCCGCTTCTCCCACTCCTTGTCCCAGCCGAGCCGCCGCGCCGTCTCCATGTTCACCGTACCGTCGGAGTTCAGGGTTCCGTTCTGGATCATGAGCTGACGGAAAGAGTCGGGCAGATGAGCGAGAAAATCAGCATCGGGATCCGGTCGGAAGTGAACGTTCTCGATGATCGGATCAGGGTTTCGGACCGCTTCGCGCTCGGCGTAGACCACGTAGTGGACCTTCACGTTTCGAGAAGCCACAACCACGATCCCCTCCGGACCCTCGGAGACGACCGCGGTCGTGGCCATGGCTCCGACCGGCGTGACGAGAGTCGAATACGTCGCGGGGTCGGCGACGAAGCGGAAGTGCTGTGGAATCGGGATCCGGGTCACGCCCTGGGAGACCTGCGCCGTGCCGCGGAAATAGACCTCGGTGTGAGGTCCTTCGAGCGAGATGTAGCGAATCTCCTTGCTCGCATCGTTCGGGTGGGGCTGCACGAATCCCTTGTTTGTGGTCGCGGTGAAAGTTCCCTCGACATGAGCGTCACCGTTAGAGTAGACGCCATAGTCCGGAGGTCCGCGCCGACCGAGGGATCCGCGGGGGCCGACGGCGCCCGCCGGACTCAACAACCGTCCCTGGACTCCGGCCGACCCCGAAATTTGGCCTTTCGCTTCGCCGAGGACTCCGTAATTCCAGGCGAGATCGGTCGCGGTCGCGGCTCCGTACACTCCCGAAGCACCGGCTCCCGAGCTGCTCGCGTTCGTCGCGTAGACCGCGGCGTTCGACCCAGATCCTCCCGTCTCCGCGACGACCCCGAAGCCAGTGGCACTCTTGCCATAGATGCCGTAGCCCGAGCCGGTGTGCTGGCCGTAGACTCCAGAACCCGCTCCGCCAGTGTTCTGACCGTAGACTCCAGAACCCGCTCCGCTCGTGGTCGCCCATACACCGCCTGCCCCTCCCCCGCCAACGACTCCATATCCGGTTGCGCTGTTTCCCCACACACCGTAGCCCGAGCCCGTGTTCTCGCCATAGATCGCCGTACCGCCACCGGACCTGACCTCGAACTGGTTGCTGCCCAGCGCGTCGGAGAAGTACCCGTTGATGTCGATGATCAGGTCGGCTCCCGACACACCCGCGATTACCGTGACGCTGCCGTTCGTCCCCGCTGGCACGATCGCCGCGTTCGCGATCGTCTGCCCGGCCACGTAATTCACCGTCGAGACCGTCGGCTGAGATCCGCCCTGCGGATAGATCAGGATGAACCCGGGCCCCTGCGTGTTGGTCACCGTGATGTTCAGCGAGTATGCGTCGACGCCGGCCGGAATCCCGGGACACAGCGGGTCGGAGTTCAGGTCGAAGCTGCGAGGCTGACCCTGGACGAGCGACGGCGTACCCCAGCCCGGAGGAAAACCCGCCTGACGCGTGTCCACCAGACGACACGGCGCGACCCCGACAAACCCGACTCCCGGCGTGACGTCCGACATCGTCGTCAGACCGCCTGAGGCACCGTTCGCGCGATAGGCAGGCACCGTCCAGTTCGAAAGCGGGGTCTGCTGCGCCTGAAGAAATGCCGAGGCAAGTATCCCGACCACCCCGACAGCGATTCTGCTCGTGCCCACGTTCATCGCTTACCTCCGTTTGAAAACGTTTGTCAGACAATCGTATCCATGAAAAAAGAACCGCGGACCCGTGTGACGGATCGACTGCTCGCGGTGCGCGGCGCAAGGAAGTGATCGCGATTCTATCCAGAGGGAAATCGCAAACGCGAGCGCGCTAGAATCGCCTACGACTTATGTCGGCCTCCCGGCCTGCTCCGGCGAAACCCTCCGGCGTCCTCCGGCCCTGGCAGCGGCGGCTCTACCGCATTCTCCTGATCCCCCTCGGGCTGATCGCGGCGAACGCGATCTATCTCGCGGCCTTCACGCGAGACACCGCCTTCTTCTACGCGATGCTCCTGCTGCACCTGGCGCTCGGCATCGCGATCGCCATCCCATTCTTCGTCTTCGCGATCACGCACGCGAAACGCATGATCCGGATGTGGAACAAGCGCGCCAAGATCGCGGGACTGGCGATCTTCACGCTCGCCGTGGTCTGCGTGACATCCGGGCTCTTCCTGACGTTCCGGGGCTCCACGATCCCCAACCGCTTCGCGTGGATCGCGCATATCGCCTCGATCCCGCTCGCGCTCGTCGCCTTCATCCTGCACCGCCGCGCGCACACCCACC
>QHVV01000128.1:10934-19566 GCA_003222385.1 Acidobacteriota bacterium
GGGGAGGAGCGGTGATGGTGTTTCTGGCGGCGATGGCCCTCGCCGCGAAGCTCGAGAAGCCGCCGAAGCGGATCGTGAACCGCAACGGCGACACGGTTTTCTTCCCGTCTTCCTCGGAGACGTTCGATCAGGGGCTGCTCAACGGGCGCAAGCTCGCGTCCAACTCCTACTGTCGCGACTGTCATCCCGACTCGTTCCACCAGTGGGAGCGGTCGGCGCACCGTTTTTCGTCTTTCAACAACCCGTTCTATCGGAAGAGCGTCGAGCTCATGGCGGACGAGGTCGGTCGCGAGCGCACGAAGTGGTGCTCGGGTTGCCACGATCCGGTCGTCCTGTTCACCGGGCAGATGGGCGCGGCCACGCAGGCGAAGTTCTCCTACGATTCCTGGGAGGCACAGCAGGGCCTGCCGTGCATGGGATGTCACTCGATCGTCGAGATCAAGGACGTCGGAGGGAACGGCTCCTACGTCATCGAGGAGTCGAAACAGTATCCATTCGCGTTCGCGAAGAACGAGACGCTCAAGGCGATCAATCACCTTCTGATCCGGATGGAGCCGTCTCTCCATCGAAAGACTTTTCTCAAAGCCTTCCACCGCACTCCCGAGTTCTGCTCGTCGTGCCACAAGGTCGCGCTGATCCCGGCGTTGAACGACTACCACTGGATGCGGGGACAGAACCATTACGACACGTGGTACGACTCCGGGGTTTCGGGGCGAGCCGTCCGGTCGTTCTACGACCCGCCGCAGGCCAAGGCCTGCCGGGACTGCCACCTGCCCGCGCTCCGATCGGCGGAGTTCGGCAACCGCGGCGGCTTCGTCCATAACCACCTCTTTCCGGCGGCGAACACGGCGCTGCCGTTCGTCCGCGGTGACTCCGATACGCAGCAGCGGATCCGGCAGTTCCTGGAGAACAAGGTCGTGACCGTCGACCTCTTCGCCCTCCGGCGCGGAGACGACGTGGTCGTTCTGGGCGACCGCCCGCCGGAAGTCACGCCGGGCGAAGTCCTCGACCTCGAAGTGGTCGTCCGCACCCGGGGAGTCGGGCATCCGTTCACCAACGGCACGGCCGACTCCAACGAGACCTGGGTCTCGCTCGAGGGCGTCGGAAACGGCGAGAAATTCTTCCGGAGCGGCGTCCTCGACTCCGCGGGCCGCCTCGACCCGGCCGCCGACCGGCTCTGGACGTATGTCGTCGACCACACAGGCGCCCACATGGATCGTCGGCAGCCGCAGGACATCCACGTCAACCTCTACAACAACGGGATCCCGCCCGGAGCTGCGCGGGTCGTGCACTACCGCGTCCGCGTGCCGGACGGCGCGCGCGGGTCCGTCGAGCTCGCCGCGGGAGTGCACTACCGGAAGTTCACGCGGGACTACACGAGCTTCTCGCTCGGCGCGGCATCACCGTCCCTCCCGGTGACGACGCTCGCGGAAGACCGCGTCCGGCTGCCCGTTCGAGGAGTGAATCGAAAATCGAAAATCGGTAACGGGGAATCGAGGGCTCCCGAGAGAGGCAATCCCGACAAGCCCTGGCTTCGCTGGAACGATTACGGGATCGGCCTCTTCCTGCAGGGAGACCTGAAGGGCGCGGCGCGGGCGTGGACGAAGGTCGCCCTTCTTGCCCCGGACAAACCGGACGGCTTCCTCAACCGGGCGCGGGCCGAGATCGCGGAGGGTCGGCTCGCGGACGCGTCCGTCTCGCTCGCGGCGGCCGAGAAGATCCGGCCGGACTGGCCGAAGACCGCCTTTTTCCGGGCGGTCGTCGCGCGCGACGAGGGGCGGCTCGCGGACGCGGAGCGCGATCTGACGAAGGTCCTCGCGAAGTTCCCGCTCGACCGCGTCGCCTGGAATTCTCTCGGGCAGGTTCTCTGGCTGGGCGGACGCTTCCGCGAGGCGGCCGCCGCTTACGGGAAGACCCTCGCGATCGATCCGGAGGACCTGAACGCTCACTACAACCTGATGCGGGTCTATCGCGCGATGGGCGACCGGCGGCAGGCCGCCGTTCACGCCGCGGCTTACCGCAAGTTCAAGGAGGACGAGACCGGACGCGCCCTGGCCGCCGACCTGCGCCGGAAGGATCCGTGGGCGAACCGGGAATCGCTGCCGATTCACGTTCACGAAGAGGCGGTGCCTCCGCCCGCGGACGCGCCGGGATGGGTCGCCTCTCTCGGGGAGAAGGGCTACGAGACCGACTTCGGATACCTGACGCGCGCCCATCCCCCGATTCGGCGGGAGGCGGTCGAGCCGGCCGCCGGGCCGGCGCCGCGGAGCACGGCTTACGAGCCGGTCCACTTGTTCCGCAAGCCGAAGTAAGCCGCTCCATTGCGCCGCCGCCTCCGGTCCGCTCTCTTTCTCTGCGCGCTCGCGATTGCGGTCTCCGCGGCGTGCCGGCGCGAACCGAAGCGGGCCGCGGCCGCGCCCCCGACTCCCGTCCCTCCCCCGCGGGTTCGTTTCGAGGAGAAGGCCGCCGGGATGGGAATCGCGTTCACCCACGTCAACGGAGCCGCCGGAAAGAAATGGATGCCCGAGACGATGGGAGGCGGGGTCGCCGTGCTCGACTACGATTCCGACGGGAGGCCTGATCTCCTTTTCGTCTCGGGCTCGTTCTGGCCCGGAGATCCGCGCGCGAAAGGTCAGCGATCGTCGCTCTCGCTCTATCGAAACGAAGGAAATGCGGGCGACGGCCTCCCCCGCTTTCGAGACGTCACGCGCGAAGCCGGCCTGGAGGCGGTCTTCTACGGGATGGGTGTCGCCGTCGGCGACTACGACAACGACGGCCGCGACGACGTCTACGTCACGGGTCTGGGAGGCAACCGCCTCTACCACAACCGCGGCGGGCGCTTCGAAGAGGTCGCCGCCCGCGCGGGCGTTCGCGACTCCGGGTGGGGCACGTCCGCCGCCTTCTTCGACTTCGATGGGGACGGGCTCCTCGACCTCTTCGTGTGCCGATACGTGGACTGGTCTGCCGCGAAGGACCTCTGGTGCACGCTCGACGGCCGCACGAAGTCTTACTGCACCCCGGAGAGATATCCCGGCACGGCCTCGCATCTGTATCGCAACAAAGGGGACGGCACGTTCGAAGACGTGACGAAGCGGGCGGGAGTCTGGAACGAGAACCAGAAGGCGCTCGGGGTTTCCCCGCACGACTTCGACGGGGACGGGCGAATCGACTTCGTCGTCGCGAACGACACGGCCCCCAACAACCTCTATCGCAACAAAGGGGATGGAACTTTCGAGGACGTCGGCGTACCCGCCGGGGTCGCCGTGGACGACGCGGGGAGATCGCGCGGCGCCATGGGGGTCGCCTGGGGAGACTCGAAGAACGGCGCCGGGACGACCCTCGCGATCGGCAACTTCTCGAACGAGCTCAAGTCTCTGTACTGGACCGACACCGGCGAAGTGTTTCTCGACGAGTCGCCGCGGAGCGGCGTCGGACCGACCTCGTTCCTGTCCCTCACGTTCGGTCTTTTCTTCTTCGATGCGGATTTAGACGGCCGGACGGACCTCCTGCTCGCCAACGGCCACGTCGAGCCGACCGTGCAGGCCGTTCAGAAGAACGTCACCTACAGGCAATCGCCCATCCTGTACTGGAACGCGGGAGACGGCCGCTTCCGGCCGCTCGGGGCCGCCAGCGGAGATCTCGACACGCCGCTCGTCGCGCGCGGGGCCGCTTTCGACGTGGTGATCGTCGAGAACGGCGGGCCGGCGCGCGTCTACGTCAACCGTCTGGATCATCCCGAGAGAAGCGTCCGCCTCCGGCTAGTCGGCGCAGGTCGCTCCAACCGGGACGCGATCGGCGCGCGCGTCACGGCGGTCGTTCGCGGGCGGCGTCAGACGCAGGAGGTCTCGGGAGGTCAGTCGTACCTGTCGGCGCCCGAAAAAACTCTGACGTTCGGTCTCGGCAGCGCCAAGAAGATCGATTCGCTCGAAATCCGCTGGCCGGACGGGACCCAGGAAACGCGGCGCGATATTGCACCGGGCGCCGCTGTCGTCTTGGAACAAAAGGCAGCCGGAAGCCTCCGCTGACGCGCTGCCGGCGGCCCCGGTATGATAGAACATCATACCGGGGGTCACATGAGCGTCACCAAGGTCGCGATCACTCTGGACGAGGACTTGCTCCAGCGCATCGACCGTTTGGTTGCGGAACGAAAGTTTCCAAGCCGCAGTCGAGCCATTCAGCTCGCGGTCAAGGCTCAAATCGATCGACTCGACCGCGGCAGATTGGCCCGGGAGTGCGCGAAGCTGGACCCTGCTTACGAGCAGGAGGTCGCAGAAGAAGGTGCGTCCTACGATCTCGAGTCATGGCCCGAGTACTGAGGGGCGACATTGTCTGGGCCGATCTCGATCCGACGCGGGGTCGGGAGCAGGCAGGGCGGCGGCCCGTCCTGGCCATCAGCCACGACATCTTCAACGAACGCTCGGGCACCGTCATCGCGATGGCGATCACGAGCCAACCTCAGAAAGCGGGCTTCCCCCTGACCGTGGAGCTGACGAGGGACGAGCTTCCGAAGCGGTCCTGGGTAAAGGTGAGCCAGGTCCGCACCCTTTCTCGCGAGCGCCTGAGGAAGAGGATCGGCCGGGTCTCGCCGGAGGAGCTACTTCGGATCGTCGAAGGCCTGAACGAAATCGTCGGCGCTTGATCCGGAGAGGGCTGGACGAGAAGCCGCTCTTCCCGGGAACACCCGGAACCGGCTACGGCGGATCCGCCGCGCAGCGGAAGCCGAAGTCGCCCTCTCGATAGCCGATGTAGGCAAAGTTTCGGCAGGAGCTACTGAGAACGCTGGGCCGGCTGTCCCACGAGCCGCCTCGCACCACGTAACTTCGCCCCGTGGCCGGACCCCTCGGGTCTTTCTTCGGGCTGACCTCGTAGTAGTGCGGATCGAACCAATCCTCGCAGGCTTCCCAGACATTGCCGCCCATGTCGAGCAACCCGTAAGGGCTCTGACCGGCCGGATGGCTCCCGACCGGCTCCGTTGCGACATACCCCCAGGTGTGGCGAAAGACTCCCAGGCTGGGATCGGGTTCCTTGTCGCCCCACGGATACTTCCGCTCGTCCCTGCCCCGAGCGGCCTTCTCGCGCTCGGCTTCAGTCGGAAGCCTCCCGCCGACCCACTCACAGTAGGCCCGGGACTCTTCCCGCGTCACGAAGACGGCGGGATGGTCGTCGAGGATTCCCCAGTAGGGATCGTCCGGAGGAAGCGGCCAGCCGCTCGCTTCGAGGAACCGCTTGTATTGACCGAATGACACCGGTGTCTTGTCCATCAGGAACGTCGAGACGTAGACCGTGTGCGGTTGGGGATGCCCCTCTGTCTCGAGATTCCCCATGTGGAACTCGCCCTCCGGAATCTTCACCATCACCGCGCCATCCCGCTTCCGGCGGTACGCCTCGTAGCCCCGGTCGTTCTTGCCGGTCGGGACCAAGGCGTTCGGCGGAGGTGAGAGCTCCCGGCCCGCGGCGCTGAGCGCGACCAGGACCGTTCGATCCTTCCGCACCCGCGCGATCCGCCGTGCCTCGCGGCCGCGTCCGTCGCGGATGCGCACCTCCCGGTCGCCCACGGGGACGTTCCGCAAGAGGAGATCCTTCTCTTTCGACGTCCGGTCCACCCGGCCTCCATCGAGAAGAACCTCCGCTCCGGGGGTCTCGCTCCGGAGCGAAATCGCGCCGTAGTCGGTGGCGGGAGGGACCACGACCCGGGTATCGATACGGAGCATGACTTCGTGGATTCCGAACTCGCTTTTCTCTCTCGAATCCGGGACGAGAAGGGGAACGAGCGCGTCGTCTCCATTTTCGATGGTGAACATCCTGCGCTGCTGAACGGGTACTCCGTAGATTGGCTCGCCGGTTGCGGAAAAGCCGGAGAGCTTGCGCAGGGTCACGACAGCGGCCACATCGGTGGCCGTGCTGAACAAGTTTTTGGATCCCGGAACTCCTTGCGTCCGAACTGACCTCGATGGGGTGACTGCAGCTCCCACCTCGAAGTACGGCACGCCGGTGGAGCCGGTCGGCCGGGCTTCCCTTCCCGCAAAACCGCCTTCTCCGCAGCGAATCTCAGAGCCGGCCGCTTTCCAGGTTCGATCGGCGTCCGGATGCACCTGGCCGAAGGAGGCCCAGAACGATCCGTTGGCTCCGTCGGCGATTTCTCTCGAGACGGTGCAGGCTTTGGCACCGGACGTGATCACGGGATGGGCCTGCACCTCCAGGCGAACCACGACCCGCCGCGGCTCGGCGCCTTCGACTTCACTCGTCAACCCCGCCACGAGAAGTCCGGCCAGCAGCGCCCGAGAAACCACCCCGATCGGTCGACTCTTCATCACATCGACTCCGGGACGCTCTGGACACAGCGGAATCCGTGAAGCACGTTCCGCCAGTTCGGATCCGTGCCCTGGCGGAACGAGGTTCTCGCAAACGAGCTCGGATTCAGCCACGATCCACCGCGGATGACTCGAAGATGTCCGGAATCCGGCCCCTTCGGATCTCGATCCGGACCGGTTTCGTAGAACTTTTCGTCAAACCAGTCCTGGCAGAACTCCCAGAGACTTCCGGTCATGTCCAATACGCCATAGGGACTCAGGCAGCCGGGGAACACGCCGACTCCCTCGGGCCGGTGCGGGCCTCCGTCCTGTGTGTTGCAGCGATCGGGGTCCCACTCATTCCCCCAGGAATATCGCCTTCCGTCGGTTCCTCGGGCCGCCTTCTCCCACTCCGCCTCGGTGGGAAGCCTTCCGCCGACCCACTGGCAAAACGCCGCCGCCTCGTCCCAGGTCCTGGCCGTGACCGGGTAGTCGTCGGGAGTGCCCCAGAGCGGAGTTTCGGGCAGCGGTGTTCCGGTCGCCGTCGAGAACTTCTTGTACTGGCCCCACGAGACCTCGGTCTTGTCGATGAGATACGGGGAAACGCCGACCTTGCGCTGAGGACGCTCCGCCGGCCCCCCCTCTCCGGCTCCAGACCCCATGCGGAACTCTCCAGCAGGAATCTTCACGATGGGAGCCCCGTCCTTCGGTCGCCAATACTCCTCATGGCCCTGAGGATTCTTACCGAGCGGAATGAGGCCGCCGCTCATGGCCGGCCGTGATTGCTCCCTGAGGTTCAAAGCGACTTCGATTTTTTCCTCTTTGGGGACACGAACCACTTTTTGCGCCTCGCGCCCCGAGAAGTCTCGAACCCGCAGCTCACGCTCTCCCGCGGGGACGTTCTCGACCAGCGTCGGACCGTCGCCGGACGTCCGCGCAACGACTCCGCCGTCCAAGAGAATGTCCGCCCTCGGGGTGTCGGACTGAACGGAGACTTCTCCGTACGCCACCGCCGGCCGCTTCCCGGCCGTCGAGGCCCGGAGTCGGAGCAATACGTCGTGTACCCGGAATGCATCTTTCTCCTTCTGATCCGCGACCAGGAGCGGAACCGCCGCCGTCACCGCACCTTCGAGGGGAAAGATGCGGGTCTCCTCGAGTCGTTCGTACGAAGGCTCACCCTTCTGCGAGAAACCGGAGAGCTTCCGCCGCGTGATCGACAGCTCGAGCCGCTCGGCGCGCTTATTCGTAGAACGGCGGCGGACCGAGACGTCTACCACGAGATACGGGGCACCCCGCAAGCCCCATTGCTTCGCCGGAACCTTCTCGTCGGACCGTCCCGGCTCGCACGCCGTTCGCGCGCGCAGGGCTTCCCAGGAGCCCGACGCTCCCCGCTCGACTTGACCATAGAAGAAGACCCAGGTCCCCGCTCGGTCTCCCTTCAGGTCCGCTGCGAGCTCGCACCGGTCGAGCTGAGAGAGCTCGAGAGGGCTCTCCACCAGGCTCATGCGGACGTAAAGCGGAACCGACGGCGGTGGGCTGTACAAACCCGTAGTTGCCAGAACGGCGACCAGGAAGTATTCCGGGCGGAAGAGCATGCGCATCACCGCAATCGGCTGAAGGCGCGCATAGCCACATGGGTTCCGCACAGTGAATGCGCACTCTATTGCAGGTGGGCCCGGACCTAAGACCAAGGTCGTCCGCCCGAAGACCTAGTCCTTTTTCTCGTTCGGCTCTCGGCCCTATGGCCGATGGACCTGTACTTGAGCACGCCATAGCGTTCCTCCATTACTCGGGGACCAACCAATTTCGGTCGGTCGATCCGTCTTCTTTTGGAAGGAGGGGTTGTGATCAAGAATCGATGTAGTCCAATTTCTCTGGTTCTCTCCATGGCAGTGTGCGCGTTTCTTATGTGCACCGTCAGCGCACAGGCGGCCGCCAGCGCCGCGGGCGCGCCCGGTTCGAACGCCCTGACGGCAAATGTCCGTGCGGTTCAGCCGGCCGTCAGCGGGCTGTTCCAGGTCAAGAGTCCACGGGTGTGGAGTAACGGCGTGCCCACCTTCCTGGACACCTGGGACGCCTTCAAGGCGCGGACGAGCTCCGCCAGCCTGAACAAGGCGTACGCGTTCACGACGATCGACGGGCTCGGCCACGAGATCCTCTATGCCGGTATCGAGCGGCCGTCCTCGAAAAGTCCGGTCGTGTTCGAGTTCAGCCAGCTCGAGGGAGCGCGCTCGGTCGGCGACCTCAAGATCGAGGTCGAGATCGATAACGCCGGGAGCATCGGAACGGTTCGGTTCGAAAGCTATTCCGGCGACGGAGCCAAGGCGGGTTTCAGGCTTCCT
>QHVV01000133.1:0-527 GCA_003222385.1 Acidobacteriota bacterium
TTGCACCTGAAGCTCACGGGCGAAGAGGAAAAACGGCTCGCGAGACGTTACACCGAGAACCCCGAGGCGTACGACCTCTACCTGAAAGGGCTCTACTACTGGAACAAGCGCACGCCGGACTCGATGATCGAGAAGAGCATCGAGTATTTCCAGCGCGCGATCCAGCGCGACCCTCACTACGCGCTCGCGTACGCCGGTCTGGCCGACTCGTTCCACCTCATCGCGTTCTACGGCGCGGGCCCGCCGAAGGAGTTCATGCCGAAGGCGCGAGAGGCGGCGACACGCGCCCTTCAGATCGACGAGAAAATGGCGGAAGCCCACACTCTGCTGGCGGACTCCCGATACCTATTCGACTGGGACTGGCCGGGCGCCGAGAGAGAGTTCCGGCGGGCGATCGAGCTGAACCCGAACTATCCGACGGCCCGCCAGTGGTACGCCAACTATCTGTCGGTCCTCGGAAGATCCGACGAAGCCGTGAGCGAGATCCAGCGCGAACACGCGCTCGATCCGCTCAACCTCATCATCAA
>QHVV01000133.1:573-7217 GCA_003222385.1 Acidobacteriota bacterium
CGAGCTCGAGCCCGATTTCTTCCTCGCGCACGTCTACCTCGGATTCGCATATCTCCGGAAGAACCTTTCAGAGGACGCGATTCGCGAGTTCGACGTTGCGCAGCGCCTCGCCGCTGACGAGCCCGATTCGATCGCGCTGCGCGGATACGCGTGCGCGGTTGCGAGCCGAAGGAAGGAGGCGGAGAAGGCGCTGGCGGATCTCTTGACGCTCTCGAAGCGTCGGTACGTCTCGGCCTTTCCGATTGCGTGGGTCTACATCGGTCTTGGAAACAAAGACCGCGCATTCGAGTGGCTGGAGAAAGCGTACGAAGAGCGGGCGGCGCGGCTCGTCTACCTGAAGGTCGAGCGCGGTTTCGACCCTCTGCGGTCGGACAAGAGATTCGACGACCTGCTCCGGCGGATCAAGTTTCCGTCCTGAACCGGGAGGTTCGTCCGGGGTCGACCTCTACGCGGCGTTCCGGGTTCCGGTCAGATGCGCGCGGGCGGCCCGGCGCTTCCACCACAGCCCGCCAAGCCACAGCGTCGGGACGATCGCGAGCGAGTAGGCGAGCAGGTGTCCGACGCGGCCGTCGGGTCCCAGGATCTCCGTCGCGTCGTGGATCGTCTGGGAGCTGGGGAGAACGCCGCCCTCCGCGAGCTCGTGGACGCCATAGAGGAGGAGCTGGACGAGGAAGATCGCCAGGAAGATCGCCGAGACGTTCAGGAGTCCGCGCAGGTCCACGCCGCGCCCGAGCCGCGTCCACGCGAACGCGATCGCGATCGCCGCGACGAGCCCGAGACCAAGGCCGGCGCCGACGGCCGTCGACTTCATCTGGAAGAGCGCGGTCGCGACGAGGAGCGCCGTCTCCATCCCTTCGCGCAGGATCATCAGCAGCGTGAACGCGAACACGCCCCAGAACGCGCGGGAGAGCGAGGTCGTCCGCGCCCGGTTCTCCAGCCGGGTCTCGATGTCGGATTTCATGCGCGACGAGACGCGCTTCATGTAGACGAGCAGGCTCCCGACGAGCGCGGCCGCGGCGAGCGCGAGGATCCCCTCCCAGACCGGTTTCTTGCCCGCCTCGGAGAAGAGGACGCCCGCCGCGACGCAGGCGACGACCGACACGGCGATCCCGAGGTAGACAGCGCGCGCGAGCCCCGCGCGGCCCGTCCGTTTCAGGTACGAAAGTGTGAGAGCGACGATCAGGAAGGACTCGATCCCTTCCCGCAGCGCAATGGTGAATCCCTGCCACATGACTTTGGACGTTCCTCCCGCCGCGGGGTTGACAAGCCCGGGGGCGTGGAGAATACTGCAACTGAGACTGAGTCGCAATCGCATGAGAACCCGCGAACGGGACATCTTCCGCAAATATCTGGAGCGTCGCGGCTTGAAGCTGACGACCGAGCGCCAGGCCGTTTTCGACGAGCTCTTTGCCCGGCACGAGCACGTGGAAGCGGACGAGATCCTGGTCCGGCTCCGCGGAAAGGGCAAGAAGATCTCGCGCGCCACGATCTACCGGACGCTGGAGCTCCTCGTCGACTCCGGAATCGTCGGCCGGGTCCGGATCGGCGAGATCGGCTACCGCTACGAGCGGCTTCGCGCGGGGGAGCACCACGATCACCTGATCTGCAACGAGTGCGGGCGGGTCATCGAGTTCTTCGAGCCCCGGATCGAGAGCCTGCAGGACGACGTGTGCGAGCGTTACGGGTTCCTGCCGCTCTCCCACAGCCACCAGATGCGGGGCATCTGCCGGCAGTGCCGGCCGCGGACGTCCGTCGTCGAAGCGGTGGCCTCCGCCGAGCGCGCGAAGGCCGGACGCCGCCCTCACCTCGTTCACTGAGATGTCTCACTCGCGCCGCCGGCCCGTTGTGGATGCAATCCAGTTGAGACTGAGTCTCTGTCTTATCGGGGCCGTGGCCGTGACCGTGGCTCTCTCGGCAGCGGTGGCGGTCCAGAGCCGAAGCAGGGCGGTCCGCGTCGCGCGGGCCCGCTCCGCGATGGGGACGTTGCTGGAGATCGACGCGTTCGGAGCCGACGGCGCTTCGACCGAGGCGGCGGTCGCCGCCGCTTTTCGGGCGGTCGACGAGGTCGAGCGGCGTCTGTCGAACTGGCGGGCGGACTCCGAGCTTTCGGCGGCCAATACAAACAGACGATTTCCGGTGTCGGCCGCGACGTGGCGGAGCCTCTCGGCGGCGCTCTCTCTCGCGCGCGAGACGGACGGCGCCTTCGACCCGACGGTCGGCGCGATCACGGAGCCGCTCGGCTTGACCGGCCACGCGCCGGATCCGGAGCGGGCACGCCCGGAGGCGGTCGGCTGGTGGAAAGCCCGTCTCGAGCCGGAGTCGCGCACGCTTCTTTTCGCAACGCCCGGCGTCTTAATCGACTCGGGCGGATTCGGGAAGGGTGAGGCGCTCGACCGCGCCCTCGCGGAGCTGCGCCGCCGCCGTGTTGTCGCCGCGCGGTTGAACTTCGGGGGACAGGTTTCTCTCCTCGGCACCGCGACGTCGAGCGGCCGCCGCGCCGATCTGGACGACGTCTCGGTCGCCGAACCGCGCTCCGGCTCGTCCCGCGAGCTTTGCCGCTTCTCGCCGGGCGACCGCTCGGTCTCGACGTCCGGCGTCTCCGAGCGTCCCGGCCACATCCTCGATCCCCGGACAGGGCGGGCCGCCCGGTTCGCCGGGTCCGTCACGGTGGTCGCCGACACCGGCATCCGCGCGGACGCGCTCTCGACCGCGCTCTTCGTCCTCGGACCGAAGCAAGGGGTTTCTTTCGCGGACCGGCGGGGGATCGCCGCGCTCTTCGTCGTGCCGTGCAGCTCTGGATGGGAGCTCCGACCGAGCCGGGAGTTTCCCCGGACGAGGCGAGTCTCTTGAAGCGGCTCGTTTCCTTCGTCCTTCTCGTCGTCGCGCTGACGGCCGGAGCGGCCGCACAGGATTCGGAGGCGCGGATCCGCGAGCTCGAGAAGAAAGTCGAAGAGCTGCAGCATCGCCTCGACCGGCTGGCGTCGACCGCCGACGAGCTGACACGGGCGCAGATCGAGGAGCTGCGGCGTCAGATCGACGTCCTGACGCGCGAGATCGAGAATCTGAAGTCCGCCGCCCCGGAAAAGGCGCCTCCGTCCGGCGTGCGGGGAGCGTTCGGGCTCGGCCCCGCCGCCTCGAAGATCTACGGCGTCACCCGGGGCGTCTCGATCGGAGGATATGGGGAAGTCCTCTACCAGAACTTCGACCGCCGCCGGGACGACGGCGCTCCGTCGGACCGCGCCGACTCGATCGACCTCGCGCGCGCAGTTTTCTATTTCGGGTACAAGTTCGACGACCGGTTCCTCTTCAACTCCGAGATCGAGTACGAGCACGCCTCGACGGGCGAAGGCGCGGAAGACAAGGGTGAGGTCTCGGTCGAGTTCGCGTACCTCGACTACCTGATCCGCCGCGGGGTGAACCTTCGAGCCGGCCTCGTCCTCCTGCCTCTCGGTTTCGTCAACGAGCTCCATGAACCGCCCGTCTTCCTGGGCGCGCGGCGGCCCGAGGTCGAAGAGCGCATCCTCCCGACCACGTGGCGCGAGCTCGGCGTCGGCGTCTTTGGCGACGCCGGGCCGTTCGCGTACCGCGCGTATCTCGTGGACGGTCTGGACGCGGCCGGCTTCTCCGGCTCCGATCCCCTCGTCGAGGGACGACAGGGAGGCTCGAATGCGCGTGCCGAGGATTTCGCCGTGACGGGGCGCCTCGATTTCGTCGGCGTGCCCGGTCTCCTCATCGGGGCATCCGGCTACACCGGGGATTCGGCGCAGGGCCGGAGATCACCGGGCGGCCGCTTCGACGCGCGGGTCTCGCTTCTCGACGCGCACGCCGAGTGGAGATGGCGCGGCGTCCAGGTCCGCGCGCTCGCGGTGCGAGGAACGATCGGCGACGCGGCGGAGGTCAATGCGCTCGACCATCTGTCGGGAGCGGAATCCGTTCCGAAGCGTTTCACCGGAAAATACGTCGAAGCCGGTTATGACGTCCTGTTCCCGCGAGGCGGACGGGCGTCGCTCGTCCCCTTCGCGCGATGGGAGCGCTTCGACACCCAGGAGGCGGTCCCGGCGGGGTACGCGGCGGATCCGGGCAACGACGTCCGCCTGTGGACGTTCGGTCTCCAGTACCGGCCGATCCCACAGGTCGTCGTGAAGCTCGACTACCAGGACGTTCGAAACGAGGCGCGGACCGGCGTCGACCAGTGGAACCTCGCGCTCGGGTGGCTCTTTTGAGGCGAAGGGTGATCTGCGCTCTCCCGGCGGCGCTCTTCGCCGCGGCGGCCCTTTCCGCGCCGGCCTACTCCTCCCGGGAGCAGGCGCTTGCGAGGGCGTTTCCGCCCCCCGCCTCGATCGAGAGGAAGACGTATTTCCTGAGCGACGCCGAACGGGAAAAGGCGAGCAAACTCGCTCGGTCGAAGGTCGAGTCGTCGCTCGTCGTCGCCTACCTCGGCCGGGGCCCCAAGGGTCTCCTGGGAACCGCGTATTTCGACACGCACACGGTGCGGACGATGCCGGAGACGCTTCTCGTGACGGTCAGGCCGGACGGCTCGCTCGAAGGGGTCGAGGTGATCGCGTTCAACGAGCCGGAGGACTACCTGCCGCGGCCGGCGTGGCTCCACCTCTTTTCGGGCCGCCGTCTCGACGACGACCTCGCCGTCGGTCGGAAGCTCGCGCACGTCACCGGCGCCACGCTGACGACGCGCTCCATCACCGAGGCCGCGCGGCGCGTGCTCGCCATCCACGCCGTCGTGACGAAGGCGGCGCCGTGAAGTATCTGGAGCGCGGCGGATACCAGGCGCAGCCCTTGATGCGCCTGACGCTCGGTCTCGCGATCGGCCTCCTCTCGCTCTTCTGGGTGACCAACCTGGCGCTGTTCGCGTCCCGCCTCGGCTTCACTCCGGCCTCCATCGCGGCTTACTACCTCGGCTCCGAAGCCGGGTTCCGCCCGCCGCGCACGGCCGGCGCCATGCTCGAGGTCACGCACATGCATCTGCCGATGATGGCGCTCGTGATGCTTCTCCTGACGCACCTCCTGATCTTCGCGCCTTATCCGAACCGGACCCGGATCCTGCTGATCGTCGGCGCGTTTCTCTCGGCGGCTCTGGAGGAAGGGGCGGGGTGGCTCGTTCGCTTCGTCCATCCCGGGTTCGCCGTCCTGAAGCTCGGGGCGTTCGTCGCGCTCCAGGGCATCCTCGCGTTCCTGCTCGTCGCGCTGGCCCTCTTCCTATGGTCGGGAGGACGGGCGCAGGGCCAATTCCGGGTTCAGGGTCGGAGGTTCAAGGTCGGCAGCGACCTGGAACCCTAGGAACCCTGGGTCCAGACAACGCGGACGAACCTCCTGCCGAGACGAAGCACCGTCGGTCCCTTCGACGCGAGGCGCTCGTCCGGATCGCGGATCTCGAGCGGATCTCCTTCCGCCGGGTAGACCGAGAGCGCGCCCTCCGCGATCTTGCGCCGCGCTTCGCGCATTGAGGAGGCGAGCCCGACCGCGACGAGAGTCCGCGCCGCCGTTCCCGGAGCCGCGGGAGCTTCCCGCGTCTCGATCTCCTCGGGCAGCTCTCCTCTCGAGAACGCGCGGCGGAAGTCTTCCTCCGCGCGGGCTGCGGCATCCGCTCCGTGGAAGTCGCTCGTGATGCGCCGCGCGAGCTCTGCCTTCACGTCGCGCGGGTTCGCGGTGCCGTCTTCGACGCTGCGCCGAAGCCGTCCGACCTCCTCCATCGAGAGATCGGTCAGCAGCTCGTAATAGCTCCACATCAGCCGGTCCGGGATCGACATCAGCTTCCCGTAGATCTGGGGCGGCGGTTCTTCGATCCCGATCGCGTTGCCGAGCGACTTCGACATCTTCTCCGTGCCGTCCGTGCCGACGAGAAGAGGCAGCGTCAGGACGATCTGTGGCTCCAGCCCATCCTCGCGCATGAGATCGCGGCCGACGAGGAGGTTGAAGAGCTGGTCCGTCCCGCCCAGCTCCACATCGGCCTTCAGGGCGACCGAGTCGTATCCCTGGGCGAGAGGGTAGAGGAGCTCGTGGAGTGCGATCGGCTGGCGCGCGGCCCAGCGCTTCTGGAAGTCGTCGCGCTCGAGAATTCGGGCGACCGTGACTTTCGCGGCGAGTCGCACGATCCCTTCGGCGCCGAGCGGAGAGAGCCAGGAGCTGTTGAATTCGATGACCGTCTTGTCCGGGTCGAGGATGCGGAAAGCCTGGCGGGTGTAGGTCGCGGCATTCGCCTCGATCTCGGCGCGCGAAAGCTGCGGCCGGGTCGCCTTGCGGCCGGACGGATCCCCGATCATCCCGGTGAAGTCACCGACGACGAAGACGACGCGATGGCCGGCGTCCTGGAAGTGCTTCATCTTGCGGAGCACGACCGTGTGACCGAGGTGGATGTCGGGAGCGGACGGGTCGAAGCCCACCTTGACAGTCAGGCGCTTCCGCTCGATCCGCCGCGCGAGCTCTTCTTCCTCGATCAGATCGACCGCCCCGCGGCGCAGGATCTCGAGCTCCGGCGAGGGGAAAGCCACGCCGGGACAGGATATACGGCGTCGGCGGCGGCTTAGCGAGGGGTTAAGGGAACCGGACGGAGGGGTGGTCGCCGTAAACTCTCCCGCCTGGAGAAACAACGACAATGGAAACGAAACGGCAAAGAAACCTTCGACTCT
>QHVV01000134.1:0-4012 GCA_003222385.1 Acidobacteriota bacterium
GTCCGCGAGGTAGAGCTCGCGCACCGTGTTCCCGACGAGGTCGATCTCGCGCAGGACGCTGTTGTACGAGATCGTCTGCGGCACGTTGTTCGAGTACAGGTTCGTGATCGCCGCGAGAAAGTTGCCGTTCTTCATCGGCTTGATCGGGAACGCGTAGCCCTCCCAGCTCTGGTCCTGCGCGTTGTCGTAGTACCAGATGATGTTGCCGGCGATGTCCGACACGGCGGAGATGCCGGTCGGGTCGATCACGTTGATGAGCTCGACGCCGGGGCTGGGAGTCCCGTTCTGCGGATACGACGACGTCGAGAGCGTGGGGAGCGCGATGTTCGGGAGCGCGCCGGTCGTAAAAGTCTGATCGGGAGTGTCGAGCCACTTCCCGTCGGGCCACTGGATCCGCGCGCGCATGTGGTAGGTCGCCGACGCTTTCATCCCCGCGATCAGGATCGACACGGGTCCGCCGCCCGGCGGCGACTGAACAGGTGTCGTCGTCCGGCCGTAGGCGGTCGTCAGGCCGAACTGGACCGTGACCTTGACGCCCTTGACGAGCGTGATCGTGTATTTCGCGACGAGCGGGTGGGTCGTCGGTTGGACCGAGGCGAAAAGATCGGCGGGGTCGGTCTCGTAAGACATCAGTCGACCTCCTCGTAGCTTCCGAGCGGGTGCGGGATGATAGCCCGGCGAAATGATCGGCGAAATCGTCTCCCACTACCGCGTTCTGCGAGTGCTCGGCGAGGGCGGCATGGGCGTCGTCTATGAAGCCGAGGACGTCCGGCTCGGCCGGCACGTCGCGTTGAAGTTCATCGTCCACAAGGCGCTCGACCGGCCCGACCGCGTCGTGCGGTTCGAGCGCGAGGCGCGCGCCGCGTCGGTTCTCAACCACCCCAACATCTGCACGATCCACGACGTCGGCGAGTCCGAGGGCCGGCACTTCATCGCGATGGAGCTCCTCGAAGGGAAGAACCTCGACACGATGCTGACGCACGGGCCTTTGCCGATCCGGCAGCTCCTCGAGATCGCGGGTCAGATCGCGGAGGGCCTCGCCGCCGCGCACGCGCGCAACGTGATCCACCGCGACATCAAACCCGGGAACGTGTTCGTCACGTCGGCCGGGTTCGCCAAGATCATGGACTTCGGCCTCGCGAAGATCCTCCAGGCCGCCGAGTCCCTGACCGACGCGGAGTCGGCCGCGACCGTGACGAGCGGCCTGACGACGCCGGGGATCACCGTGGGCACGGTGGCGTTCATGTCGCCGGAGCAGGCCCGCGGCGAAGAGCTGGACGCGCGATCGGATCTCTTCTCGTTCGGAGCGGTCCTCTACAACATGGCGGTCGGCGCGCCCCCGTTCCGCGGGCCGACGGCGGCGGTGATCTTCTCCGGGATCCTGGAGCGCAATCCGGTGCCGCCGCTCGACATCGAACCGACGCTGCCGTCGAAGCTCCAGGACATCATCCTGAAGGCGCTCGAGAAGGACCGTGAGCAGCGTTACCAGTCGGCGCGCGACATGGCGATCGACCTCCGGCGACTGATGCGCGAGCTCGACAGCGGCGCGGTCGCGGGCGCGATCAGTACGACGTCGCAACCCCGCATCACGGCGGCGGTGGCGCCTCTGCCGCAGACCCGGGGAAAGTCCTGGATCGTCGCGGCGGGGATCGCGGCGGCCGTGCTGGTGGGCTTCGTCCTCTGGAAGTCCACCGGAGCCCGCGCGCGGTCCGCTCCCGCGGCTCGTCCGGACGTGAAATCCCTCGCTGTCCTGCCGCTCGAAAACCTCACGCCGGACCCGGCGCAGGAGTATTTCGCGGACGGGATGACCGACGAGCTCATCGCGCGGCTGTCCAAGATCTCGGCGCTGCGCGTCATCTCGCGCACGTCGGTCATGCGCTACAAAGGCTCGAAGAAGTCCCTGCCGGAAATCGCGAAGGATCTCCAAGTGGACGCGGTCGTCGAGGGGTCGGTCCTGCGCGCCGGCGATCGCGTCCGCATCAACGCGCGCTTGAGCGACGCGACCGAGCATCAGATGTGGGCGGAGAGCTACGACCGCGACCTGCGCGACATCCTCTCGCTCCAGAGCGACGTCGCGAGCGCGATCGTGCGCGAGGTGCGCGTCAAGGTCGCGCCGGAGGAGAGCTCACAGCTCGCGAGCCGTGGACCGGTCGATCCCGAGGCGTACCAGCTCTACCTCCAGGGCCGGATCGCGTTCTCGCGCTTCACTCCGGAGTCGCTCGCGCGCGCCGCCGAGTACTTCAACCGCGCGATCGCGAAGGATCCTCAGTCCGCGATGGCGTACGCCGGGCTTGCGGACTCGGACATCCAGCTCGCCGGGCGCGCGCGGCCGCCGCGGGAGGTCATGCCGAAGGCGCGGGCGGCGATCGACCGGGCGCTCGCGCTCGATCCGAACCTCGCCGAAGGGTACGCGTCGCTCGCGCAGGTCAAGCTTTTTTACGAGTTCGATTTTCCGGGCGCGGGAGCGGAGTACCGGCGCGCGGTCGAGCGGAATCCCAGCTCGACCCTCGTTCACCAGGCGAACGGCCTCTTCCTCGCGGCGCAGGGGAAGGCCGCCGAGGCCATCCGGGAGGCGGATCGGGTCGGCGACCTCGACCCGGTGAGCTCGAGCTCGGGGTGTCTGCGCGCGCGGCTCCTCTACTACGCGCGGAGGTACGACGACGCGATCGCGCAGTTCGAGCGGACTCGCGCTTCAGATCCCACCGTCACCGGTTTCTGCACGTTCGCGATCTCCGCGTACGAGGCGAAGGGGAGGTTCGGCGAGGCGATCGCGGCGGCGCAGCGGGCGAGCGACGCGTCGCCCAACGAGATGCTGCCGCGGGCGGCGCTCGCGCGCGCCTACGGGATGATGGGGGATCGCGCCGCGGCGCAGAAGACGGTCGACGCGATGACGAAGCTGCTCGAGCGGCGGTTCATTTCCGAGCACGACTTCGCGATGGCGTACTCCGGGTGGGATCAGGAGGAGACGCTCCGCTGGCTCGAGAAGGCCTATGAAGGACGCGCCGGGTTGCTCGTCTACGCGAACGTCGACGCCGTCTGGGACGGGGTGCGCTCGGAGCCGCGGTTCCAGGAGATCGTGCGGAGGATCGGGATACCGCGCTAACGGGGCCGCGGGCTCCGTCGAATGCGTATGTGGTGACCCGACCCTCAATGTGGCAAGTGGAGACCTGACCCCCAGACCCTCTACCCACGGACGTTGCGAACATAAAATGCCGACCGGCCGCGAACGCAGCGGCGGAGGAAACATGAGAAACCGGCTCATTTTTGCGGCGGTTTTCGGTCTCGTCTCTCCGACCGCGTTCGGCGCTGCGGTCACATTCAGCGCGTCCGGGGCGAACGCCGCGGGCATCCAGGCGACCGTCGACGCGTATCGGACCGCTCTCGGGGCGTTGAACGCGAATGTCGCAGGGTCCTTCCCGAGCGGGCGCCGGGAGATCAACTGGGACGGCGTGCCCGACGCTCTGTCTGCGCCGAGCAATCTGCCGGCGAACTTCTTCAACGTGAACTCTCCGCGCGGGGTCGTCTTCTCGACGCCGGGCACCGGTTTCCAGGTCAGCGCGACCGCTGCCAGCGGTACAGCGGTCGAGTTCGGCAACATCAACGCGACCTACCCGATGATCTTCCAGACGTTCTCGCCGCAGCGGCTGTTCACCGCGCTCGGCAGCACCATCGTCGACGTCAATTTCTTCGTCCCCGGCTCTACGACGCCGGCGACGACCTCCGGTTTCGGTGCCGTCTTCACCGACGTGGACAATCTCTCTACCACGTCGATCCAGTTCTTCGACGAGATGAATAACTCTCTTGGAACCTTTTTCGTTCCGGCCTTGATCGGCAGCGAGAATTTGAGTTTCCTGGGCGTCGTTTTCAATGCGGGCGAGCGCGTCGGACGGGTCCGAATCACGAGCGGGAACTCGGCGCTCGGACCGAACGACGCCCCATCGGGCACCGACGTCGTCGTGATGGACGATTTCATCTACGCGGAGCCGCAGGGAGCGGTGACCCCCACGCCGAC
>QHVV01000134.1:4303-13981 GCA_003222385.1 Acidobacteriota bacterium
CTTCGTCATGTTGAGCATGGCGGCCATGACTCTCTCGGATTTTCCCGGATCCTTGCTCTCCAGCAGCTCGTTCAGCACCGTCGGGACGACCTGCCACGACAGGCCGAACTTGTCCTTGAGCCAGCCGCACGGACCCGGCTGGCCGCCGTCGGCGGTCAGTTTCGCCCACAGCTCGTCGACTTCTTTCTGCCTCTGGCAGTTGATGACGAACGAAATGGCTTCGCTGAACTTGAACTGCGGGCCGCCGTTCAGCGCCACGAAGTCCTGTCCCTCGAGCTCGAACGCGACCGTCATGACGGAACCCTTCGGCCGCCCGGACGCCTGCGCGCCCGAATCTCCGTAGCGCGTGATGGTCTTGATCTTCGAGCCGTCGAAAATCGAGGTGTAGAAGCGCGCGGCTTCCTCGGCCCGATTGTCGAACCAGAGCATCGGCGTGATCTTCTGCATAGCAGTTACTCCTTCATCGCGGAAATATAAGTCTGTCCCCATTTCCCCCATTTCCGGGGACCCTGTCTCGCGCGCCCACCGGCGCGGTCCGAACAAATCTGCACGTTTTGCGCCTCCGGGACGACCTGCATTCCGGCGGGCGGGCCGAAATGATCTAATTTCCTGCAGTTCCATGGCGGCCAGGGCGAGCGGTTCGGGAGAGTCGTTGACCGGCATGCTGCAGGCGTGGGCGAAAGGCGACCTCGAAGCTCGCGACCGCCTGCTGCCGATCGTCTACGACGAGCTGCGCCGCCAGGCCGCCCGCCAGCTCCGCAGCGAGCGCGCCGGGCACACGCTCCAGCCCACGGCCCTCGTCCACGAGGTCTATCTGCGTCTCGCGCAGCCGCGGCGCGTCCCCTGGCAGAGCCGCGCCGAATTCTTCGCGGCGGCCGCGCAGGCGATGCGCCGCATCCTCGTCGACCATGCGCGCAAGCGCGCCGCCGCCAAGCGCGCGGGAAACTGGACGCGCGTGAAGCTGGACGACGAAGTCGCCATCGAAGGGAAGAACGAGCTCGACCTGCTCTCCTTGGACGATGCGCTCGACCGCCTGGCCGAGCTCGACCCGCGGCACGCCCGGATCGTCGAACTCCGGTTCTTCGGGGGCCTCTCGGTGGCCGAGACCGCATCGGTCCTGAAGATCTCGACGGCGACCGTGAAGCGCGACTGGAGCCTCGCGCGCGCATGGCTCCATCGGCGGCTCGAGGAGACCGAGAGCTCGCGCTCGGCCGGCCACCGTGGCTGACCCGCCCCCACCGGAACGGCCCCTATCGGAACGGGCGGCCGAGCGCTGGAAAAACGTCCGGCGCCTGTTCCACGATGCGCTCGAACGTCCCCCAGGCGAGGAGCGAGCACGGTTTCTCGACTCCGCCTGCGGGGATGATCCGGAGCTTCGCGTCGAGGTCGAGTCGCTCTTGACCTCGCACGACCGGGCGGGCAGCTTCCTGGAGTCCTCGATCCTGGGCGCCGAGGCCGGCACCGCCGTGCTCGCGGCCGGCACGCGCCTCGGACCATACGAGATCACGGATTTGATCGGCGTCGGCGGAATGGGCGAGATCTATCGCGCCCGCGACACGCGGCTCGCGCGCGACGTGGCGATCAAGGTGCTACCTGCCGATCTCGCCCGGAACCCGGATCGCCTCACCCGGTTCGAGCAGGAGGCCCGGGCCGCCTCGGCGCTGAATCACCCTCACATCGTCGCGCTCTACGACGTCGGGCGGGAGCGTGGGCTCGCTTACATCGTGACCGAGCTCCTCGAAGGTCAGACGCTCGCGGAGCGGATGGCGCAGGGACCGATGCCGGTCAAGAAGGCTCTCGAATGCTCCGTGCAGGCGGCCCGCGGCCTGGCGGCGGCGCACGAGCGCGGCATCGTGCACCGCGACATCAAGCCCGCGAATCTGTTCCTGACCAACGACGGCCAGGTCAAGATCCTGGACTTCGGCCTCGCCAAGCTGGCCGATCCCATGGGCGTTGCGACGGGAGCCTCGGGTGCGGCGCCGGCCACGACACCGGGGCTCGTGATGGGGACCGTCGGCTACATGTCTCCCGAGCAGGTGCGCGGCGAGACGGCGGACGCGCGTTCGGACCAGTTCTCGCTCGGCTGCGTCGTGTACGAGCTCCTGACCGGCGAAGCCCCGTTTCGCCGCCCGACCGGCGCTCAGACGATGGCCGCGGTGATCGAGGACGAGCCGGTCTCGATCCAGGAACGCAACCCGCGCGTCTCGGAGCCGGTCACATGGATCCTCGAACGGTGCCTCGCGAAAGATCCCGCAGAACGCTACGCGGCCACGCGCGATCTCGCGCGCGACCTGGAGCTGGCCGTCGGCCGGACGGCCCCGTCGAAAACAGATCGGGAGGCGGGAAGGATTCGCGCGACCCGGAAGCGCGTGCTGCGCGTTGGCCTGGCGGCGGCACTCGTCGCCCTCGGCGCCGCCGCGGCGTGGTGGCTGCGGCCGCGGCCCCCCGCGGTGCCGGTCGTCCGCTACCTGACCTTCTCGGGCCACGACTCGTCGCCGGCCGCGTCACCGGACGGCAAGATGGTCGCGTTCAGCTCCGCCCGCGAGGGACGCCGCCGCATCTGGATCAAGCAGCTCGGTTCCGGCAACGAGGTGCCGCTCACCGAGGGAGAAGACGAGTACCCGCGCTTCTCGCCCGACGGCACCGTGATTCTTTTCGCCCGCCGCGAAGGAAGCCGAAGCTCGCTCCACCGGGTCCCGACGTTCGGCGGCGAGGCGCGAAAGCTGGTCAACGATGCCGTCTACGGGGACTTCGCTCCCGACGGCCGCCGGCGGAACGACCAGCGTCGTCGGCACGGCGGGGCCAGACGGAAGCCGGATCCGGGAGCTCGCGCGTTTCCCCGGGGCCCTCGTGCATCCGCGCTGGTCGCCGGACGGGAGAACCGTGGCGGCGACGGAAACGCCTCTCGAGGTCGGCAAGCCGACGGCGACTCTGTTGATCGACGCCGGAACCGGTCGGGCGGACCGGCTGGCTTCGCCGACAGCGACGGGCGTCTACCAGCCAGGGAATCTCGTGTGGACCGGTCCGCGCGAGTTCCTGTACTCGCAGCCCGAATCGGTCGTGGGCTTTCAGAGCGGGTCGAGCTCGCGCATCGTGCTTCAGAACATCCGATCGTCCGAGGCGCGCGAAGTCCTGTGGAACCCGGCGACCATGTTGATGATCGACGTGCTCGGCCCGGGCCGCCTCGTGTTCGAAGCGCGGTCGCTGCGGCAGAACCTGCGGGAGTACGCGCTCAAGCCGGGCGCGCCAGGGACGGGACAGTGGCTCACCCGCGGCAACAGCACGGACCGCCAGCCCGTCTACACGCCGGACGGCGAGTGGCTGGTCTTCTCTTCGAACCGCGCCGGGCAGCTCGACCTGTGGGCGTTGTCGACGGGGTCCGGCGCCGTCCGGCGTCTGACCGACGATGCGGCGGAGGATTGGGATCCCTTCTTCGCGCCCGACGGCAAGCTGCTCTGGAGCTCGAATCGCAGCGGACACTTCGAGGTGTGGCGCGCCGACGCCGACGGCACGGGCGCGTTACAGCTGACGAAGGACGGCGTGGACGCCGAGAACCCGATGGCCACTCCCGACGGTCGGTGGGTCCTCTACGCTTCCGCCAATCCGGCGTCGCGCGGGATCGTGAAGATGCACGCCGACGGCTCGAAGCCCGCCGTGCTCGTCCCCGGGAACATGATCCTTCCAGACCTTTCTCCGGACGGGCAATACATCGCGTTCGTCGACGAGCATCTCGGCGCCGACCAGCCGATCCTCCGCATCGTCCGGGTCGCCGACGGCGCGCCCACGGGCTTCGCGATCCCTCTGCCGCAGTCGGATCACCTCGCGATCGACGTGGGCCGCTGCCGCTGGTTCCCGGACGGCCGGTCCCTCGCCTTCATCGGGCGCGCGCCGGACGGCAGTCTGGGCGTCTCCGTCCAGAGCTTTCAGCCCGGAGCCGATACCGGCGCCAGCCGACGCTGGCTGGCTCCGCTGGACCCCGAGTACGCCGCCGAATCGCTGGCGATCTCGCGCGACGGCTCGAACCTGACCGTTGCGTACGTGGATCAGCTCTTCAACCTGATGGTCGCCGAGAACGTGCCGGGAGTCGAACGCCCGCGCCGGGCCGCCACCGAGTAGCGACCCGCGCCCGGGTCGTCCTCTGGCGATCCTGCCCGGACGTTCAGACCGCGAGGCGGGTCGCTCGATCCCGCCGCGGGATGATCCCTTCAAGGCCCGTTTCGCGCGTCTCTTGTGGGAGGAACCCCATGAAGCCAGAGAACGTCTCGACGCTCGCGCTCCTGGTCGGTTCGTTTCTGGTTTGCGCACGCCTCGACGCCGCGCCGTGTACCGCGTCGGAGAGCGTGCTGTGCCTTTCCGCGCAGAGGTTTAGCGTGGACGTCCGCTGGAGAGACTTCCAGGGCAACACGGGGGTCGGTCGGGCGATCCGCCTGACTCCCGACACCGGATACTTCTGGTTCTTCAGCGAGAGCAACGTCGAGCTCGTCGTGAAGGTCCTCGACGCGAGGGGCTTCAACGGGCACTTCTGGGTCTTCTTCGGCGCCCTCTCCAACGTCGAGTACACGCTGACGGTCACCGACACCGTGACGGGGGCGACGAAGTCGTACCAGAACCCGGCCGGCCAGTTTGCTTCGGTGGGGGACACCGCGGCGTTCCGGGTCTCGGCTGCCGGAGGCGTCGCGACTCACGAGGCGGTCGAGGCGGGAGGGACGCCCACACCGCCCGGGTCTCTCGCGGCGATCCAGAGATTCATCGCGGCTGCGGAGGTGAAGGCGGCATCCCCGCGCTCCGCCAGCAATGTCGCCGCCTTCAACCCCTGTCCCGGAACACCCAGGATTCTTTCCCTTTCCAATTGCCGCTTCCAGCTGGAGGTCGAGTGGACTGACCCGCAGGGCGGGACAGGCTTCGGCCAGGCCGTCCAGTTGACCAACGATACGGGTTACTTCTGGTTCTTCAGCGACAACAACGTCGAGCTCATCGTCAAGGTCCTGGACGCACGGGCGTTCAGCGGCACCTTCTGGGTCTTCTTCGGAGCGCTCTCGAACGTCCAGTACTCGATCACGGTGACCGATTCCGTCACGGGGTCCTACAGGCGGTACGACAATGCGCCCGGCGCGTTCGCTTCGGTCGGCGACACGTCGGCGTTCCGGGGAGGATATTCCGTGGCGCCCCTGCTCGATGCGGCGCGCGCCGGGTCCGCGAATCTGGATGACAAGGGCGGCAGCGTCACGGCCACTGGGGCAGACGGCACGGTCTTCACCCTCGAGGTTCCGCCAGAAGCCCTGGTGAGTCCGGAGACCGTGACCCTGACTCCGGTCTCGCGGATCGACCGTTTCCCCTTTTCCGGAGGCCTCGTCGCGGGCGTCGAGATCGAGCCGGACGGCCTGGATCTGATGGTGCCCGCGGCTCTGACGATTCGACCGGCCCTGTCTCCGCCGGTGAATCGGACGCTGCCGTTTTCCTACAGCCGAGGCGGAGAAGACTTCATTCTCTACCCGCGCGCCGCGGACACTTCCACGCTCCGCTTGCCCCTCGTGAGGTTCGCGGGCTACGGCGCGGGTCAGGGAGATGCGGCGGATGCGGCGACTCAGGCGGACAAAGCCCCTTCCGGCCCGTTGACCCCTTACCTGCAGCGCTATGCCCACGAGGTGTTTCTCAGAGTCTCCGGACAGATCAGCCAGGCCGAGCTCCTGGATCGCGGGATCCGGATCTATCGAGAAGCCATGGCCGAGGCGGTCGCGTCGCTTCTCCGCCGCACCGGAACATCCGGGCTGGTGGCGGCCAACATTGAGGAAGCAGAGTGCCAACTTGGAGACCGGGGCACCAAGGCGGACCTGGAACAGTTATTCGGGCTTATTAAACAGGCGCAGATGTTGGGCGTCGTGGACCCCGAAACCGGCGAGGTGGCCACAGGCCTCGAAGCGGCCCGGATTCTTCTCCGAAGCTGCATGCAGAAGGCCCTCGATGAATGCGTGTCGCGCAACGACCCCTGGGAAGTGATCCTGATGGTGCAGATCGCCAGACAACTGGAGCTTTTGGGCGAGGAAGACCCGAATTTCACGACCTTCATCGACGGTAGTTTCGTGGAGCGCTGTCTGCGCTTCGAGCTCGACTTCGAGAGCACGATCGTCGTGGAGGACACCTCCAGGAACGCTGGCGGGAGGACGCGGCTGAGGTACCGCTCAGGCCACGTCCCCCTCCGTTTCAGTTACGGCGGAAACCTCCACGCGGACGCCTCGATCTGGGAAGGCGCCTGCACTCTCGTCCCGGAGGCCGCTACTCTCGAACTGCCTTACCCCATAGGGGACTGCACCTTGACGGTCAAATCGGGCAACGGGACGTTCACCGCCGCCGCCGCCTGGATCGGTATCATGGATGATTCGACGAAGAGTGCCGTGAAGCTTCTCTACCACCCCGGTGATCCGCCGGCGAAGGCGACTTTGACTTGCGACGAGCGCCCAATTGATCTCCCGGTTCTTCAGTGGGCTGCGGAATATCAATTCCTCCACCACGATGAATCCTGGCCCACACAGGTCGGGGAGGGCTACATGGCCAAAGATTGGACGCCGCTGTTCTTCGGCCCCGGCCATCAGAACAGCGACTTCTTCGCAATGAAGTCGTACCAACGACCGCCGATCATCTGGCGCCCCAACCTGACGCTGACCGAGGAAACCTGGATTTTCCTGAAGCACACGCCGGACGCGCCGATGCCGGAGTGTCCCTGAGAGGCTCTAAACGGGTGGATCTCGGACCGAAAAAAGCGGTCTGTCCCACTCTTCGAGCCGAAAGACGGGGTCTGTTCGCGCGTGGCCTCGATCCGGCCTAGGATTGGGTCGTGCCGCTGCCCTTCTCGCCGCCTCTGGCGCCCATGCTCTCCAGCGCCGCGGACGCGCTGCCGGAGGGCGACGGGTGGCTCTTCGAGCCGAAGTGGGACGGGTTCCGGACGCTCGTCTTCCGCGACGATAGCGAAATCCTGCTCCAGAGCCGCGACGAGAAGCCGATGAACCGGTACTTCCCGGAGCTCGTCGAGCCGCTCGCCACCGCGCTCCCGGAGCGCTGCGTCCTCGACGGCGAGGTCGTCATCGCCGGCTCCGCCGGGCTCGACTTCGAGGCGCTGCTGCTGCGCATCCATCCGGCCGAGTCGCGCGTGAAGCTCCTCGCGTCGCAAACGCCGGCGTCTTACGTCGCGTGGGACCTGCTGGCGATCGGTGACGAAGACCTCCGCGAAGCGCCGCTCGCGGAAAGACGAAAGCGGCTCGAGAAGCTGCTGGCGCGCGCGACTGAGTCCGTCGCGCCGGTGCACCTCTCGCCGGCGACGCGCGACCGCGCACTCGCGGAAGACTGGTTCCGCCGCTTCGAGGGCGCGGGGCTGGACGGCGTCATGGCCAAGCGCCTCGACGAGCCGTACCGCGCGGGCGAGCGCACGATGATCAAGGTCAAACATCGGCGCACCGCCGACTGCGTGGTCGCGGGCTTCCGGTGGCACAAGAACGGTCCGGGCACGATGGTCGGCTCGCTCCTGCTCGGCCTCTACGACAAGAAGGGGACGCTGCACCACGTCGGCGTCACGGCGGCGTTCACGACCGCGGTGCGCCAGCAGCTCGTCGAGGAGCTCGCGCCGCTGCGCGAGAACGCCCTCGCGAACCATCCCTGGCGCGAGTGGGCCGCCGCGCAGGAGGACGCGAGCGCGCGGGAGGGCTCGAACGGGACCGTCCAGCGGCTGCCGGGCGCGACGAGCCGGTGGAACCGGGGCAAGGACCTCTCCTGGGAGCCGCTGCGGCCCGAGCGCGTCGTCGAGGTCGCGTACGACCACATGCAGGGCGACCGGTTCCGGCACGCCGCGCAGTTCGTCAGGTGGCGTCCGGACAAGCGGCCGCAGGACTGCCGCTACGACCAGCTCGAGGTGACGCCCGCTTACGAGCTGGAGCGGGTCTTCGGTTTCGGAGCCCGGGATCGCGGGCGAGACGCGAAGCCGCGGTCCCGAAAGGCGCGCCAGGGATCGTAGTCGGGATCCGGAGGCTCTTCGGCGGGACGCTCTGCCTCCGAAACGTGGCGCAGATTGACCCGGATGCGCGTCCACGTGCTCGACCGCCCGCGCATGGAATCGACGAGGACGTCGTCATCCTGGAGCAGCGCCGCGGCATCGGGATGGCGCGCCTTCCAGCGCTCGAGGCCCGCGAGCGCGTCTGCCTTGTGCTCGGCCTTTGAAACCGTGATGAGCGGCTGGGTGGAGCGCCGCCGGCCGGCCGCGGAAACCGGGGACAGACCACGGTTTTCGGCCGGCTCGCCTGGGGATCGAGTGCTGGTGGAAAACCGTGGTCTGTCCCCCTTTTTGCGCTTCGACGGCTGGACACGCGGCGGCTCGCCCCGCTGCTTCTTATAGTGCGGCGGCCAGGGCGCATCCTTCAGGCCCGAGGCTTCCTGCGCGGCGGAGAGCGCGAGGAGCTTCTCGAGCGACCCCGCGGCTGCGTCGATGCCTTCGGACGCATCGCCGCCCTCGGCAAAGCGCGCGGGCGCGGTCGCGAGGGTAAACCTCAGAGGATCGCAGTCCGCGACCTCGTCCCACTCGAGCGGCATCGAGACGCGAGCGTCGGGCGTGGGCCGGACGGACCAGGCCGACGCGACGGTCCGGTCCTTGGCGTTCTGGTTGTAGTCGAGGAAAACGCCGTGGCGCTCCTCCTTCCACCACTTGCTGGTCGCTTTGTCGGGCTGGCGGCGCTCGACCTCGCGCGCGACGGCCAGCGCCGCGCGCCGCACCTCGTCGAACGTCCAGCGCCGCTCGATGCGCACGTTGACGTGCATGCCGCGCGAGCCCGACGTCTTCGGCCAGCTGCGGAGGCCGTGCTCGTCGAGCACATCGCGCACGACGAGGGCGACCCGCCGGACGTCGTCCCAGGCGACGCCGGGCGTGGGGTCGAGGTCGACGCGGAGCTCGTCGGGGTGATCGAGGTCGTCCGCGCGCACGGGATGCGGGTTGAGATCGATGCAGCCGAGGTTGACGATCCAGAGGAGCTGCGCCGCGTCCCGCACGACGATCTCCCGCGCCGTGCGGCCCGACGGGAACCGGAGCTCGACCGTCTCGACCCAGTCGGGGTGCTGCTCGGGGGCGCGCTTCTGATAGAAGGGCTCGCCCTCTGCGCCGTGGACGTATCGCTTGAGAACGATCGGCCGCCCCGTGATCCCGCGGAGCGCGCCGTCGGCGACTGCCAGGTAGTACTTCGCGAGGTCGAGCTTCGTGTAACCGGCGCGCGGGAAGAAAACCTTGTCGGGGTTGGTGATCGGGACCTCGCGGCCCGCGGCTTCCAGGGCGGTCGATTGCGCCACGAGGAGAGTCTGGCCGGATCGGCTCGCGGCGCGCAAGGAGCGAGAGTCGCAAGGAGCGAGAGTTCGATGTGGCAAGTGGAGACCTGACCCCTTTTTGGTAAAAGGAGGAGAGATGAGCGAGCGCAACGACTACCCGCCCGGCGTGCCTTGCTGGGTCGACACGCTGCAGCCGGACCCGCAGGCCGCGGTGCGTTTCTACGGAGACCTCATGGGCTGGGCGTTCGAGGGGCCCGGCGTGATGCCCGGCGATCCCCCCGGTCAGTACTCCGTGGCGCGGCTGCGCGGCCGCGACGTGGCGGGGGTCGGCTCGCAGCCGTCGCAGCCCTCCGCGGGCGCGATGCCGACGGTGTGGAATAC
>QHVV01000135.1:0-6460 GCA_003222385.1 Acidobacteriota bacterium
GGGCCGGTCGAACGGCGCGAGGTCCCCGCCGGCCGCGGCGAAACGCGCGACCCTTTCGCCGAAGCGCGAGAGGAGGCTCTCCGCGCGCACGAGCTCGAGACGGTCGCGCGGATAGGCCCGCTGAAAAAGGAGCTCCTCGTGGAGGCGGACGAGCGCTTCGGCGGTCGCCGGAGAGCCGCTCACCGATCTTCTCGAAGGACCTGCTCCACCGCGGAGAGACGAGGCTCGATCTCGACGGGACGGTTGGCGCGGGGCGGAGGCGGCTCGGTCTCCATGTGGTATCGCAGGAGGATGCCCGGGTCTTTCAGGACGTGTCCGGTCAGGACCGCCACGACGCGCTCTCCCGGCCGGATCACCCCTTCTCGAACGAGCCTCTTCACTCCCGCAACGCTCGCCGCGCTCGCGGGCTCGCACCCCGCGCCCGAGCCGTCGATGATCGCCTTCGCTTCGAGAATCTCGTCGTCGGTCACGTCGGTGACGACGCCGTTGGTCGAGCGGATCGCCGTGACGGCGCGGTCGTGGGATGCGGGGTCGCCGATCCGGATCGCGGTCGCCGCCGTCTCGGCAGAGACGCGATGCCGCCGCGCGAAACCCTCCCGGAAAGCGCGGGCGAACGGGTTCGCGCCCTCGGCCTGAACGGCGGCGAGCCTCGGCACGCGCGAGATCAGCCCGAGGTCCCGCGCGTCGCGAAGGGCGTTTCCGAACGCCGACGTGTTCCCGAGGTTGCCGGCCGGAAGCGCGATCCACTCGGGCGCCTCCCAGCCGAGCTGCTCCAGCGCTTCGAAGACGATCGTCTTCTGCCCTTCCAGACGGAAAGGGTTGACGGAGTTCAAGAGGTAGACGTTCAGCTTCTCGCTCGCCTCGAGAGCCAGCGCGAAACAGGCGTCGAAGTCGCCGCGGACGAGAAGCGTCTTCGCTCCGTAGGCCAGGGTCTGCGCGAGCTTGCCCGCCGCCACGCGCCCCGCGGGGACGAAGACGAGCGCCGGAATCTCCGCGAGCGCCGCGTACGCCGCGAGCGAGGCCGAAGTGTTCCCGGTCGAGGCGCACGCGACGGCCCGCGCCCCGAGGCGCTTTGCGACGGTCGCGCCGACCGTCATCCCGCGGTCCTTGAACGATCCGGTCGGGTTGTGCCCTTCGTGTTTGACGAGGAGCTCCGGCGAGCCGGCCCAGCTCGAGACCCGCGGAAGCCGGAGCAGCGGAGTATTCCCTTCCGGATGCGTCACGACGTCTCTGCCCGCGTCGGGCAGCACGAGCTCGCGGTACCTCCAGACGCCGGAGGCGTCCAGCACGTCGACCGAGCCGCGGCGATCCCCAAAGATACGGCGAAGCTCGAGGCCTCGCCGCCCGGGGGCCGCATGCCGGACCTCGAGGAGTCCCCCGCACGCGGGGCACGAGCTCTTCGCGAACGAGAGCGGAAGCTCCTTGCCGCAGCGCGGGCAGAGCTGGCGGCTCACCGGAGCGGCGGCCGATCCCGTCATTCTTCGACGCCGTCGATGCGGGCGCCTTTCCCATCGATCGCTCCCGTCCGCGCGCTCGCTTCGATCCCGCGCGCCCGGTACGCCGCGACCATCGCTTCGCCGATCCGTCGAGCGGAGTCCTCGTCGGCCGCGAAGGCGAACGACGACGGTCCGCTTCCCGAGATCGAGCAACCCAGCGCCCCGGCCGACAGCGCCGCCGACTTCGCCTCCGCAAATCCGGGGAGGAGCGGAGCCCGCGCGGGCTCGGCGATCCGGTCGTCGACCGACCGCCGCAGGAGATCGTAGTCGCGCGCGGCGAGCGCGGCGACCAGAGCGCCGACGCCCGCGGCCTGCGCCACCGCGATGCCGAGGTCGACCGTCCGCGGAAGTCGGGCGCGGGCGTCCTCGGTCCGCAGGCGCTGGCGCGGTTGCACGAGTACGATCCGGAGATCTCGCGGAAACGGCAGCCGCACCACGTCGAGAGGCTCGAGCGAACGGACGAGGACGACGCCTCCGAAGAGCGCCGCCGCCACGTTGTCGGCGTGCCGTCCGGCGACCGCGGTCTCCGCTTCCAGGCAGGGCGGCAGCAGCTCGTCCTTTCCGAAGGGGGAACCGAGCAGCTCGTTGACCGCCACCGCGGCCGCGACCGCGGACGCCGCGCTGCCTCCCTGCCCTCCGGATAAGGGAAGGCCCTTCTCGACGCGGAGCGTGAAGCCGACGTCCGCCTTCCCCGCCCGCTCCCGCACGCGCGCGGCCGCGATCCCCGCGCTGTTTCGCTCGGCCTCGCTCGGAATCTCGGGATGGCCCGAAGAGCGGATTCGGATCTCCCCGTCGGAGCCGCGTTCCGCGATCACCGCGTCCCCGACGCCCGTGACGGCGAGGCCGAGAACGTCGAAGCCCGGACCCAGGTTCGCCACCGTGCCCGGGGCGAAGGCGCGGACACTCTTCATCCGCCGGCGAGCTCGAGGACGTCGTTCAGGATCCCCGCCGCAGTGACAGCGAGCCCGGCACCCGGTCCCTGGATCACGAGCGGGTTCGCGCGGTAGCGAACCGTCGTGAACGCGACCTGGTTGTCGGTGCCGCGCAGGCCGGCGAAAGGACTGCCGGGACCGACCTCGACCAGCCCGACCCGGATGCTCCGGCGCGTCACGGTTGCGACGTAGCGCAACCGGCGCTCGCGGGATCGGGCGCGCGCGAGGAGCGCCGTCCACTCCGGATCGAGCTCCGGCAGCCGCTCGAGAAAGCGCGGGAGGGGTACTTTGCGGAGAGCCGCGGGCACGAGGGACTCGACGCCGACCTCCTTCGGCTCGCCGCGGAACCCGAGCAGTCGGCCGAGGATCAAGGCCTTCCGGCCGACGTCGGCTCCGGAGAGGTCGTCGCGCGGATCCGGCTCGGTATAGCCGCGCCCGATCGCGTCGCGCAGGCTCCGCGAGAACGGCCGGCCGGCCTCGACCTCCGACAGCAGGAAGCCGAGCGTGCCGGAGAGACATCCCTCGATCTTCACGACCCGGTCTCCGGACTCGACGAGCTTGCGGTAGGTGTCCAGGATCGGAAGCCCGGCTCCGACCGTGGCCTCGAAGCGCAGGCGCCGTCTCCGTTCCGCAACCGCGCGCTCGACCTTCTCCGACTCGGCGCGAGGGCCCGAGAGCGGCCGCTTGTTCGCGAGCACCAGGTCGAATCCGGACGCGACCGCCTGCGCGAGAACGGGGCCCGTCTTTGCCGCGGTCACGTCGACTAAGATCGGACGGGAGAGCGCGTGCTCGGCGAGCGCCTCGATCGCTTCGCGGTCGCCGGCTGCGACTCCGCGTGGAGTTTCCGCGACCGAGCGCGCCCGGGTCTTCGACGCCGCGAGGTCCCGGACGTCCCGGGACGAAAGGCCGGCGGGCCGGAAGACATAGCCCCCGCGGTCGACCACCCCGACCAGCCGTAGCCTCGGGCGCCGGGAAGGGCTCGCGATCAGCCCGGCCAGCGTGCGACCGACCTGGCCGAAACCGAGCAGCACGATGTCCGTGTGCTCGGACGCCGAGGCGCGCCCCCCCCCGATCTTGGAGAGCTGAAAGGCGTCGTGAATGCGCCGCTGCGCTTCTCCCGACCGAACCGCCTCGACGACGAACGAGATGTTCAGCTCGGAGGAGCCCTGCGCGATCGCGACGACGTTGATCTTCGCGGGCGCGAGCGCGTTGAAGACGCGTGCGGCGATGCCCGGGGTCCCTGCCATCCCGAGCCCGACGACGGAGATGGTGGCGAGGCCGCGCAGGACCTCGACGCCGTCGACCTCCCGGCGCGAGACTTCCTCGCGAAACGCCTCGAGAAGGCTCTTCCGCGCCGCGTCGGCCTGCGCTTCCGGGATGCCCGCGCAAATCGAGTGCTCGGAAGAGGCCTGAGAGATGAGTGAGACCGAGATTCCCTCGTGATGAAGAGCGCCGAACGTTCGCGCCGCGATCCCCGGCACGCCCAGCATTCCGTTGCCCGTGACGGTCACGAGAGCCTGTCCCGAGATCGCCGAGAGCGCTTTGACCGGGTAGCGCTCGAGAGTCCGGCGGCTCGAGATTTCCGTGCCGGCCTCCTCCGGCCGGTCGAAAGGTCGCACGAAGATGCGCGCGCGGCCGGCGGGGATGAGCGCGCGCGGGTGGAGCACCTTCGCGCCGTAATAGGCAAGCTCCGCGGCTTCGCGCACGTTCAGCTGCGGAATGACGCGGGCGTCCGGAACGACGCGGGGATCGGCCGTCAGGAATCCCGGGACGTCCTTCCACAGAACGACGGAGTGCGCGGCGAGAGACCGGCCGAGAAGAGTCGCCGTCAGGTCCGAGCCGCCGCGGCCGAGCGTCACGACGCCTCCTTCCGAACCGGCTCCGAGGAAGCCGGGGACGACGGGGATCGTGCCCTTCGAAAGGAGCGGCCGCAGTCTCGTCCGGGCGCGGCGGTCCGTCGCGGCGAGGTCGGGAGAGGCCTGGCCCGGCCGGCCGTCCGTCGCGATGACGTCGGGAGCGCTCACGTATTCGGACCGGACGGCCCGCGCCGCGAGGCCGGCCGAGAAGATCCGCGCCGCGAGGTCTTCGCCGGCGGCGAGCAGCTGGTCGATCGAGCGGGGCGAGAGCTCCCGCAGCATCCGGGGCGCGCTCGCGAGGGACTCGAGCTCCCCAAAGGCGTTCCGTACGCGCGCGACCAGGTCCCGCCGCGCGTCGCCGGACGCGGTGACCGCGCGTGCCGAGCCCTCGTATCTCTCCCGGAGGTCCGCCGCCGTCCTCCGGACCGCTGCGTCGTCGCCGCGAGCGAGATCCGCCGCCAGTCCCAGCAGCGCGTCCGTCACTCCGGCGAAGGCCGAGACGATCACGACCGCGGGGCGCGCTCCGTTTTCCACGATCGAAAGCGCGTGGGCGAGAGCGCTCGGGTCGCGAAGCGAAGCTCCGCCGAACTTGTGGATCAGAGGGGGCGCGATCGAATAGCTAAGCTTTCCCGTTTTCCTCTCCCACGCCGATCACGACGACCGCGCGCTTCGATGCTATTCTCGTTCGCGGAGGAGATTGATGGCGACGGACATCATCATGCCCCAGATGGGCGAGTCGATCGCCGAGGGCACCATCACCAAGTGGCTGAAAAAGGTGGGCGATCCGGTCAAGAGAGACGAGCCGATCTTCGAGATCTCGACCGACAAGGTGGACGCGGAGATCCCGTCTCCCGTCGCCGGGACCCTCGTCGAGATCAAGGTCGCCGAAGGCGCGACCGTCCCGATCAACACCGTCGTCGGCTCCATCGGTGAAGCCGGCGAGGCCGTCGCCCCGGGCGCCGCGGCAGAGAAGCCTGCTCCGGCCGCAGTGCCTCCGACCCCGGCCGCCGCCCCTGCTCCGCCGCCCGCGGCTCCTGCCCCGGCGCCGGCTTCGCCGCCAACCCCGGCGGCCGCTTCCGCCGCCGCGCCCGCTCCCGAGCCTTCGCGCGGCCAGCCGGCGGCGCCGACTCCTCCGGCTCCGGCCGCACCGAAAACCGCCCCGCCCGTGGCCGCAGCCGCGCCCGGACCCGCCCCCGCCGCTCCCGCCGCCGCCCCGCCCGAAACCTCCGGCGCGCGGGTCGAGTCGATCGAGGAAAGGATTCGCCAGCGCTCTTCCCCGCTCGTCCGGAAGATCGCACAGGAGCAGGGTGTCGACATCCGCGCGCTCGAGGGATCCGGGATCTACAACCGCGTGACCAAGAACGACATCCTTTCGTTCCTGGAAAACCGCAAGGCTTCCGGGGCGCCGGCGGCCGGGTCCGCGGCGACGGCCGCGACGGCGACAGCTCCGAGCGCGCCGCCCGCTTCCGCCGCGGCGCCCGCGCACGAGGCCGCGTCCCGACCCGCGCTCGCGGTCAGCGACCGCGACGAGGTCGTCGCGATGACGAAGATCCGCCGGATCACGGCCGAGAACATGATCCTGTCGAAGCGCACGTCCGCGCACGTGACGACCGTCTTCCAGGTCGATTACACGAACATCGCGAAGCTGCGGGAACGGAGCAAGGACGCCTTCCTGGAGAAGAACGGCGTCAAGCTCACCTATCTGCCGTTCATCTTCCGGGCCGCGATCCAGTCGCTGAAGGAGTTTCCGCAGGTCAACGCCTCGATCGACGGCGAGAGCATCGTCTACCACAAGGACATCCATCTCGGGATGGCGGTCGCGCTCGACTGGGGCCTGATCGTGCCGGTCATCAGGAACGCCGACGAGAAGTCGATCCTGGGTCTCGCCCGCTCGGCGCAGGACCTCGCGGAACGCGCTCGGACGAAGCGGTTGAAGCCGGAAGAAATCCAGGGCGGCACCTTCACGGTGACGAACCCGGGCGTCTTCGGGTCGCTCTTCGGGACGCCGATCATTCCGCAGCCGCAGGTCGCGATCCTGGGGGTCGGCACGATCGAGAAGCGTCCGGTCGTGGTGACCGACGAGAAGGGCAACGATGCGCTGGGCATCCGGACGGTTGGATTCCTGGCGCTTTCGTTCGATCACCGGCTGATCGACGGCGCCGACGCGGACCGATTC
>QHVV01000135.1:6467-6985 GCA_003222385.1 Acidobacteriota bacterium
CAAGAAGACGCTCGAGAAGGCCGAGTTCGATCTGGGTTAGAGACTCTCCGATCTCGCCCGCCCGCCCGGGTACGGTCGCGCTCGGCGGGAAAGCGCTCCTCTTCCTCTTCGGTCTCGCGCTCGCGGCCCGACTCGCGGCGATCGCGGTCGTGGGCTTCACCACCGTCCGCTTCGGCGACGCTCGCGCCTACCTCTTTGCCGCGACCGAGATCGCGCGGCACGGGCGATACCCGATCTCCGCGGAACCGTTCTACTTCCGCGCCCCGGGCTATCCCTTCTTTCTCGCCATCACGACTTTCGGGCGGCCCGACGCGATCCCGCTCGCGAAGATCGCGACGGCGGCGGCGGGATCATTCGTCGCCCCTCTGCTCGCCCTTCTCTCCGCGCGCATCTTCGGGCGGCGCGCCATCGCCCTCGCGACCGGCGCCGCGGCAGCGCTCCATCCCGTCTTCGTCCGGTATTCCGCGGACATCCAGAGCGAGCCGCTGTTCACGACGCTTCTCCTCGCCGCCGGTTTC
>QHVV01000136.1 GCA_003222385.1 Acidobacteriota bacterium
CCGCAATACGCTGGTGCGCATCGGTCTCGTGTGCCTGGTGATCGGGAACCTCTTGCACCTGCTCGCCCGTCCGACCCCGGCCTTCGGCCAGGGCCTGATCGACGGAGTGTTCGGGCTTTTTAGCGGCCTCGCGATCGGGTGCCTGTTGATGAGCCTGCGGAGGAAAGAAGGCTAGAGGCTATTGGTGCGAAAGGGGGGACTCGAACCCCCACGGTTTTACCCACAGGTTCCTGAAACCTGCGCGTCTACCAGTTCCGCCACTTTCGCGGGACGGCAAGATTAGCGGCTAGGTTCCGGGGAATCAAGGTCGCCTCGGGCGCCTCGATCCGGCCGCTTTCCGCGTTCGGCACGCGGTCTCGCTGCCTCGTCCCGCGCCGCGTGTGACGCCGAGCACCGAGCGGCGCCTCTCCGACCAACGTCGACCCGGGCTCGCGGACTTCGTCCGTCACGACGGAATCCGGATTCGACCAATGTCGCCCTTGACAGCTCTCGAGCATCTTGCGACGATGAGTCTCTCGTGAACGCCAACTTGATCGCCCGTTGTTGTTGTTGTCGGGTTCCCTCCGGCCGCGGTCACGCTGCGTTGAGAGTGTTCACCTCCTAACTACAAAAACAAAGCGGATCGAAGGCCCGAGGGGAAAACCTCTCGGGCCTTTTTCTTTTGGAGAAAGGCAGAGCGAAAAGAGTGAAGGATTCAGTCATCCGGCAGGTCGAAACGTCCGCGAGTCGGACAGAGCTCGACGCGCTCGCCGACCTGCTCGTCGATTCGTCGCCGCAGGAAATTCTCGCTGAGGCCGTGCATTGCTTTCCGCGGATGACGTTCGCGACCGGGTTCGGCATCGAGGGCTGCCTCCTGATCGACCTCATCGCGCGCTCCGGCCTGCGCATCGACGTCTTCACCCTCGACACCGGCCTTCTCTTCCCGGAGACGTACGAGCTCTGGCGGCGCCTGGAATCCCGTTACGGCCTGACCATTCGCGGGGTGCGCCCGGAGAAGACCGTCGCGCAGCAGGCCGCGATCTTCGGCGATCGCCTCTGGGAGCGCCAGCCCGAACGCTGCTGCGGCATGCGGAAAGTGCTTCCGCTGCGCGAGGCTCTCGCGCCCTTCGAGGCATGGGTGAGCGCGATCCGCCGGGATCAGACCCGCGAGCGCGCCGGCGTGCGGATCCTCGAGTGGGACGCGACCTTCGGGCTCGTTAAGGTGAACCCGCTCGCGCTCTGGACGAGCGAGCAGGTGTGGTCCTTCGTCCGCAGCAACGACGTCCCGTTCAACCTGCTTCACGAGCAGGGCTATCCGAGCATCGGCTGCGTTCCGTGCACGAGCCGGGTCCTGTCGGGGGAAGACCCCCGGGCAGGGCGCTGGCGCGGCCGCGAGAAGAAGGAGTGCGGGATCCACTCCCGCGTCGAGAGCCGGGCTGTTTCGTGGAACCTCGAAAGGAAAGAGACGAGCCATGATGTCCAGGCTGGTTGAACCGCACGGCGGCGTTCTCGTCGACCGACTCGTCCCGGAGGAGGAGGCGGCGGAGTTCGAGCGTCGCGCCCGCCGGCTTCCCCGGCTCGAGCTCGACGCGCGCGAGGTGGCAGACCTGGAGCTGATCGCCACGGGCGCCTTCAGCCCGTTGACCGGATTCCTGGGGTCGGCGGATTACCGGAGCGTGATCGAGCGGATGCGCCTGGCCGACGGGACGGCGTGGCCGATTCCGATCACGCTTGCCGTCGGGGAGCAGAACCGCTCCGAAGTCGGAGCCGGTGCCGAAGCTGCGCTCCACGACGTGAGCGGCCGGCTGTGGGGCACGATCGAGATCTCGGAATTGTTCTCGCGCGATGCGCTGGCGGAGTCGCTCGGGGTCTATCGAACCGCCGATCCTTCGCATCCCGGGGTCCGCTACCTCCTCTCGCGCCCCGCTTGCCTGGCGGCCGGATCGGTTCGCGTCCTTCCTCTTCCGGCAGACCGGCCGCTCGCTTCCCGACGACTGACGCCCCGCCGGCTTCGCGAGGAGATCTCCGCGCGAGGGTGGCGCCGCGTCGCCGGATTCCAGACGCGCAACCCGATCCACCGGGCCCACGAGCACCTGACCAAGCTGGCGCTCGAGTTCACCGACGGCCTCGTCATCCATCCTCTGATCGGCGAGACCAAGGACGGCGACGTCTCGGCGGCCGTGCGCTTTCAGGCGTACGAGGTCCTGCTCGACAAGTACTACCCGAAGGATCGCACCCTCCTCGCGGCGTTCCCCGCGGCCATGCGCTACGCCGGACCACGAGAGGCGATTTTCCACGCGCTCGCCCGGAAGAACTACGGCATTACGCACTTCATCGTCGGGCGCGACCACGCGGGTGTGGGCGGCTTCTACGCTCCCTATGACGCGCAGGAGATCTTCGAGAGTTTTCAGCCGGCCGAGCTCGGGATCGCCCCGCTGAAGCTCGACGCGACCTTCTTCTGCCAGGTGTGCGAGGCGACCGCGTCGGCCCGCACGTGTCCGCACGATTCATCGAAGCGGCTGGAGCTCTCGGGCACGCGCGTTCGGGAAATGCTCGAGAGCGGGCTGAAGTTGCCGGCCGGATTCACGCGCCCCGAAATCGCGGAGATCCTGAGCCATCACTACGGAGTGGACGGCAACGGAAACGGGAACGGCAACGGAAACGGCCACGGAAAAACCGCGGACAAGAAGGCTCCCGGAGCGCGCGAGCGCCGGCGACCCCGGCCCCTCACGGACGGCCGGCGGCGGCGCCGCGGTTTCATCCTCTGGTTCACCGGACTTTCCGGCGCCGGGAAGAGCACGCTCGCCGCGGCGCTCTCGCGGCACCTCAAGAGAGAAGGCCCCGTCGAAATCCTGGACGGCGACGAGATCCGAACGTATCTCTCGGCGGAGCTCGGATTCTCCAAGGAGGATCGCGACACCAACATCCGGCGGATCGGTTACGTCGCGCGGGTCCTGGCCCGCAACGGCGTCGCGGCCATCGCGGCGGCCATTTCCCCCTATTCGACGACGCGGCAGGAGGTCCGACTCCTCGCGGCCCGCGAAGAGATCCCGTTCGTGGAAATCTTCGCCGAGGCGGAGCTCGAGGCCCTCGTCCTCCGGGACGTCAAGGGCCTCTACCGGAAAGCGCTCGCGGGCGAGATTTCGCACTTCACCGGGATCTCGGACCCCTACGAGCCGCCCGAGAGGCCGGACGTCCGCGTGTGGACGGATCGGGAGCCCGTGCAGGAGAGCCTCGCAAGCATTCTGGCGGCGCTCACCGAGAGAGGACTCTTCGGCGCCGCGCAATCTTCCCGGGAGGCGGTGCGATGACCCCGGAGGCCCCGGTGTTCCCGATCTTCCTGAAGCTCGGCGGTCGCCGCGTGGTGGTCGTCGGCGGGGGAAAGATGGCGGCGTCGAAGCTCGGCGGACTCCTGCACTCCGGAGCCTCGGTGACGGTCGTCGCCCCGGAAACGACTCCCGAAATCGATCGCTCGACCGCGATCGTGCTCCGCCGGGGCTTCGAGCCGAGCGACCTGGACGGAGCCTGGTACGTCGTGGCGGCGGCCACACCCGAAGTGAATCGAAGGGTTGCGGCGGCCGCGGACGAGCGCCGCATCTTCGTCAACGCCGTGGACGATCCCTCGAACGCGAGCGCTTACGCGGGAGGCGTCCTGCGGCGCGGCGGCGTCACGGTCGCGATCTCGACGGACGGGCACGCGCCGGCTCTCGCGGGCCTTCTCCGCGAGTCGATCGAAGAGCTCGTTCCCGAAGAGATCGAAACGTGGGTGGAGGAGGCGCGGCATCAGACCAGCCGGTGGCGGGGAAAAGGCGTTCCGATGGCGGCCAGGCGTCCAATGCTGCTGGCCGCGCTCAACCGCCTCTATCTGCGCCGCGGAATCGACCCGTACGACGAAAAAGACGGAGTCGGAGAGGGTCGGGGATGACGGGATTCGTGTCGCTCGTCGGCGCGGGCCCGGGAGATCCGGACCTCCTGACGCGGAAGGCGGTCCGCCGGCTCGCCGAAGCCGATCTCGTGCTCTACGACGCGCTGGTCGCGCCGGAAGCGCTGGAGCTCGCGCCGCGGGCGCAGCGGTTCTTCGTCGGGAAACGCGCCCGCCGCGAGGCGATCCGGCAGGAGACGATTCACGGCCTGATGATCCGGTCCGCGCGCCGCGGCAAGCGGGTCGTCCGGTTGAAGTGCGGCGATCCGTTCCTGCTCGGCCGCGGAGGGGAAGAGGCGCTGGCGCTCGCGGCCGCGGGAATTCCCTTCGAGGTCGTGCCCGGCGTCTCCTCGGCGATCGCGGCGCCGGCCCTCGCGGGAATCCCGGTCACGCACCGGGGCCTCGCCTCCGGCTTCGCCGTGGTGTCGGGGCACGCCGAGGCCGCGTATCGTCCGATCCTCGGATCGATCGAGCCGGGCTCCGCGACGATCGTCGTCCTGATGGGTCTCGCCACGCGCGCGGACGTCGCGGCTCTGCTGCTCGCGCGGGGCTGGCGCAAGGAGACCCCCGCCGCGATCCTTCTCGCCGCGTCGACCCCGGATTCCTTCGCGTGGACCGGGCGCCTGGAATCGCTCGGGGCGGCGGAACTGCCCGAGGATCGCGGCGACGCGCCGGGCACCCTCGTCATCGGAGAGGTCGTTTCGCTGGCCGCGACCATCGCGGGCGTTCCGGAAGTCGCCGCCACCGCGGCGCTCGCCGGCCACGGACGGAGCTGAGGAGAGGACCATGGCCGCCGTCGACGATCCGAAAACGTTGGGCCGCGCGAAGCTGTCGTTCGCGAACGGGGCCGAGATCGACGAGTTCGTGGAGACGCTGGAGAAATTCGAGCGCGGTGAGCTGACGCCCGACCAATGGCGCGCGTTTCGACTGGTTCGCGGAACCTACACCCAGCGCCAGGACGGAGACTTCCAGATGCTGCGGGTCAAGATCCCGCAAGGGTCGCTCTCCGCCGGCCAGCTGTACGCGCTGGCCGACGTCGCGGACGACCATTCACGAGGGTTCGGTCACATCACGACGCGTCAGAACCTCCAGTTCCACTTCATGAAGCTCCACGACGTCGAGCAAGCGATGCGGCGGCTGGCGGACACGGGACTCACGACGCGCGAGGCGTGCGGCAATTCGGTCCGCAACATCACGGCCTGTCCCTACGGCGGCGTCTCTCCCGACGAAGTCTTCGATCCGATGCCTTACGCGGAAGCGCTGACGCGTTACCTCCTCCGGCATCCGTTGAGCTCCTCGCTGCCGAGAAAGTTCAAGATCGCCTGGGAAGGCTGCCGCGAGGACCATGCGTTGACACCCATTCACGACATCGGCTGGCGCGCGGCGAGGCGCGAAGTGGATGGAGTCTCGCAGCGCGGGTTCCGCGTGACGGTAGGCGGAGGGACGTCCAACCTCTGCCGCTCCGGCTCGCTCCTCGACGACTTCGTGCCCGCCGGCGAGATCCTGAACGTCGCCGAGGCGGTCCTGCGCGTCTTTCACCGGCTCGGCGACCGGGAACACAAGAACCGCAACCGGATGAAGTTCCTCATGAAAGAGCTCGGGTGGGAGGGCTGGAAGACACAATTCGAAAAGGCGCTCTCCGAATTCCGCGGCGAAGGAGGCGCGCAACTTCCCTTCGACCCGGAGCGGCCGCCGGCCGAAGAAGCGCCGGAGTGGGACCGGCCGTCTCCTCCGTCCGTCGCGATGGCGGCCTCGCGCACGGAGGCCTCGAAGACGAAAGGCCCCGGCATCGCCCCGCCGATCCGCTCCTTCCTGCCGACGATGAACGGCGACTTCTCGCACTGGAAGCGAACGAACGTGAAGCCGCAGAAGCAGGCGGGTTACGCGCTGGTGCTGATAACGGTTCCCCTGGGAGACGTCACGGGGGAGCAGATGCGGGTCCTGGCGGACCTCGCGCTTTCCTATGGAGACGGCTCCGCATGGGTGACATCCGAGCAGAATCTCCTTCTGCGCTGGGTGCGAGTCGAGGACGTTGCCGACCTCTATCGCCGGCTGGCCGCGAGCGGCCTCGGGCTACCCGATGCGGGGACCATCGCCGACGTCACCAGCTGTCCCGGAGCGGAGTCCTGCCGCATCGCGG
>QHVV01000228.1 GCA_003222385.1 Acidobacteriota bacterium
CTGATCAACGACGTCGTCTACATCCCGCTCTTCTATACGGTGGACGCGTTTCTATTCAAGCCCTACGTCCTGGGCGCCGGCTCCAACAACATGTTCGACTACTACTGGGATCAGATCCAACTGACCGCCCACTAGTCTCACGCCCCTCTCACCTGGGGGGAGGGAAAAACCAGTCCACGCCCCTCTCCCTGACCCTCTCCCCTGAGGGGAGAGGGGATCTAGAGCTGGCCTGCGAAGCGGCAGGGAGAGGGGATCTAGAGCTGCCCGGCGAAGTGGCAGGCGGCGAAGCGGCCGCTTTCCTTCATCTCCAGCGGTGGCTCCACCTCGGAGCAGATCTTCTGTGCGATCGGGCAGCGCGTGTGGAACCGGCAGGCCGACGGCGGATTGACCGGGGAGGGTATCTCGCCCTTCAGCAGGATTGGTTTCCGGGCGGCTTCGAGGTCGGGATCCGGGACCGGCACCGAGCTCTCCAGCACCTTGGTGTACGGGTGCAGCGGCCGGTCTCGAATCGCGTCGCTCGGTCCGATCTCCACGATCTTGCCGAGGTACATGACGGCGATGCGATCGCTGATGTGACGCACCACGGCAAGCTCGTGCGCGATGAAGAGGTAGGTCAGGTTGAACTGCGTCTGGAGGTCTTCCATCAGGTTGACGATCTGGGCCTGGATCGAAACGTCGAGGGCCGAGACCGGCTCGTCCGCGACCATGAACGTCGGGTTGAGCACAAGGGCTCGGGCGATCCCGATGCGCTGGCGCTGGCCGCCCGAGAACTCGTGAGGGTAGCGGTTGACAAAGCCGGGGTTCAGGCCGACCACCCGCATCACTTCCTGCACCTTCTGCTCGGCCTTGCGTCCCCGCGCGACTCTGAAATTTCGCAGCGGTTCGGAAACTATGTCGCCGACCGTCATCCGCGGGTTCAGGGATGCGTACGGGTCCTGGAAGATCATCTGGACCTGCTGCCGCATGCGCCGAAGCTTTTCGCCCCGCAGCTTGGTCAGATCGGTGTCCTTGAAGTAAATATGGCCTGAGGTCGCCGGCTGCAGCTGGACGATCACCCGACCGAGAGTCGACTTGCCGCAACCTGACTCGCCGACGAGCCCGAGGGTCTCGCCTTGCTGGATCGCCAGGCTCACATCGTCCACCGCGTGTACCACAGCGCGCCCGAATGCCCCGCCCGTCGGAAAGTGCTTGACGACGTTCTCCACCCGCAGCAGCGGCGACTTGATCGTCGGATCGGTCGCCGGCGTCACCGCGGACTGCTGCATCAACTCTGCATTTCAGGGTTCGAAACGTTCTTCATCAGCACCCAGCAGCGTGCCAGCTGCTCGGGATCGACCTCACCCAGCGGCGGCTCCTCGGTGAGGCACCGATCGACCTTGAACCGACAGCGAGGATGGAACTTGCAGCCGGTCGGAAGCTTGCCCAGGTCAGGCGGGACGCC
>QHVV01000084.1:0-41422 GCA_003222385.1 Acidobacteriota bacterium
CACTGGCGTCCTCCAAGCGGGCGGACGTCGAGAGATTCGATCGGATTTGCATGCTGACCAGCGAAGGTCAGCATCAGACTTCAGAAGGTCTTCGAGCAATCGTTCGGATCGCGATGGAAATGAATCCATCGGGCAAGCGGAAGTACTCCGGGAGCGAGATCCTCAACTCGCTCCAGTCAGGTGAACGTATAGTCTGTGCCACGGGAAACCGTGGAACGAACACGAAGTTCCGACCTGCACGAATGGCGTAATGATTTGGGCACTGTCTCCGCAACGCGCTCGGCGAATCTGTAGTACCGGTGAAGATGCCGGTTACCCGCACGTAGACGGAAAGACCCTGTGCACCTTTACTATATCCAGGCATTGAATTTTGGTGTTGTCTGCGCGGGATAGGTGGGACGCTTCGAACCTGGGGTTTCGGCCTCGGGGGAGCGGACGGTGAGATACCACCCTGACGGCACCGGAGTTCTAACTCAGGCCCGTAATCCGGGTCGAGGACCATGCCTGGTGGGTAGTTTGACTGGGGCGGTCGCCTCCTAAACTGTAACGGAGGCGCCCAAAGGTTCCCTCAGGCTGATTGGAAACCAGCCGTAGAGTGCAAAGGCAGAAGGGAGCTTGACTGCGAGACCGACAAGTCGAGCAGGTACGAAAGTAGGGCTTAGTGATCCGGTGGTTCTGCATGGAAGGGCCATCGCTCAACGGATAAAAGGTACGCCGGGGATAACAGGCTGATCTTGCCCAAGAGTTCACATCGACGGCAAGGTTTGGCACCTCGATGTCGGCTCATCGCATCCTGGGGCTGAAGCAGGTCCCAAGGGTCCGGCTGTTCGCCGGTTAAAGCGGTACGTGAGCTGGGTTTAGAACGTCGTGAGACAGTTCGGTCCCTATCTCGTGTGGGCGCAGGAAATTTGTGAGGATCCGTCCTTAGTACGAGAGGACCGGGACGGACGAACCTCTTGTGCACCGGTTGTCGCGCCAGCGGCACGGCCGGGTAGCGATGTTCGAAAGGATAACCGCTGAAAGCATATAAGCGGGAAGCCTTCCTCGAGATGAGATTTCCCGGGAGCAATCCCCTGAAGGCCCGTGGGAGACGACCACGTTGATAGGCGGGGTGTGGAAGCGTTGCAAGACGTGAAGCTGACCCGTACTAATCGGCCGTGAGGCTTGACCATAAAATATTTAAGGCGCGAATCGAAAAACGTTTACTACCGACTCTCTTTGTCGGGGGACCTTGCGGTCCCCCGAAACCCCCAGGTTGATCTTTGTAAACAAGTTTTCCCGGTGACTTTAGCGAGGGGGCCACACCCGTTCCCATTCCGAACACGGCAGTTAAGCCCTTCAGCCCCGATGGTACTTCGCGGTAGACCGCGTGGGAGAGTAGGACGTCGCCGGGGAATTCATTCTTGAAAATGCCCAGGACTCGTTCCTGGGCATTTTCTTTCCGGCCCGGCCCAAGACCACTCACTCCGTCCCCGGCTCTCTCGCGCTAGAATTCCCGGCGCAAGCGATCATGATCCGGACACGGACCTCCGACCTTTCGGTTGCCCTGGCGTTATCGGCAGTGGCGTCTTTCGCCGCGGCCGTCTGCGCCGCCAGCGTCGAGATCTACCCGGGTCCGGGCATAGACACTTACAAATCGAACCTATACACCGTCGAAGTCTTCAACGGCTCCAATTGGATCCCCGCGTACGTCTATGCGTTTGCCCGACTCGTGGTCTGCCATTGGCATCCCGGCACGAATCCGTCGGTCAATTTTCTCACGTTCGGGACGACCGGCCAGGTCCCCGTGCGAGTCACGAAAACAGGAGGGTCGATCACATCGATCGATGTGAGCCCGCACAGCAAGAACATTCCAGTTCAGCTCATCGGCGGCCAGGCCGTGCTCACGCTGAACCAGTGGAACAAGGTCTGGATCACGATAAACGGCGACGACGCGAACCCGCTGTTCATCTTCGCCGACCCGCCAAAGCCGGCGGTTCCTCCCGGCGCGAAATACGTCGGTCCCGGTATCCTGACCATCACCCAAAATAGCGGCCACTATCAGCCCACGAGCGGCGAGATTATTTACCTGGACGGCGGCGCCTTCGTCCGGGGAACCATCGACGTCACCGGGACGCGCAACGTTCAGATCATGGGTCCGGGTGTGCTCTCCGGTGACCAGTGGAAAAGCGAGGACATCCTTCCCTTTCCGTACGATCTGCAGGTCCAGTTCTCGATGATCAAGGGAGACTTCACCGGGAACGCTGCCACCGTCAGCGGGATCACGATCCTGGACGGTCCAGGCAACGGAATCTGGGGCGCCGCCAACAGTGTCTCGAACGTCAAGATGCTGTCGCCGTGGTTCTATGGTACGGACGCGTTCCCGGCCGTCAGCCACATCGATAACACCTTCTGCTTTGCCGGGGACGAGGTTTTCATGCCCGCGTATGCCGGATTCCAGGGCGACAACATGACGATCACCTCGTGCTTTGCGGGCACGTCGAACAACACCGTCTTTGCGGGAGGCTGGTGGGGATTCGAGTCGATCAGGGGCTACAGCGCGCTGGTGGACGACGTCGACATCAAGACCTACAACAATGACGACTGGGTACCCTCGTCGCCGTTGCTCGCTTCCGCCTTCCAGATCTGGCTGGACAACAACAACCCGAGCTACGGGTATGCGAACCAGACCTACCAGAACATCCGCATCGAGGGGAGTGTCCCGGGGCCGTTGCTGTCGCTCAAGAACACGGTCTACCCGTTCGGGGGACCGAACGTATTCGACCCGCCGCTGGGCAATGCCTACAACATCGTTTTCAAGAACATCGCACTGGAGGGGACGCAGAAGTATCGAAGCCAGATCCTGGGCTGGGATGCGAACAACGGATTTCACAATATCGTGCTCGACAATTTCCGGTTTAACGGAGTGGCAGTTAACCAGACCAACCTCGGTCAGTACTTCGATATCAACAGCTATGTGTCGGGCTTGACGTTCACTCCGACTCCGGGTCTGTTCACGTTGACTCCGTGCAGACTGATCGATACACGCCTGCCCGCAGGACTGTTCGGGGGTCCGGCTCTGGCGGCGGGCGCGAACCGCGTCTTCACGGTGGTCGGGCAGTGCGGGATCCCGGCGGGCGCGAAAGCGATCTCCTCCAACGCCACGGTTACTCAGCCGACCGCTCCGGGCTTCGTCGTTCTCTTTCCCGGCGGGACCGTTCCAGGCGTCTCGAATGTCAACTTTCGGACGGGTCAGACCCGAGCCAACAACGCGATCGTGCCCTTGAGCGCGGGCGGTACTCTCTCGGTCACCGACGGGCAGAGCTCCGGAACGACTCATTTCATCCTGGACGTGAACGGCTATTTCCAGTAACAAAAGCGAAAGACATCGGTCGGACGCCGAGATCCGCCGCCTCTTGATGTCCCCCGGCGCGGGAGGCGCGGCCAACGCCCCTGGAAACCGCCGCCCGAGTCGCGGGCCGCCGTCCTCGTCGGTCTTGCTTCCACGTTCGTCGCCTCGTATCTCGCCCGCGCGTCCGGTCAGTGACGGCTCGAGGCGGCGCCATAGGAGAGCGGCGCTCGCGACCATGTCGAGCGCCGCCCCCGACCACACGAGGCCAGCCCTAAAGTAAGCTTCGGGCTCGTCCCGGAGCTCTTTTTTGGCCCTCTCGGCCAGCGTCTCTCCCGCTTCCCCAGAGTGTTTCGTTTCTGCGCTAGACTCGCCGAGCGGAGGCCACCATGGTCCTGGCGAGACGCTCCTCCGATATGTCGATTGTCCTGACGTTATCCGTCGCCGCTCTCTTCTCCGCTGCGATCTGCGCCGCCAGCGTCGAGGTCTACCCGGGTCCGGGCATAGACACTTACAAATCGAACCTATACACCGTCGAAGTTTTCAACGGCTCCAATTGGATCCCCGCGTACGTCTACGGGTTCAGCCGTTCGAGTGTTACTTACTGGCATACCGGCACGAATCCCTCGGTCAACTTTCTGACCTTCGGGACGACCAGCCAGGTCCCCGTGCGAGTCACGAAAACAGGAGGTTCGATCACCTCGATCGACGTGAGCCCGCACAGCAAGAACATTCCGGTTCAGCTCATCGCCGGCCAGGCGGTTCTCACGTTGAACCAGTTGAACAAGGTCTGGATCACCGTCAACGGCGACGACGCGAACCCGCTGTTCATCTTCGCCGACCCGCCGAAGCCGCCGGTCCCCGCGGGCGCGACGTATGTCGGCCCAGGCATCATGACCATCCCGCAAAACGGCGGCCACTATCAGCCCAGGAGCGGCGAGATCATTTACTTGGACGGCGGCGCGTGGGTCCGAGGAAACCTCGATGTGACCGGAACGAGCAACGTTCAATTGATGGGACCGGGCGTGCTGTCGGGCGAGCTCTGGACCAGCGAGAGCATCAGCGCCTACCCGTTCGACATCTGGGTCAAGTTCGCGATGGTCACCGGCGATTGGACCGGTGGCGACGCGGCGATCGTCAGCGGGGTCACCATCGTCGATGCGCCCGCGTACAACTTCTTCGGCGGCGCCCACACTGTCTCGAACGTGAAGGTTCTGTCTCCCTGGTTCTATTCGACGGACGGTTTCCAGGGGGTCAGCCACGTCGACCAGCGCTTCATCTTCAACGGCGATAATGCGTTCGCGCCGGGCGCCGCGGGCGTGCAAAACGACAACCTCACTATCACCCATTGTTTCGGCGGCACCACGGAGAACTCGGTGTTCACGGGGGGCTACTATGGGTTCGAGGCGGTGAAGGGCTACAGCGCGCTGGTGGATGACATCGACATCAAGACTTACTTGAGCGATGCGGGAGGGCCTCCGCTTCTCGCGTCCGTCTTTCAGGTCTATGTCGACAACAACGACCCGAACGCCGGCTATTCGAATCAGACATATCAGAACATTCGAATCGAGGGCAATGTCTCCACGCCCCTGCTGGAGCTGAAGAACACCGTCTACCCTTGGGGCGGGTCGTTAGCGGTCAATCCGCCTCTCGGCAACAGCTACAACTTCGTCTTCAGGAATATCAGCCTCGAGGGGACGCAGAAGTACCTGAGCCAGATCAAGGGCTGGGACGCGAGCAACGGCTTTCACAATGTCGTACTCGACAATTTCCGATTTAACGGAGTGGTAGTTACCCAGGCCAACCTCAGTCAGTACTTCGATGTCAACAGCTATGTGTCGGAGCTCTCGTTCACTCCGATTCCGGGTCTGTACACGTTGACTCCGTGCAGACTGATCGATACGCGCTTGCCCGCGGGACAGTTCGGGGCCCCCGCTCTTGCGGCGGGCGCGAACCGTGTCTTCACGGTGGTCGGGCAGTGCGGGATCCCGGCGGGAGCGAAAGCGATCTCCTCCAACGTCACGATCACTCAGCCGACCGCTCCGGGACACGTCATCCTCTTCCCCGGCGGGATTGTTCCAGGCGTCTCGAATCTCAACTTCCGGGCAGGTCAGACCCGAGCCAATAACGCGATCGTGCCCTTGAGTGCGACCGGTAGCGTCTCGGTCACCGACGGACAGAGCTCCGGAACGACCCATTTCATCCTGGACGTGAACGGCTATTTCCAGTAACAAAAGCGAGAGACGCGCCGGTTCTCGCCGTTGGAAATCGCCGAATTGAGAGGAGCGTAAGAGGGCACAGCCTTCCGATCTCGGCAGTTGAGCCTTCAGCCCTCCAGCGTGCTTCGCGGTCGACCCCGCGAGAGAGAAGGGCCTCGCCGCGGAATTTGCTGAGACCTTCGAGAAAGCGAGGGTCTTTTTGCGTGTCGAGCCGGCCGCCGATCGATTACCATTTTTCCTCTGAATCACTTAGACGGCCCCGCGGCCGCTCGCTCGCGCCCGCAGATTTCGGCGCCAGCCGCCGGCCGGAAAAGCGTTTTCCGGCTGTTTGCATTGAGGCCAGAATCCCGGGGCGCCGTCATCGTGGGCCTCGCCTTTTCCTTTGTCGCGTCGGTTTACCTCGTCCGAGCGCTCCGTCCCGCCCTGCTGATCGACCCGGACCCGCGGTGGGCGGCTCCTAGACTCGCTCTCTGGCTCCTCCTCCTTTCGGTTTCGGCCGGCGTGGGCGGCCTGGCCGCCGCTCTCTACCGGCTCTGGAGCCGTTCGCGTCTCGCGGCCGGTTCCCTTCTGCCGTTTCCGGCGAGCCCGACGTCGACGGCGGCGATCGCCGTCGGCGCGGTGGCGGTCGGCATCTTCCTTCGCGTGGCGTTCGTCAGCCACCTGTCGCTTCCCTTCACGGACGACGAGGTCACGCTGATCACGCCGGCCTTCGCGCTGACCGGTACCCTGCGCGATTTCGCGAACTCCATCCGCGGGGTTCCCTACGGCGCCGTCCATCCCCACGAAATGATGGGCGTCCTCTACCTCTATCTCCTGCGCGGATCGCTCGCGGCCTTCGGGCCGACGGTCGTCGGCCTGCGGGCGATCTCGGTCCTCGGGGGGATCGTGTCGCTCTGTACCGGCGCGGCTCTGGGGCGCGCGCTCCTTCCCCGCGGCGGCGCCGCGCTCACCGGACTGATCCTCGCCGGGCTGCGGTGGCATCTGATCCTCTCCCTGCGGGGATGGCACGCCATCGTGCTCGCAGTCCTCGGGGACGTCGCGGCGCTCCTCGCGCTTCACGCCCGGCGCAGCGGCCGGCTGTCGGTGGCGTTCGCGAGCGGCCTGGTGGCGGGCCTCTCGACCCACTTCTATTTTTCGGGCTGGATCGTCGCCGCGGCGCTCGGTCTCTTCCTCGCCTGGCCGGCGGAGACTCCCTCGGCGCCTCGCTCGCGCCTTCGGGGGGTAGCCGTCTTCGGCGTCGGGGCTCTGATCGCGGTCGCTCCCCTGTTTCTTTTTCGCGAACGAAGAACGCAGTCTCTCTTCGACCGCGTGTCCTTCGAGAGCGTCCTGGTCGAGATGCGGCACGCGCGGTCCCCGATGCCCCTCTTCTCCGCGGCAGCAAAGGCGTTGCCCTCTCCCTGGTTCGTTCCCGATCCCGAGCCGATCAACGATCTGCCGGGCCGCTCTCGCCTCGGCTGGATCGTTGGGATTCCTTTCGCGCTCGCGCTCGGCCGCTCGCTTCTCTTCCCGCGCCAGGATCTGTCGGCGCTTCTCCTGTCGCAGGGACTGGCCGCCTTTGCCGCCGCGGTCGCGAGCGGCGAGGGGAGAAACCCGCACGGTCAGCGCTTCGGCTACCTGACGACTCTGACGGCGGTCGCCGCGGCGGCGGGGGTTCTCCAGATCCTGTCCTCGGCGCCGACTCGAAAACGACGACTCGGCGCGGTCGCCGCGGTCGGGCTCCTCGCGGTCAGCGGCGCTCTGGCCGCGCGCGATGCTTTCGTCGTGTGGCCTTCGCAACCGGCGACGTTCGACGGATATGGCGGCCAGGACTGGCTGAACGGGCTCGCAGCCGCTCGCTGGGAAAGATACGGCCGCGTGGAGGTGCCCGAAGCTCTCCTCCGCGTCCGGCTCTCGGTGGATCCGGTCCGCCGCTACCGATTGGATCCGTATGGATCTCTTCCGCGGCTTCCGGAGCCGCAACGGGAGCCGACGCGCGGTCAGAGCTTCCGGATCGTGCCTGCGGGGACGACTCCGGGTCCCCGCGAACGCGTCGTCGAGCGCGTGCGTGACGGCTGGGGCCGCGAATGGAGCACGGTTCTCGGGCGGCGGTCGCCAACTCTCCGATGAACCCGATGAGTTCGGTGATGACGGTCCGACGGCGACTCCCTGGTCCGCTGTCGGTCGCCGTTCTCTTTCTCGCCTACGCGCTCGTTCTCTTCCACCACACGTCCTTTTCCGCGGGCGGCTCCGACAGCTCGGGCTACGTCAACGGGGCACGACTGCTCGCCCACGGTCGCGCGCACGAGCCGATCCGCGGTCTCGCGCGCCTCGGCCTCTCTTCCGACTTCGCTGCCGTGTTCACGCCGCTCGGATACACGGCAGCCCGGCAGCCGGGCGCGATGGTGCCCAGCTATCCGCCGGGACTCCCGCTCCACATGGCGCTTGCTTCCCTGCTGGCGGGCTGGAACTCGGGACCCTTCCTGGTGAGCCCGATCGCCGGGCTCGCCTGCCTCGCGCTCCTGTACCTGCTGGGTCGCGAGCTCCAATTGCCCCCTCTGCTGGCGCTCGCCGGGTGCGCTCTCCTCGCGTTCGCTCCGACTTTCGTCTTCCAGACACTCCAGCCCATGAGCGACGCGCTCGCGACCGCCTGGGCGCTCGCCGCCGTGCTCGCCGCGTATCGCGCGCGCGGCGGGAGCGCGCTCTGGGCCGCCGCCGCCGGCGCGGCGTTCGGACTCGGGGTGCTCGTGCGCCCGACGAACGTGCTCGTTCTCTTTCCGCTCCTGCTCGCGCTTCCTCCGCGCGCCCGGAGCTGGCTCTCCTTCGCCGCCGGCGGGGTCCCGTTCGCGGTGTTCCATTTCCTGTACTCCGCCGCGGCCTTCGGAAGTCCCTGGACGACCGGCTATCGCTCGCTCTTGTCGGAGGGGATGGCCTTGCGGAACTTTCCCGCCCGCGCGCGCCACTACGGGTACTGGATAGCCCGGCTCTCTTCGCCGCTCGTTCCGATCGGCTGGCTGACCGTCGCCGCGGACCGCCGCGCGCCCCTTCGCGACCGGGCGGTTCTCCTCTCGTGGTTCGCGGCGTTTTTTCTCTTCTACTCCTTCTATGAGACGTACGACGCGTGGTGGTACACGCGCTTTCTGCTCCCCGCTTTTCCGGCGCTGATCCTGGGAGCCCTGGTCGCCGCGCGCGACTTCGTCATCAGTCGCGGATCGTGGGCCGGGCGGTGGAGAATGGCTTTCGCCGGCGCCCTCGTCGTGGCCGCCCTCGCCTTCGAGGTCCTTTTCGTCGCCGGAGAACGGGTCCACAAGTTCTCCAAAGGGGAGCGGATCTATCCGGAGGCCTGCGCGGTCGCGCGGAGGCGGGTGCCGTCACAGGGCATCGTGGTTTCGATGCAGATGAGCGGGGCGCTGCACTACTACACCGACGCGACTTACGCGATGTGGAACTGGCTCCTTCCCGAGCGGTTCGAACAGCTCCGGGTCTCGACGGAGAGCCGCGGATTCCGCTGGTACGCTCTTCTCGCCCCGTTCGAGACGGAGTACGTCCGGCAGAACCTCCCCGGGAAATGGCGGGAGATCGAGCGGGTCGGCGACGTCGTCCTGTGGGAGCTCCCGCCTTCCTGGCCGGGCCGTCCGGATTCCTAGTTCCGGCGCGCTCCGACGAAGATCCGGAAATCCGGCTCGAGCTTCCCGGCATCGGTCAGTCGCTCCTCGGCCGCGCAGAACCGCGAGATCAGCATGTCATCCCAGGGATCACCCGCGCGGAAGTTCGTCACGATCCCGAAGAGGAGGGGGTTCAGGAGCCCTCCGCCGTAGAGGTATTCCTTCTCGGGCCGGAAGAATCGCCGCGCGAGCGGCATCACGTCTTCACTCCGCACGGCTTCGGTCGGATCGTCCCAGACGAGCTGATCGACGTCCGCGCGCTCTCGCTTCCAGAGGAGCTTCCCGGTGAGCGGGTCCCAGCGAAGCCGGTCGGGCAGGACCCGCAGGTACCGATTCACGAGCGCCATGCGCTCGTCGGAGTACTGAAACCGGTTGGGTCCCACGTACTCGTTGAAGATCAGCCGCCCCCGCGGCGCCAGGACCGAGTGGATCCGGGTATAGAGAGGCTCGAGGCCCTTGATGTGGTGGAGAACGTCGTTCGCGAAGACCGCGTCGAACGGGCCCTCCGGAAGAGCTTCGTTCTCGAGGTCGAGAACGTGGTACTCGATCCCTCCGACGCCCTCCGCCTCGGCTGCCTGGCGCGCCCGGGAAATCGTCTCCGCCGCGAAATCGCAGGCCACGATCGAGCGGAACCGGCCGCGCCCGGCGATCGCCCTCTCGAGCCAGCCCGAGCCGCACCCGAGCACGAGCGCTCGATCGAGGCCGGCGGAGAGGTGCGCGTGCTCCGCCCACGTCAACCAGTCGCACGCCGGATCGCCGCTCACGAGGGCGTGGAGGTAACGGCGCACGACGGGCGACGCCGTCCAGACGAGCGACTCCAGGTGCGACGTGAACCGTCCGTCGTCCCAGCGCGTCGGAGCCGCCACGCGCCCGCAGATATCACAGTCGGCCGGAGGCGCGGGCACTCTCCGATCTTACGGTCCGCCGTGTTGGTTTAGGCTCGTTATCGTGCGGGACGTGCCTTTCACGCGGTCGCTGCCCGGCCGGATCTGGCGCCGACGCGAATCGATGCGCGCCGACTGGGACCGCCGCGCGAAAGAGAACGCGCCGTTCTACGTCTGCACGACCGGAGCGGGATCCGCCGCGGCGTTCGAGGCTTCGGGCCTCCGTGACCTGAATGAGCACGTCGTGGACGGCCTGGACGTCCGCCCGGAATGGAGCGTGCTGGAGATCGGCTGCGGGGTGGGGCGGCTCCTCCGGCCGCTCGCCGCGCGGGTCGCCAGGGTCGTCGGCGTGGACCTTTCCGAAGAGATGCTCCGGCGCGCGCGCGATTACTGCGCCGGGCTCCCGAACGTCGAGCTCCACGTGACCGACGGCCGGCTCGACTTCCTCGCCGACGGCGAGTTCGATTTCGTCTTCTCGCACATCGTCTTCCAGCACCTGCCCCGGAAGACATACGTGGAACGCTATTTCCGGGAGGCCTTCCGCGTGCTCGCGCCGGGCGGCATGTTTCGGGTGCAGGTCGACGGCCGGTCGCGCCAGGTCTTTCGCCGATGGATCGCCGACTCCTGGTCGGGAGTCGTGTTCTCCGCGAGGGAGCTCGCCCGCCGCCTCGAGCGGTGCGGTTTCCGCGTCACCGAAATCCGGGGGGCCGGCACCCAGTACCTGCGCGCGACGGCGGTGAGACCCGTTTAGCGGGCCTCGAGCGCCTGCCGGTACTCTTCGCGGAGCTCCCGCGAGATCTCCCGCCGCGCCGCGCGGCCGCTCGCCTGCACAATCAGGACGTGCGGGAGCTCCGCCGTGTCCCCCGACTTTTCGTGTCGTTCGAGGCCCGCGAGCTCGGGGACGTCGCTTTCCCCGTAACGGTGCATCGTGATGGTCGAGAACCCGGCGGCGGAGAGCGCGGCCTCGAGCGCCTGGCGGTTGTAGAGAAAACGGTGTCCCCAGCCGTGGAACGCGCGGTTCATCCGGAAACAGTCGGAGATCGCCTCGTCGTCCGTCGTCCACCGGCCGTGACGGTAGTGTGACGCGAGAACCCAGTCGAGGTTGGGCGTCGAGACCCGCAGGATGCCGTCGTCCGCGAGCGCGCGCCGGCATTCCACGAGGCAGGCGAGGCCCTCTTCGAGCTCGAGGTGCTCCAGGAAGTGTTCGCCGTAGATCATCGCCACGTTCTCGAAGGGCAACCCGCGCCGGACGTCGAGGACGCGATCGACCCCCGGAAGGTGCTGGAAGTCGATGTTCAGCCAGCCCGGAATCGGGGACTGACCGCATCCGAGATGAAGGCGCAACGGGCCGGTCGATCTCTCGGCCGCTCGCTCCCGTCCAAAAATCGGCATGGCGTCCGCGCGTCTTACCACAAGCGTCCGGGATCGGCTAGGATCGCCGCAGAGACTTCAACGGAGGCAACACATGCGCAGGGTCGCCGGCATTTTCTTCCTGCTCCTCCTCGCGTTCTCTTTCTCGTCGCTCGCTCAGACCACCGGCGCGATCGTCGGCTTCGTCACCGACGACGCGGGCGCGCCGCTTCCCGGCGCGACCGTCGAGGCGCGCGGCCCGGCGCTGCAGGGGACGAAGATCACGGTGACCGCGAACGACGGCTCCTACCGGCTGCCGCTTCTGCCGCCCGGTCCTTACACGGTGTCGGCGTCCTTGCCGCAGTTCGGTCACGCCGAGCAGACCGTGCAGGCCCTGCTCGACCGGAACGTCACCGCGGACTTCCGCCTCCGCGCGACGGCCCGGGAAGAGGTCGTCGTTTCGGGCGAGGCGCTGACCATCGATCCGACCTCGCCGACGCTCGGAGCTAACATCGGCCAGCGCGCGATCCAGAACCTGCCGACCGGCCGGGACTACACATCGGTCGTCCAGATCACGCCCGGAGTCTCGACCGACGCGAGCAACAACAACGCGGATCAGACGACGATCACGGTCTACGGCTCCTCGGGGGCCGAGAACGCGTATCTGATCGACGGGGCCAACACGACGAACATCGAGTACGGCCTGGAAGGCAAGCAGCTGAACTTCGAGTTCATCCAGGAAATCGACGTCAAGACCGGAGGCTACGAAGCGGAGTACGGTCGCGCGACCGGCGGCATCGTCAACGTGATCACGCGTTCGGGCGGCAACGAGTTTCACGGTGACGCCTTCGGTTACTACGACAACGACTCTCTGCAGGCTTCGACGAAGAACGTCGGGGAGACCCTCCAGGGCGCCGGCGTCGGGTTCACGCGCGACGACTGGGGAGCCGACCTGGGCGGCTACATCCTGAAGGACCGCCTCTGGTTCTTCGGCGCCTACGACCGGGTCACCCGCAAGACGACGAACCTCTTGACGGCGGGCCCGTTCGAAGGACAGGAGGTCGAGTCGAAGAGCGTCCGCAACCTCGGCTCGGGGAAGCTGACGTGGGGCTTCGCGTCCGGCCATACCCTGATCGCCTCGCTCATCCAGGACCCCCGCACCGACAGCGGCGCAATCAACGACGCGAGCCACACCTTGAACGGGGAGCTCGCGACGTTCCTGGGCCGTCAGGACTTCGGGGGGCGCGATTACTCGCTGCGCTGGGACGGCCTCTTCCGATCGGCCTTCGCAATGTCCGCGCAGGCCGCACGCCACGAGGAGCGCAACTCGATCGGCCCGGCGAGCTCGGAGGGCGACACGGTCGAGTTCATCGACACCCGGGCCGACAACTTCCAGACCGGGGGATTCGGCCTCATCCAGAAGAAGAATTTCCGGCGCAACCACTTCGCGCTTTCGGGGACCGGCTTTCTCCACAACCACGAGATCAAGGGGGGCGTCGAATACGAGAAGGATTCGGCGGCGGTCGTCAAACGCATGTCCGGCGGGCAGCAGGTCACGATCTTCGACAACCCGGAGAACCCGGCGCGGCCCATCTACCAGCACTTCTACTGGACGATCCCGGACGCGACGTCGACGCCGTTCAACGCTCCGCTCTCCCAGTTGAACGCGAGCCCCGAGCACAAGATCTGGACGGCTTACGTCCAGGACCGCTGGTCGATCCTGTCGAACCTGACGGTGAACGTGGGCGTCCGGTGGGACCAGCAGGAGATCATCGACGCCTCCGGCGTCACGCAGATCAAGATGGACAAGGATTTCGCGCCGCGTTTGGGCGTCGTCTGGAATCCGGGGCATGATTCGAAGACGAAGGTCTTCGGGTCTTACGGGCTCTATTACGAAGAAATCCCGATGGACCTCGTCGTGCGCTCCTTCTCGTTCGAGCGGCAGCCGAAGGTCTACAACTTCGATCGCACGAGCATCGTTCCGGATCCCTCCGCCGAGGCAATTCTCGGTAAGACGAGCGGAATCTTCGGGGGCTTTACCGAGCCTGCCGACCCGAACATCAAGAATCAGTACGTCCGGGAGTTCATCGTGGGCGGTGAGCGGGAGGTCATTCCGGACCTGGCGGTGGGGGCCAAGTTCATCTATCGCGACTACGGCCGGGTCATCGAAGACTTCCTCTGCATCGACGACGGGACCTACTGCATCGGAAATCCCGGCGAAGGGATCATGAAAAGAATCTTCACCCTCGACTACGCGACGACGTTTCCGGCCCCCGAGCCCAAGCGCATCTTCCGCGGCGTCCAGATCGACGCCACCAAGCGCTTCTCGGACGAGTGGCAGATGGTGGCGTCCTATCTCTGGTCGAAGCTCGAAGGGAACTACGACGGCGAGGTCGCGCCGTTCACGAACATCGGACCGGATCCGAACATCTCGGCCGCCTACGATTACTACGACTTCTTCACGAACGGGCAGAACCGCAACGTGATCACGAACACCGGGCCGCTCTCCAACGACCGGCGCCATCAGTTCAAGGTATCGGGCGTGTACGTCACGCCCTTCCAGCTCTCCGTCGGGCTGACCGCCTATTACCGGACGGGCACCCCCGTCACGAGATACGGGTTCTCCGACTCTTACTTACGCTACGAGTTCTTCCTCACGCGGCGGGGCGAGGACGGCCGGACCCCGGACAACTACGAGGCGGATCTCCACCTGGGATACCCGGTCCGGCTGGGTCCGGTGACCGTGAACATCCTCGCGGACGTCTTCAACCTCTTGAACGAACAGCGCCCGATCCTGCTCGACCAGAGGTACAACTTCGCCGAGTTCGCCGACGCGACCTATGTCTGCGGGTCGAATCTCTCGAGCGTGGACGAGCCCAAGTGCAACACGCGATACAAGCAGGCGTTCCTGCGCCAGCAGCCGCGCTCGCTGCGGATCGGCGTCCGGGCGTCGTTCTAGGAGAGCGCGCTTCCGAAGAACTCTTCCAGCGCCGCGGACACCGCCTTCGGACGCTCCATCGGCGTCAGGTGCCCCGCGCCCGGAATGGTCACGAGCCGGGCGCCCGGGATCGCCGCCGCCATCGCCTCGGAGTCAGCCGGAGGCGCGATCACGTCGCGCCCTCCGACCACGACCAGCGTGGGTATGGAGATCTTCGCGAGGAAGCCGCTCGAGTCCGGGCGGTCGCGCATCGCGACGAGGTCGGCCTCGAGGGTTTCGGGCTTCTGCCGCGAAATGATGCGCTGCACGCGCTCGAGAAGGTCGCGCTTCGCGAAAGACTCGGGGGAGAGGAGTCTGGCCGGCATCGACTCCATGACGGGCGCGACGCCGTTCGATCGAACCGCGGCGATCGTCTCATCGCGCTTGTTTCGCCCGGCGTCGTCGTCCGCGACGGCGCGCGTGTCGACGAACGCGGCCGCGCGGACCTTCTCGGCCCCGCGCTTCAAGTAAGCCATGCAGATGTATCCGCCGAAAGAGAACCCCGCGAGCCCGACGGGGCCTTCGAGGCCGGCCACGATCACCTCGAGGAAATCCGCATAACCTTCGATCGAGTCGGGCGCCGGCGCTTCCGTGTTCCCGCGGCCGGGGAGGTCCGGCTTCAGGACGCGGAACCGGGCGGAGAGCGCCCGCGCCACGCCGGACCACATCGCTCCATCGAGAGGGTAGCCGTGGACGAGGACGATCGGGGTCCCGCTCCCGATCTCCCGAACGTCGGCCGGTTGTCCGGCCCACTCCATCCTCATGCTGTCTTGCGTCGATCTTAACCGGATCGCGCGGCGGCGTCTGCGATCTTCCGCGTCAGCGTCGGGATCGCCGCGTTGGCCAGCTCGACCGGCAGGAACCAGCGCGCTTCCCGCCCCCGGAGGCCGTTCGAGCCGACCGGCTCCGCGAGGAAGACGGCGACCTCGATCCGCCGGTTCACGACGGTGTGTCGCGCCCGTGCGATCGGGCGAGAAGAATGGAGCGCGAGCTCGAGCGGCCGGAGGCGGCGCGCGAGAGCCCGCCGGGCTTCTTCGGGAGAGTCGGCTTCGGCGCTGGGGAACTCCCAGAGTCCGTTGAGCCAGGTCGAGCGGCGGCGCACGAGGAGGAGGCGTCCCGCTTTTCGCGCGATCGCGGCGGCGAGCGAAACGGAAACCGGCGATGGCCTCGACCGCCGGCCCGGGAATGCTTCGGGATCGCCGCGCCGGCGCGCCTCGCAGTCTTCGGTGACTGGACAGGTCGGGCAGATCGGCCGCCTCGGCGTGCAGATCAGCTGGCCGAGGTCCATGAGCGCAACGGTTCCGTCGCCGGCGCGTCGAGACGGAAGAAGCCGACGGGCCCGAGAGGTCACCTTCTCCCGCAGCGCCCGGGACCCCGGGACACCGCGCAGAGCGAAGACGCGTGAGAGAACCCTCTCGACGTTCGATTCAACCGCCGGCACGCGGCGCCCGAACGCGAGGGAAGCCACGGCCGCCGCCATGTAATCGCCGAAGCCCGGCAGCCGCTTGAGGAGGCGCATCTCCCGGGGAATTTCGCCGCCGTGCCGGGCAACGATTTCGATCGCCGCGCTGCGAAGGTTGCGCGCCCGCGCGTAGTAACCGAGACCCGACCAGGCCGCGAGCACTTCGTCCTCGCTCGCGGCGGAGAGAGCGGACACGTCCGGGAAGCGGTCGAGAAAGGGGAGGAACCGCGGGAGCACCGCGGAAAACGTGGTCTGCTGCAGCATGACCTCCGAGACCCAGATCCGGTAAGGGTCGGCGGTGCCGCGCCACGGAAGCTCGCGCTTCTCGCGGCGGAACCACGCGAGCAGGCGGAGCGAAAGCTCTCGCGCTAGCTCGAGGTCAGCGATTCCCGCGGAGCGATCCAGCCCGGCTGGGGCATCAGGGCGGCGATGAACTGCTGCTCCTTCGGGTTCGGCAGCGTCTCCGCGAGGTGCTTCTCGTACTCGGCCGGAGTGAGGACCTCGCCCGTCACCGAGTAGGTCTTGCCCGCGAACTCTCCGATCCCCCGGTGGTACTTCATGTCGGGCGCGACGATCTTCGGCGAGTCGGCCGGCAGCTGGATGTTGATCTGATCGATCAACTTGTCGACTTCCTGCTTGTACATCTCGCGGGAGAGCTCGTTCAGGTGCTCGCGGTCGGGATCTCCCGCGTGTCGATGTTCGTCGTACCGGCCCTTCAAGCCCCACACGTAGAACCATTCTGCGGAAGAGGAGTGATCTTTCCCGAAGAGATCGTACGCGGTCGAGAGCCACTTGTTGATGTATTTCTGGAGGAGCGGGGTCGGAACCCTCCCGGCCTTCGCGATGCGCTGCAGCCCCATGTGCCCGGTGCCGAGGTGGAATCCCTCTTCCTTCAGCATGGGGCCCATCGACCGGGCGAGAGGAGCGAATCCCGACGTCGAGAGCATGTTCAGCTGGAACTTCCCGTCGCGGTCCACGAACTCGGTGTAGGTGAAGAAGTCGACCCAGTTGTCCACGTCGACGTTGAACGAGCCGAGGAGCCGGTTGTTGTCGAAGGAGCGGCGCTCGAGGAGCTTTCGCGCCTCGATCTTGCCGGTCTCTCCGAAGTGGGTCACCAGCAGATGGCACATCTGCCACCCGTGCCGCATCTCCTCGACCATGATCCGGCACACGCTGTCGGTGTCGTAGTCGGAGGGCGAAGTCTCCAGGAGATTTCGCTGCTGCTCGACCGACGCGAACTCCGTGTCTCCCTGATAGACGATCAGATTCAGGAGCGAGTCGCGGATCGGCTGGTGGGGGATCTGCGTGACTCTCTCCCACTTCCTGTTCCCCTTGAAGTCGCCGAATTCGATCTCCTCCGTCTTCAAGTCGCCGTACTTCGCTTCGAACTGGTAGTCCGAGTATTTCGGGAGGTGCAGCCCGATCGATTTCTGCCACTCCCGGAAAGCGTCGATCCAGTCGTCGAACGTCGCGATCTTCTTCACGAAACCTCCAAACTCCTTATGATACCGATTTATGCCCTCCGCTCCTTTCGAGATCGACTGGGAAGGGCTCGCGGTCGCGTTCGAAAGCCGCTCGCGGCAGATCACCCACTTCTTCGATCGGCAGTCGGGCGAGGTCATCCAGGTCTTGGAACGGGATGCCGAAAAGCATACCGCGATGAGCGCGGACCCTCGCTACGCTTCGGTTCCCAAAGACGGCGGCGAGCGCTCGCGGGGCGACCTGGAAGAATTCGCGGCGCTCTGCGACGATCCTTCATCGCGGCGCGATCTCGAGGCGGCGCTCTCGTCCGCGGATTTCGTGGCGGCGTACCGGGCGGCGCTCCTGCGTCACCCGAAAGAGGAAGCCCGGTTCTTCCAGTTCAAGGAGCGCCGCGCGCGCGAACGCGCGCAGGAATGGCTGACCCGGATCGGGATTGCGTTCGAAACCGGGACGGCTCGTTCCGACCGCCGCTAGGCTCGGGGAAGCTCGAGCCGGCCGAAACGCGATGCGGCGTGAAAGTCCGGAGGATCGGCGAGCGGCGGAGACCACGCGGAGAATTCGTCGCGCTCGCTCCGGTCGATCCGATAGAAGTTCGCCCGCCAGGAGCCGGGCTGACCGGGAGGCACGAGAGGCGCGAGAGGAATTTCCAGCACCGCCGACCAGCGGCCCGGCCGGACCCAGCTCCGCGCCGAGAGCCCGCGGAGGTTCCAGGAGGCGTCCACGCGCATCGTCGAGCGAACGAGGTCCGGCGATTCCACCCGCGCATCGAAGACCGCGCCGAGAGGATTGACCTCGAACTCGAAGTAGACGGCCGGCGGATCGAACGGAGAGAGAAAGACCTCGTAAACGTCTTCCGTCCAGAGCGGGTCGTCCCGGGCGGTCAACGTCGCGACCGTCCCTTCGTCGCGCCCGTCGAAGCGAACGACGAGGGAGCCGTCTCGGAAGCCCACTCGGAGCGCGGTGGCGAGCCTCGGTTTTCCTCCGGTCCGCGCGTCTACGAGCGCGACCGCCGGCAGGGACACGAGGCGCTGCGTCCTCTCGAGCCGGGGAACGTGATGCGTCGGAATTTCGCTGGTCGCCGTACGGCGGAGGCTACTTCAGCTTCCACTGCCTCACGATGTTGAAGCCCATGTAGACGTCGCGCCGGGACAGTCTGCCCCCCGCGGGGTCCGAAGCCGAGTACTGGTCGACCGTCGTCGTGCGGAGGTTCCCGAAGGTCCAGGAGAAACGGTGCCGCAGGACCGTTTTCTCGAACGCGACGATCCAGCCGTATGAGGACGCCCCGTAGTCGCGGTTCTTCGGAACGAACTCGCCCTGGAAGTTCACGGACCGCGTGATGGCGAGCGACACCGCCATCGGAACGTTGAAGACGTTCCGGAACCGGGATGTGTTCGACACATACGTCGGAACGACCGTGATCCGCGCGCGGGAACCGAGCGCCAGGGATGCGATCCCCTGCGCGAAAACGGCCTGCCGGTCCTCGATGTCCTGCTTGGTGTCCGCATCTCCGCCGACGCGCAGGGCGAGCGCGATCGGACGCCCCGGCGCCATCGCGAGGAATCGATATTTGAAGGCGAGCTCATAGTCGGCTTCGATCGACGAGCGGTCCAGAGACACCTCCAGGTCGTTCCACGGCGAGTACGAGACACCGAAGTCGTCGTCCGCGCCGGAGTCGAGCGAGAAGAGGTTGCGCGCGTTGCTGTCGCCGAGCGGCGTCTTGAAACGATGGGTGAAAAGCACTCCGAGCGTGCCCGCCGCCGGGACCTCGGTCGAGGGGAGGTTGATGATCCGGGACCCCTCGGGGGCCCGCGTCGGCGCCGGTGCAGCCGGCTCGGCCGTCTGGGCGAAGACCTCTCCGGCCGCGAGAGAGCCGGCGAGAAGGATTCTGGCCGCGAGCCTCATCGCTCCTTTAATCCCTGGGCGCCCCGCGCGCGACCCACTGCGTGATGAGCTGGCGCTGGGCGTCCGTGATGGAGCCGGTCTGGGGCATGTGGTCCCCGATGATGTCGGTGAATGGCGTGATCTTCCGCACGAGATAGGAGTTTGCGGGGTCTCCCGGCGCGACGCGGAAGAGGCTCGGGTTCTGGTTCGAGCGAACCATCACGATCGAGTCGTACGCCGAGCCCTGGGCGAGCACCAGACCTTCCTGCGCGGCGCTCGCGGGACCCAGATGGCATCCGGAGAGGGCGCACTTGGGGGTGAACACGTCTGCCTGGACCCTGGTGAACGTGGCGTCCATCGGGGGCTCCGTCACCGGCTCGGTGGGAAGCCGTTTTTCCTGGCCGCAGCCGCTGACGACGAGGCATCCGGCGGCGATTATCCAAAGAAACAAGCCCTTCACGACGCGGCGCAGTATAGCCATGCGTTTCCGCGCTCATTGTTATTTACAAAACGTTGAGATGACCGCTCGCGGTCAGATCCGCACGAGGCCCGCTCCCCAGTGGAGCCCGGCTCCGAGAGCCGTGAAGCACACGAGCGATCCGGAAGGGACGCGCCCTTCCCTCTTCGCCTCGTGGAACACCAGCGGAAGGGTGGCCGCGGTGGTGTTGCCGTACTTCTGGATGTTGTTGAAGACCTTTTCGTCGGGGAGCCCGAGATGCTTCTGCACGGCTTCGTTGATTCGCAGGTTCGCCTGGTGCATGAGGAGCAGGTCGAGATCGGCGACTGCGAGGCCATATTTCGCCAGGACCTCGCGCACGATCTCCGGCATCGCCTGGGTCGCGAGCCGGAAGACCTGCCGGCCCTCGACGATCGGCACCAGAGCGTTGCTCGCGATCATTTCCGCGGAGAAATAGGGAAAGCTCCGCGACCCGCCTCCCGGCACGTAGAGCTTGTCCCAGTGGCCGCCGTCCGTGCGCATCTCGAAGCCGAGAAACCCGCGGCCGTCTCCGCTCTCGTTCGCTTCCAGGACGAACGATCCCGCTCCGTCGCCGAAGATCACGGCGCGGTCGCGCTGCGCGGTCCCCCACGCGTAGGCTTCGGGAGAGACCGGACCTTCCGAGTCGCCGAACATCACGGCCCACTCCGCGTCCGTCCAGGGATAGAGCGACGCGTGGCACTCCGCGCCGACGAGAAGGACGCGGCGGTATGAGCCGGACCGGACGAACGCGTCCGCGACCTGGAGTCCCGAGAGGAAGCCGGCGCACTGCATGCGGATGTCGAGCGCGTGAGTCGTCTCGAGCCCGAGCTTTTGCGCGAGGAGACCGCCGTTGCCCGGGAAGTAGTGGTCCGGCGTCATCGTGGTGAAGACGATGAGATCCAGATCACGGGCGCCGAGGCCCGCGTCGTCCAGGGCGCGCTTCGCCGCCTCGAAGCCGAGATCCGACGAGGACGTTCCCTTCCTCGCGTAGCGGCGTTCCGCGATGCCCGTCCGCTGGCGGATCCACTCGTCGCTCGTATCCATGAGGCGAGACATCCGCTCGTTGGTGACGACGCCCTCGGGAACGAACATTCCCGATCCCCGGATCACGGTCGTCGGAAGAGGCACGGTTCCAGCCGTCACCCGTGGGTCCGTCCACTTCGGCGGCCCAGGCGTAGAGCAGCATTCCGTCGGACGCTTCGACGACCAGCCGGCCGTTCGTTTCTTCGTCCACGCCGACCGCGGCCATCACCGAATCCACCCGAATGGCCTGATGATCGTCGACCGCGAACTGCCGCCGGCCGATCTCGGAGTTGTTGCCGTTGTAAGCGATCGCGGTCACGGTTCCCGCGGCGCCGCGGTTGAAGAGGAGGAGGTTGGTTCGGCGGATCGGGGTCTGGGGCGCGCCAATGACGAAGGCGGACCCGCCCGGCCGGACGATTCCATCCGGGTCGATCGGAAGCGCGAGCGTGGCGAAGTCCCCTTCCGGCTTCGACGAGGCGATGCGCAGCGACGAGGCCACGGGCACGTCGGAGAGAACCTGGAGCGTTCCCTGGCCCGGATCGACTCCGAAGAGAGTGCCGAGGACATCGGGGATGACCTGGCTCGCTCCGGGGTCGAGCGTCAGCGCCGCGGTCTGCGGAGCGCCCTTCGAGCCGAGAGGATAGAAGAGGACGGTCACGGCGGTGCTCTGCGAGGCGTCGGGGTTGGAGAGAAGGAGATCGGACCGGAAGGTCGTGTCGAAGAGCCCGACGGCGCTGCCGGCGTTTACGAACACGGCATCGCCCGTCGCCCGGGCGGGCAGCGAAACGGCGCCGTCGCCGGTCCCGTCCTCCACGATCCGCACATAAGGGAACAGACTTCCCGAAGTGACCTGCACGGAGACGACGTCGCCGGGCTCCGCGGCCACGCCGAAAGCGGAGGCGACGGGCTGGAATTCCTGGCCGATGTTGGCGATGACCGAGAGAGGCATCGTTCCCCGGACCGTCCCGTCCGGCGCGACCAGCGTGAAGACCGCCTCGGCTCCCGACGGGCTGAAGTAGCCGAGGACGGACGTCTCGGAGCCGCGGCCGCCGGTGAAGAGAGTCGCGGACGAGCCGCTTCCGAGCCCCTGCGAGGTCGCGAGCGCCGGTTCGGCGTATCCGAAGGAGCCGCCGTCCGCGCGGGCTCTCGCGGTACGCACGCGCGCGACCAGCTGGTCCGCGGGACCCGAAGTGACGCGGATGCGCACGGGGCCGTTGATCGGGATCGTCGCGGACCCCAGGTCGCCGAACGCGTCGGAGAGGAGCGCCGTGCCGCCCGGTCCGACGTTGAACGTGCCGCGCGCCGCGAAGTATCCGGGAGAGAAGAGATAGAGGGCCTCGCCGGCGATGGGAGTATCGGTCGGGTTGTACAGCATGACGTCGACCCGACCCTCCGACTCCGCCGGACCCGCGATCTGTGTCGCCACGGGCGCGACGAGGTCGGCAGCGCTCCCGATGGTCTGGAGGGCGAGCTTCGCGAGCTGGCCGCTCGAGCCCACCCACACTTCTCCGCCGACCACGTCGATCCCGTAGGCATTCGTCCAGGGGATCTGGGTCCGCAGGACCCCGCCGGTGCCCACCGCGACCGGCAGGTCGGCCTCGGCGATCGCGGCGGAAGTCGAGGTGAACGTCGTCGGCGTGATCGTGCGGTCGTGCACCACGGCATGGAGCCTGTTGACGAGCCGGCCCACGTCCAAGGTCTCCGGCGTGATCGTCTGGGTTCCGTATCCGGCGAGCTGGGGATCGAGGACGGCGATCTGACCCTTCGATCCGTTCGCCTCCGACACGTAGACCCGGCCCCCAAAAAGGGCGAAGTGGACCGGGTTCAAGAAACCGCCGAAAATCCGGACCTCGCCGCTCGCCGGATCGAGCCGATCGATGCGAGCGCCCGTGAACTCCGAGATCCAGAGGTGTCCCTCCGAATCGAACTCGATCTGCGAAGAGTTCAGCACGCCGGAGAGCGGATCGAAGATCGTCCAGGACGTTTCCTGCGCGGCGCCCGGCTCGAACCGGACGACCCGGTTGTTGCCGAAGTCCGTCATCCACAATGCCCCGTCCGGAGCGACCGCGACGTCGGAGTAGGCGATCGTCTTGGACGAACGGTAATCGACGACCTCGAGCGTCGAGAGGTCGACGGACTGAAGGCGTCGATCGGTCTGCGGGAGCCACACTTTCCCGTCCGGGGCGCGGTAGAAACCGGCGGGCCGCGAGCCCGGAATCTCCCACTCGCGCTCCTGCCCGGTCGCCGTATCGAGGCGCCCGAAGATGGAGTGGCCCGCGTCGATCTGGCTCTCTCCGTTCGCGATGAACCAGATCACGTCGCCGTCCACCTCGAAGTCCGCGGGATTCGCTCCCAGGTGGGTGTCGTCGCGAATCTGCCACTGCGTCATCTGGTCGCCGCGCAGGACCGCGATCCGATCGAGCGCGGGAAGGAGAAACCACACCGAGCCGTCGGGCTGGACGTCGATCCGCACCCCGTTGACGATTCCGGACTTGTCCGTCGTGTACGAGGTTCCGGCGGGGATCGTGGTCGGTTCGGTCTGCGCCGGAAGCGTTGCCGCCGCCAGCAGGGAGAGAACGAGAAGACCCGAAATTCGGGGGGTTTTGGGCATCGGCCGATCATAACCCGCGACCCTCGCGGAACTATTTCAGCGCAAAGGGCTCGGACGGCTCGCGGCCCGGAGTTTCCGGCGATCCGACGGCGTTATCTTTGTTCCCGATGGCCGCGCGATCTCCCGCTCGTTCTCCAGTCGCCGACGTCCTCGCGCGACGGACCGTTGCCGCCGCGGAAGAGCTCGTCGAGCGGATGCCGGACGGGCGCCTCAAGTGCTACTCCTGCGGTCATCGCTGTCCGATCCCGGAGGGGCGCGAGGGCGTTTGCCGCGTGAGGTACAACGAGGGAGGGGTCCTGAAGGTGCCGTGGGGCTACGTCGGCGCGATCCAGTGCGACCCGATCGAGAAGAAACCCTTCTTCCACGCCCTGCCCGGCTCCGACGCGCTCTCGTTCGGGATGCTCGGTTGCGATCTGCACTGCGCGTACTGCCAGAACTGGTTCACGTCGCAGTCCGTGCGCGACCCCGAAGCGGTCGCGGCGCCGCGCGACGTGACGGCTGACGGCCTTTCGCGGCTGGCGGTCGAGTGCGGCGCGCCGACCGTCGTCTCGACGTATAACGAGCCGCTCATCACGTCGGAATGGGCCGTCGAGGTCTTCAAGGAGGCGAAGCGGCGGAACCTCTACACGGCGTACGTCTCCAACGGAAACGGAACGCCGCAGGTGCTCGACTTCATCCGTCCCTGGATCGACTTCTACAAGGTGGATCTCAAATCGATGGACGACAAGCACTACCGGCAGCTCGGCGGAGTCCTGCAGAACGTGCTCGACACGATCGCCGGGATCCACGAGCGTGGGATCTGGCTCGAGGTGCTGACGCTCGTGATCCCGGGCTTCAACGACTCCGAGGACGAGCTGCGGAAGGCCGCCGCTTTCGTGGCTTCGGTCTCCCGCGAGATCCCCTGGCACGTCACCGCCTTCCACCCCGACTACAAGATGACGGACCGCGGCTCGACGCCGGCCGAGACGCTCGTCCGCGCCGCCGAGATCGGGACGGAGGAAGGCCTCCGCTTCGTCTACGCCGGGAACCTTCCCGGCCGCGTCGGAAAGTGGGAAGACACCCGCTGTCCCGAGTGCGGCGAGACCGTCATCGAGCGATTCGGGTTCCGGGTTCGCCAGAACCGGCTCGCCGGCGGCGCCTGTCCGACGTGCGGCTCTGCCATCGCGGGCCGCTGGGATCCGCGGGTCGAAGGATCCACCCGCACGAACGGAATCCCGCTGCCGGTCTTCTGACGCAATGGGGACATCGTAGCGGTCGCTCGACGCGACCGGTAGAGAGTAAACGGCCGCAACTCACCATCCCATGGCCGGTGCGAACGACCGCGGGTAAACCCGCCTTCTTCGACTCTCGTCTATCCTTTCGACAGTCGCTCGAAGGAGGGCCGCATGAGCGTGAACTGGACCCGGGACTCGGCCGCGCACCTCCTCCGGCGGGCTGCCTTCGGCGCAACTCCTTCCGAAATCGACGACCTGTATGCCCGGGGTCTCGAAGGCGCGGTCTCGCGCCTCGTCGACTCCGAATCGATCGATCTGACGGCGTACGAGGCGAGCCTCGCCGCGAAGGGTTACAACCTGGCGAACGTCCGCGGCCTCCAGCAGTGGTTCCTGGACCGGATGGCCCTTTCCCCCCGCCCCTTCGAAGAGAAGATGACCTACTTCTGGAACCTCCACTGGACCTCCGGGATCTCGAAGGTCCGCGGCACGACGCTCATCCTGAACCAGAACAAGACGGAGCGTCAGTACGCGGTCGGGAAATTCGACGACCTCGTGGTCAAGATCTCTCAGGACCCCGCGGAGCTCGTCTGGCTGGACAACTACCTGAACCGGGCCGGCCGGCCCAACGAGAACTACGCCCGCGAGCTGATGGAGCTGTACACGCTCGGGATCGGGCACTACTCCGAGAGCGACGTCCGGGAGGTCGCGAGAGCGCTGACCGGCTGGACGATCCAGAACTACCGGCAGGCCGACAACTACAACGGCGCGACCTTCCTCGACAACCCGGCCATCCACGACGCGGGTTCCAAGACGATCCTCGGCCAGACCGGCAACTGGGACGGGATGGACGCGATTCGCATCATCCTGGACCACGCCGACTCGCAGGGTTCGGTTTCGGGCCGTTTTCTTTCGTCGAAGCTCTGGTCCTTCTTCGCCTACGAGTACCCGCCGCCGTACATCGTCGAAGAGCTGCGCGACGTTTACGTCGCCAGCAACCGGTCGATTCGCGAGGTGGTGCGCGCGATCTTCCTGCATCCCGAGTTCTACGAAGCGCACACGCGGAAAACCTGGGTGCGCAGCCCGGTCGAGTACTCGGTGGCGTCGATCCGCATGGTGGAGGCGACGAGCGACTTCGCGACCGCGTCGAGCTCTCTCTCCGGCATGGGCCAGATGCTCTTCAATCCGGAGGACGCGAAGGGATGGGACTGGGGAACATCCTGGATGAACACCGGGACCCTCTTCGCGCGCTCCACGCTCGCCAACACGATGTGCACGAACCGGGGCTCGAACGGGACGCGATTCGACCCGAACCGGCTCCTCGCCGGGCACGACTCGTCGACGGCCGACGAGGTCGTAGACGTCCTGGCCGACCGACTGAACGTCAACGACGCCTCCTCGAAGATCCGCGCTTCCTGGGTCGACTACGTCAACGCGAACGACGACGGCTCGCGGGGCACCTGGACGAACACGGCGGCGAACGTGGACAAGAAGGTCCGCGGTCTCGTTCACCTGATGCTGACGAGCCCGGCGTTCCATCTGGCCTGATCCGAGGACCCGATATGGTCATCTCGAGACGCGATTTCCTGCTGCGGACCTCCGGGTTCGTGACCGTGTCGGCGATGGTGCCGCGCTGGGCGGTGGATGGATCCCGCCTCTTCGAAGAGTCGATCGGCGCCGACTTCGCGAACCGGACGCTGGTGGTCCTCGAGCTTGCCGGCGGCAACGACGACCTGAACACGGTGGTGCCGTACAGCGACAACCTGTACACGCAGATGCGCTCTCGAATCGGCATTGCGCCGGGCTCCGTTCTCCAGCTCGACGGACGGCTGGGGTTGAACCCCGTGATGACGGGACTGAAGGCGCTCTGGGACCACAACCGCGTCGCACTCCTCGAGAACGTGGGGTATCCGAACTCGAGCCTCTCCCACTTCGCCGCCCGGGACGTGTGGCACACCGCCGATCCACAGCTCGCCCAGAGAAACGGCTGGCTCGGCCGGTGGGCGGACCGCTACATCGCCGCAAGCGGTAATCCCCTCGCGTGCACGGCGATCTCGCAGTCTCTGCCGAGGACGCTCCTGTCCGACAGCGTCGGCGTGCCTTCGTTCGTCAACCTCGCGAGCTATCAGTACGCGACCGACGGTTCGTTCCCCGGCGACCGGAGCAACCAGATCCGCACGTTCCTGACGCAGAACGGCGCCGAGTACGAGATCGAGAACACGCCGGACGCTCTTTCGCGGGTGGCGGAAGACGCGATCCACTCGTCCGACATGCTCCAGACGGTGGGCAGCGGCTACGTGCCGGGCGGCGTCTATCCGGCGGGGACGCTCGGGGCCGGGCTCCTCTTGATCGCGCAGATCATCAACGCGAACCTGGGCGCGCGCATTCTCTACATCACTTATGGAGGCTTCGACAACCACGCGACCGAGAACAGCGATCACGATCCGCTCCTGACGAACGTCTCCGCCGGGATCCAGGCGTTCTTCGACGACCTCGACGCGCACGGCAAGGCGCACGACGTGTTGCTGATGACGTGGTCGGAGTTCGGACGGCGGGTCGCCGACAACGGCTCGAACGGAACCGACCACGGGACCGCCGCCGCGCACTTCGTCGTCGGAAACGCGGTCAGGCCCGGGATCTACGGCGGCCCCCCCAACCTCGCGAACCTCGACTCGAACGGAAACCGGACGATCGAGAACGACTTCCGCGCCTACTACGGGACGATCCTTCAGGACTGGCTGGGGGCGGATTCCGCCGCCATCCTCGGAACGGGGTACCCGAATCTCGGGTTCGTGAACCGCAGCTACGCATAGCCCGTCCTGCTAACCTTCCGGGGTGATCCCGGGCCGCGCCACGCTCGAAGGGACGAAACGCTTCGCGACTCGATCGGCCGCCGCGCCCGGACACTTCCGGGAAGCCGCCGGCCTCCTCCTCTCTTCGATCGGCCTCGGGACCTACCTCGGCCCCGAGGATGACGCGACCGATCGCGGGTACGAGGAGTGCGTGGGGCTCGCCCTATCGTCCGGCGTGAACGTGTTCGATTCGGCCATCAACTACCGGGGGCAGAGGAGCGAACGTGCCGTCGGACGGGCGCTCGCGGCGGCGTTCGAACGGGGGGCGGCAAGGAGGGACGAAGTCTTCGTCGCGACGAAGGGCGGCTACCTTCCCCACGACGCGGACGACCCGCGGGATCCGCGGACCTACATCCTCCAGACTTTCGTCGCGACCGGCATCGCTCCGCGGGAGGAGATCGTCGCCGGCGGACACTGCATGGCTCCGGCGTACCTGGAGGACCAGATCGAGCGGAGCCGCGCGAACCTGGCGCTCGAGACCATCGACCTCTACTACCTCCACAACATCGAATCCCAGCGGACGGCGCTTCCGACGAAGGCTTTTCGCGAGCGGCTCGCGAAGGCGGTCGGAACGCTCGAAGGCGCCGTTTCCTCGGGCCGGATCGGCGCGTGGGGGATCGCGACGTGGGACGGGCTAAGGGTCCCTCCCGAGCATCCCGAACATCTCGCGCTCTCGGATGTGCGCTCGGTCGCGGGCGAGGTGGCCGGCCAGCTGCCCGTGAATCTCGCCATGGCGCAGGCGATCGCCTACCGCTCGCAGGAGGGCTCGGCAGAGCGCTTGCCCGCTCTCGTCGCGGCGGAAAAGGCGGGCCTGGCGGCGTTCGGCTCCTCCTCCCTCCTGCAGGGTCGCCTGACCGCGGACCTGCCCGAGGAGATCGGCCCGGCCCTCCCCGGGACGGCGAGCGACGCACAGCGGGCTCTTCAGTTTTCCCGCTCATCTCCCGGAATGACGACGGCCTTGGTCGGCGTTTCCACCCCCGAGCACGCGCGAGACGACTTCGCGCTGGCGAGCGTGCCGCCGGCGGACCGGACCGCGATCCTGGCCCTCTTCGAGTGATCGTGGAACGAGCCGCCGGGCAGATCCCGGGGGCCCTCGAGACGCCTCGCTTTTTCCTTCGTCCGGCGGCCGGTTTTTGAGCTAGAATCAAGGTCTTCCGCCCGGACCGTGAGTCAGCGCGGCGGCGTTCAGGAGTTCATGTCCGAAGATCCCTCGACCCGGCAGAGCGTTACGTCCTTTCCTCTTTCGACTGAAAGGGAGGCGCCTTCCATTCCGGCCGACCGTCCGTCGGGAGACGGCCAGCCCCGGCCGCACCGGCGCCGGCGCCGCCGCCGCCGGCGGGGAGGCCGCCCCGGAGGCTTCTCCGGCAACGGAGCGTCTCCCGAGCGAGCCGACGAGCTGGCGGCGGCCGGCCCCGAGAAACCGGTCGAGGGCGTCCTCTACATTCCGCCCCGGGAGAGCGCCCCCGGAGTCCTCGTGGCTTCGGCGACCAATTACCTGCCCACTGCCAAAGACCCTCTCGTCCCGCGCGACCTGATCTCGCGGGAGGGCCTCGAGGCCGGCGCCCTGATCGGAGGCTTTGCGGCGGACGGCGCGCGTCCGGTCGTGAAGCGCGTCGAGACGGTCGAAGGCCTGACTCCGGCGCAATTTCGGCAGCGGCCCGCGTTCGGCGAGCTCGTCTCGATCGATCCGAACGCGTGGCTGAAGCTCGAAACGGCTCCGGACGAGATGTGCGGGCGGGTCGTCGACCTGCTCGCCCCGATCGGCCGGGGCCAGCGGTGCCTGATCGTCGCTCCGCCCAAAGCCGGCAAGACGACGCTCTTGAAACGCATGGCCCACGCCGTCGGTATGAACGCCCCCGACGTCTACGTCATCGTGCTCCTGATCGACGAGCGTCCCGAGGAGATCACCGACTTCCGGCGCAGCGTGTTGCGCGGCGAGGTCATCGCTTCCTCAGCGGATCTGTCCGCCGAGAACCACATCGCGGTGGCCGAGATCGTCGCGGAGCGCGCCCGGCGGCTGATCGAGTGCGGCAAGCACGCGATCATCTTTCTGGACTCCATCACCCGGATGGCCCGCGCCTACAACCACATGCAGAAGGGGGGCGGGAAGATCCTCTCCGGCGGGATCGACGCCCGAACGATGGAGAAACCGCGGCGCTTCTTCGGAGCCGCGCGCAACGCCGAGGGGGGCGGCTCGCTGACGATCATCGCGACAGCCCTGATCGATACCGGCTCCCGGATGGACGAGATCATCTTCCAGGAGTTCAAGGGCACCGGGAACACCGAGATCCTGCTCGACCGGGAGCTCTTCAACCGCCGGATTTTTCCGTGCATCAACATCCCGCTGTCCGGCACGCGCAAGGAAGAGAAGATCTACGACCCCGAGGAGCTCCCGAAGATCGTCAAGCTCCGTCGCGCGCTCGCCGCCGTGGACAAGGTCCAGGCGATGGAGCTCGTGCTGGGACGCCTCTCGAAGTTCCCGACGAACGCGGACTTCCTGAAGAGCTTTTAGCCCCTACCGCCTCCGGCTCTTTCTCTTCCCCCGACCGTACGTGATCGGAGCGGGAGAGTTCTTCGGACGCGGGGGAGGCTTCCGCACCGGCCGGTGCGGCCTCGCCTCGGCGAGAAGTCTTCCCTTTTGAACGATCTCTTCGGGCGCCCACTCGACCGGGATCTCGCGGCCGATGAGCTTCTGGATCGAATCGAGCGAAAACACATAGTCGTCGCACGCGATCGAGACCGCGGTCCCGATCGCTCCGGCCCGACCCGTGCGCCCGATCCGGTGGACGTAATCCTCCGGATCCTGAGGCAGGTCGTAGTTGACGACGTGCGAAACGCCCTCGATGTGCAGGCCGCGCGAAGCGACGTCGGTGGCGACGAGAACCGCCAGCCGGCCCTCCTTGAAGTCCGAAAGGATCTTCATCCGCCGGTCCTGGGGGACGTTCCCGGCGAGCGCCCGCGCGGGGTAGCCGTTTGCGGAGAGCGTTCTCACGAGCTCGGCCGCCGTCGTCCGGCGGTTGACGAAGATCAGGATCCGACTCCGCCCCTCTTCCTCGAGGATCCCCAGCAGAAGCGGAAGCTTCTCGGGGGAAGAGACGTGGTAGAGCACTTCGGTGATCCCGTGGGCGCCGACGCGCTCCGGCTCGATCTCGACCTTCTGGGCGTTGTTGGTGTGCTCGTAGGCGAGCTCCATCACCCGCGGCGAGAGGGTCGCGGAGAAGAGCAGCGTCTGCCGCCGGTCGTATGGCGGGCAGCGACGGAGGATCCGGCGCAGGTCGCGAATGAAGCCCATGTCGAACATCCGGTCCGCCTCGTCGATAACCAGGACTTCGACGTCCCGGAACGTCGTCGCCCCCTGCTGCTCGTAGTCGAGGAGGCGGCCGGGCGTGCCGACCAGGAGATCCGGGACCTTCCGCAGGAGGTCCCGCTGCCTGTGGTAGTCGATCCCGCCAAAGACCGCGAGCGTCGTCGACCCCGTGTGTCGCCCGAGGACCTCGGCGTCGTGGCGGATCTGCATGACGAGCTCCCGAGTCGGGGCAACGACCAGGGCCCGCGGTCCGCGGCGCCCCTGCCGTGGAACGTGTCGGAGAAGCCGGGTGAAGATCGTGATCAGGAAAGCCGCGGTCTTGCCGGTGCCGGTCTGAGCCTGACCCGCGACGTCCGTGCCGGCGAGCGCGATCGGAAGGGTTTTTTCCTGGATGGGTGTCGCCCAGGTGAACCCGGCGTCGGCGATGCCCCGCCGGACCTCGTCAGGGAGATCGTACGAGGACAGGGGAGTCTGGCTGAGATGCCCGCGGGCGCCTATCGTCTCGGGAGTCGACACGAGGGAATTGTAGTCTGCAAGCTCGGTTCCGATCGCCGGGACGCAGTCGTAACCTCAAATCGTTCAAGGGATAGCCGCCGCTCCCGCCTCGATGACTCTTCCGAAGTCCGCGATTAAGGGCCGTCCGGTCGCCCGCGCGAGAGCGACGCCGATCGCCCGCTTTTCCTTCGGCCCCGCGCCCCCCGCGATCGGCAACAGGCGTCCGTGCGAGCGCGCGGCCAGGCGCTTCACGCTCCAGCTCCACCAGGGCGAGAGCGGCACATAGGTCTCGCGCCAGCAGTCGAGCTCGGCAGCGGGCAGACGCCGGACTCTCGTCCGCTCGAAAGCGGTGGTTGAGAAGACGATCTCGGACGGCCCGACCTCGATCTGCTCCTCCGCGAAGGCGAGCGCCGCCAGGCCCAGGAGCGTCAGGGGCGTCGTGATTCCGACCGCCAGCGACAGGAAAATGAGGACCGGGAGCGGGAGATCGGTGAAGCTGCCCCTCCGGAGGCTCGCTTCCCAGATCGGCACGAGCCGCGCGACTCCGAACAGGGACGCGACCACGACGATCACCGCTCCGGCCGCCAGCCTCCGGCGCCACACGCGGGAACGGACCAGTGGTTGGATCTCGACGGTCAGACCACCGGGGCTCGGCGCGATCCGGACTCTCGGTCCGAGCTCCGCGCTCACGGCCGACACGGCGGGCGGAGCTCGACTCGCCTCGACAAACTCGGAATTGTATGATCCGGACCCCGGCGGGAGCCGTTCGGAGAGGGAGGTTCAAGTGGCGAAAAAAGCGAAAAAAGGGGGACGCGGAGGCTCGCGGAAAACCTCCCGGTCCGCCGTTGGCAGGAGAAAGCGCGGGGGCGCGCGCGGTCGCGCGAAGAGTCGGGGAGCGGCGAGCCGGCGCTCTTCGGCCGGGAAGCGCGCGGGAGCGCGCAAGGCGGGCAAGGCTCGGAAAGCCGCTTCGCGCAAGGCGGCCAGGGCCCGGAAAGCCGCTCCGCGCAAGGCGGTAAGGGCCCGGAAAGCCGCTCCGCGCAAGGCGGTAAGGGCCCGGAAAGCCGCTCCGAAACGGTCGCGCGAAACGAAGGCTGCTTCCCGCACCCGGGCAGGAACGGAACGCCAGGGTTCGGCTTCGAAGCGGTCCTCCGCCGCGGCGCCGAAGACTCCGCGCTCGACGCCGCCCGGGCGTTCGGCAGCGCGCGGCCTGGTGACGTCGTGGTCGGAAGAAGAGCTCCGGGCCCGCAACGCGGAAGAGCTCGAAGGCGAGACCGCCGAAGAGGCGGCGGAGCTGGATCTGGAAGACCTCCCGGACGAAGAAGTCGCGGAGATTCCCGCCGCGCCCCCACCTCCGGAAGAGGAAGAATCCGAGTGGTAGGATAGGTCCGACCGGAACCCATTGCCGGGCTCTCGCTCGGCTGGCGAAACGAAGGTCCCGAGAAATCGGGACCTTCTGGTTTATGCGCCGGTACTCCTGCGCGGGATCGGGATCGGCTTTCTCTTCTCGTCCAGGTTCACGAACGTCACCTCGGCCTCGGTCACTTTCACGGTTTCGCCGATCCCCTCGCCGCGTCGCGCGAACACCTCCACGTTGACCGTGATCGAGGTTCGTCCGATCTTGACCAGGCCCGTGTAGAAAGAGACGAGATCGCCCACGTAGACCGGCTCGTGGAAAACCACCTCGCGCATTGCGACCGTGACGATGAAGGACGCGCCGTGCTGCTTCGCCTCGATCGCCGCGGCCTGGTCGATGTACGAAAGGATCACGCCTCCGAAGATCGTGCCGTGAGCGTTCGTGTCCTTCGGCATCAGGACCACGCGGATCGAGGGTTCTCTGTTCGAGGTCCGTGAGCTCAGGGCCGCCTCGGTCTTCCGGGCCGCGGCGGCCCGAACTCCGTCGCGACGCGGGCGACGTAGCCGTCGGTCAGGTTGATCGTGAGCGTGCCATCGGTGAAGTAGTAGGTCCAGATGTCGTGGGCCGAGACGCCCTGCGTGCGGACCGAGAACGAAGGCTTCCCGATCGCATCGGTCACCCTGGCGCCCGTCATGCCGGGATCGATTCGCTTGCGCGCCTCCGCGAGGCTGCCCGGCAGGATCCGGGAGTCGGCGCCGGCGATTGCTTCGGCGCGGGGCCCCTCCCGGTTCTCCCACCACCGCGGCAGCCAGAAAGCGCCGAGAGCGATCAGGACGGCCGCTCCGATCAGGAAGAAGAGAACGGGGCGAGCGCGCTCCGCGGGCATCAACAGAACGCGCCGTTCACTTCGCCCAGCTGAAACGAAACGGCGCGCTCGAGATCGACGGCGCGGCCCTGGAGATCGCGGGCTGCCGCGCGCTGTTCGCCGCCGGCGCGCCCGGCCTGCCGCGAGACTTCGGCGAGAGCTCCGCGGGCCGTCGAGACGTGTTCGCGCCGCGACTCGCTCTCTTCGGCGGAGAGCGCGCCAGCGACGTGGGCGGGAATCGCGACCGCGGCCCTCCGCAGATGCCGGGCGGTCGTCGGGTCGGAAGGTCGAATCCGATCCGCCAGCTCGTAGGCGGCATGCGTCAACGCGATGGCCTCGTTCCAGAGAGGATGGCTCTTGTAGTCCGGCCGCGCGGTCTCGGACTCGGTGCGCTCGTTCACGTGCACGACGATTGTAATTGCCTTCCGATAGAATTCGCGGCCGCATGCGGCGGAAAGTGACGGTCGTGGGCGCCGGAAACGTCGGCGCTTCGCTCGCGCAGCGGCTGGTCGAAAAGGAAATCGCGGACGTCGTCCTGATCGACATCATCGAGGGAATCCCGCAGGGAAAGGCCCTGGACATCATGGAGTCCGCGCCGGTCGAAAAGTTCGATGCGCGGCTTTCCGGCTCGAACACTTACGAGCTCTCGGACGGATCGGACGTGATCGTCGTGACCGCCGGGCTCGCTCGCAAGCCGGGGATGTCGCGGGACGACCTCGTGCAGAAAAACCAGGACATCGTGGGCGCGGTCGTGCGGGAGGCGGCGCCTCGCTCTCCCGACGCAGTTCTGATCGTGGTCTCGAACCCGCTCGACGCGATGTGCGAGGTCGCCCGCCGCGTTTCGGGCTTCCCGCGCGAGCGCGTCTTTGGGATGGCGGGAATCCTCGATTCCGCGCGGATGCGCTGGTTCATCGCGGAGGAGCTCGACGTCTCGGTCGAGAGCACGCACGCATTCGTGCTGGGAGGACACGGCGACACGATGGTGCCGCTTCCGCGCTACTCGACGGTCGCCGGGATCCCGATCACGAAGCTGCTGTCGAAGGAGCGCATCGAAGCGATCGTGCAGCGGACGCGCGATGGAGGCATCGAGATCGTCAACTACTACAAGACCGGATCGGCCTACTACGCGCCTTCGGCGGCGGTCGCCGAAATGGTCGAGTCGGTCTTGAAAGACGAAAAGAAGATCCTCCCGTGCGCCGCCTACCTCCAAGGGGAGTACGGGATGTCGGAGGTCTACCTGGGAGTTCCGGTCAAGCTGGGCCGCCGCGGAATCGAGGAGATCGTCCAGATCGAGCTCGAGCCGGCGGAAAAGTCGGCCCTCGCGCGGTCGGCCGAAGCGGTGCGCGAGCTCTTCCGGATCCTCACGGTCTGAAAGCGTCGGCGTGACTTTCGAAGAGCGCCACTTCTGGCTGCGGCGCCTGCACTCCCTCTCGGGGATCGTACCGATCGGCGGGTACCTCGCTTTCCACCTCTACGAGAACTACACCGCGACCCGCGGGGGGGAGGCGTACAACCGGATGGTTCGGAATCTCCAGGAGACTCCATTCGCGATTTTTCTGGAAATCGGGATCATCATCGTCCCGCTCCTCTTCCACGGCGTCTATGGACTCTTCGTCACCGGAACCGCTCGCCCGAACGTGACGTCCAACCGCTACGTCCGAAACTGGATGTATTTCCTCCAGCGGGCGACCGGGGTGATCCTCTTCGCCTTCGTGATCTTCCATCTCTGGACGACCCGGCTGGTCAACATCCGGGACCACGAGAGCGTCGATCTCTTCCGGCTGATGCAGGAATCCCTTCAGAGCCGGTGGATCTACGCGTTCTACATCGTCGGGATTCTCTCGGCCACCTTCCACCTCGCCAACGGGATCTGGTCGTTCTCGATCGTCTGGGGACTGACGGTCGGCCCGCGCGCCCAGCGCCGCATGATCTGGGTCTCGGCCGCGGTCTTCCTGATCCTTTCCTTCATCGGAATCCGATCGATCCAGGCGTTCCGCGCATGATCGGCCGATGACCTCCGAGCGCGTGATCGTCGTCGGTGGAGGCCTGGCCGGCCTGATGGCGACCATCCGCGCCGCCGAGATGGGCGTCGGCGTCGACCTCTTCTCGATCGTTCCGGTCAAGCGGAGCCATTCCGTTTGCGCCCAGGGCGGGATCAACGGAGCGGTGAACACGAAAGGAGAAGGGGACTCTCCCGAGATCCATTTCGACGACACGATCTATGGAGGGGACTTTCTCGCGGACCAGCGGCGCCCGGCATCATCAACCTGCTCGACCGTATGGGGGTCATGTTCAACCGCACGCCCGAGGGACTGCTCGACTTCCGCCGCTTCGGAGGCACGAAGTTCCACCGCACCGCCTTCGCGGGCGCGACGACCGGCCAGCAGCTCCTGTACGCGCTCGACGAGCAGGTCCGCCGCTTCGAGGTGGAAGGGCTCGTCCACAAGCACGAGATGTGGGAGTTCCTGGGGCTCGTGCGCGACTCCGACGGAAACTGCCGCGGGATCGTGGCTCTCGACTGCGTGTCGATGCGCATCGAGGCGTTCCCGGCGATGTCCGTGATGCTCGCCACCGGCGGGCCAGGCATCGTCTTCGGTCGTTCCACGAACTCGGTCATCAACACCGGAACGGCGGCATCCGCGGCGTACCAGGAGGGGGCGCGGTACGCGAACGGCGAGTTCATCCAGGTCCATCCGACCTCCATCCCCGCATCCGACAAGCTCCGCCTGATGTCGGAGTCCGCGCGCGGCGAAGGGGGACGCGTTTGGGTGCCACGCGCGCGCGGCGACAAGCGCGCCCCGAAGTCGATCCCGGAAAGCGAGCGCTGGTACTTCCTGGAGGAGAAGTACCCGGCGTACGGGAACCTCGTGCCCAGGGACATCGCGACGCGCGAGATCTTCCAGGTCTGCCTGATGGGGTACGGAGTCGGCGGAAAACGGGAGGTCTACCTGGACCTGACGCACATTCCGAGGAAGGAGCTCGACATCAAGCTCGGGGGCATCCTCGAGATCTACGAGAAGTTCGTGGGCGAGGACCCGCGCGAGGTCCCGATGAAGGTCTTTCCCGGCATGCACTACTCGATGGGCGGGCTCTGGGTGGACTATGCCGCGGATCCGCGCCACGGCACGCTGGACGAAACTTCTCCGCGCAACCAGGCGACCAACGTCCCCGGCCTCTATGCGGCAGGCGAGGTGGACTACCTGTACCACGGCGCGAACCGGCTCGGGGCGAACTCGCTCGTCGCCTGTCTGTACGCGGGGAAGATCGGCGGGCCGGCGATGGTCCGCGACGGCCGCGACCGGGGGGCGCGCCTCCCGCCGGGCGACGGCGCCTTCGCCGGGGCGAAGAAGAAATGGGAGATGGAGTTCGCCAGGCTGGCCCGGCTGTCGGGTCCCGAAAACCCGCACGTGATCGCCGAAGAGATGGGGGACTGGATGACGGACAACGTGACGGTCATCCGCCATGACGGCAAGCTCGCCGAGACCGACGCGAAGCTGCAGGAGCTCGCGGAGCGGTGGGATCGGATCGGCCTGTCGGACCGGAGCTCGTTCGCCAACCGGGAGATCTCGTTCGTCAACCAGCTGCGCAACATGCTCGTCTTAGCGCGCGTGATGACACGGGGCGCGGGGCGCGCTCCTGCGCGAGGAGTCCCGCGGCGCGCATTACAAGGTGCGCGACCTCGAGAAGGGGGTCACGGACGAAAACGCGCTTCCGCGCGACGACGCGAGTTACCTCAAAACGACGATCGCCGAGCACACCGAGGATGGCCCGCGGATCACCTATGCGGCGGTGAACACGTCGCTGATTCCGCCGCGCCCGCGGAAGTATTGAGAGACAGAGCTTCTCAGCGTCTCACGGGTAAACTCCCGCCCGCATGCCCCGAACGATCCGCCTCCACGTCCGCCGCCAGGACACTCCGGCCTCCTCCCCTTACTGGGAGGAGTACGAGCTGCCCTACCGACCGCGCGAGAACGTCATCTCGGTCCTGATGGAAGTCGCCAAGGACCCGAAGACCCGCGACGGCCGGCGCACGTCTCCGGTCGTGTACGACCGCGCCTGCCTGGAAGAGGTTTGCGGATCGTGCGCCATGCGTGTCAACGGCGTCGCGCGGATGGCCTGCACGGCGTTGATCGACTCGCTCGCGCAGCCCGTGAAGCTCGAGCCCCTGGCCAAGTTTCCCGTCGTGCGCGACCTCTCGGTGGACCGCAGTTCGATGTTCGAATCGCTGAAGCGCGTGAAAGCCTGGGTCCCGATCGACGGCACATACGACCTCGGCCCCGGCCCGCGCATGGCGGAGTCGGAGCGCGCCTATGCGTACGAGCTCTCGAAGTGCATCACGTGCGGGAACTGCCTGGAAGTCTGTCCGCAGGTCAACGACCGCTCGAGCTTCATGGGAGCGGCACCCATCTCGCAGGTGGCGCTCTTCAACCGCCATCCCACCGGGAGGATGCTCGCCGCCGAGCGCCTGGACGCGCTCATGGGGGAAGGGGGCTTGGACGAGTGCGGCAACGCGCAGAACTGCGTCCGCGCGTGCCCGAAATCGATCCCGTTGACGACGTCCATCGCCGAGATGTTCCGGGCGACGACGGCGCACGGATTCCGGAAGCTGTTCGGGAGCTGAGGCGGATTGAAAGTTGATGACGGGGAAACGGGTCAGGTCTCCACTTGCCACATCGCCCGGCGATGTGACAAGAGCGGTGAGTCGGAGTCGAACCTCGCGGTGATAAGTGAAGACCTGACCCCAAGCGTGGCGGATTGAAAGTTCACGAGTATCAAGCAAAGTCGCTGCTCTCGCGCTACGGCGTCGCCGTGCCGCGAGGCGAGGTTGCCGACACCGCCGACGAGGCACGCGACGTCGCGCGGAAGCTCGGCGGCGCCGTCGTCGTCAAGGCGCAGATCCACGCGGGGGGGCGGGGAAAGGGGGGCGGCATCCGGGTCGCGCGCGATCCGGACGAAGCGTTCGAGCACTCCCGCGCGATTCTGGGGATGACCCTCGTCACGCCACAAACCGGTGCGGCGGGACGCGTGGTGCGGAAGGTCCTCGTCGAAGAGGCCCTGGACCTCGACCGCGAGCTCTACCTCGGCGTGACGCTCGATCGTTCGAGGGCTCTTCCGATGGTGATCGCGTCCAAGTCCGGCGGCATGGAGATCGAGGAGGTCGCGACGCGCGATCCCTCCGCGGTGTTGCGGGAAGCGGTCGACCCCGCCCTCGGCATGTTCCCCTTCCAGGCGAGGAGGCTCGCGTTCTCCCTCGGCCTTTCGGGAGACTCCTTCCGCCAGGGCATTTCTTTGATGCAGGCGCTCTTCCGCGCCTACGTCGAGACCGACGCGACGCTCGCGGAAGTGAACCCGCTCCTGGTCACGCGCTCCGGCCGCGTCCTGGCGCTCGACGCCAAAATGACGTTCGACGACAACGCTCTCTTCCGACATCCCGACATCGCCGGGATGCGGGACCTCGCGGAGGAAGATCCCCTGGAGGTCGAGGCCTCGAAATTCGGCCTGAACTACATCAAGCTCGACGGAAACGTCGGGTGCATGGTCAACGGCGCCGGTCTCGCGATGGCGACCATGGACCTGGTCAAGCTCGCGGGGGGGGAGCCCGCGAACTTTCTCGACGTCGGGGGCGGCGCCAACGAGGAGCAGGTGAAGAACGCGTTCCGCATCATCCTGTCCGACCGGAACGTGCGAGCGATCCTGATCAACATCTTCGGCGGAATCATGCGCTGCGACGTGATCGCGAAGGGCGTCGTGGCGGCGGTGCGTGAAATCGGGCTCTCGCTCCCGGTGGTCGTGCGGCTCGAGGGGACCAACGTCGACGAGGGCAAGAGGATCCTTCAAGACTCCGGCCTCGCCGTCACACCAGCGGAAGGTCTCGCCGACGGCGCGCGCAAGGTCGTCGAAGCGGCGCGATGAGGCACGTCGCCGGTTACGCCCTGAAGTCGCTCGGCTTCTTCCTCGCGCCGATCTTCATCGGCCTGCTCGTCGCCACCTGGAGCGGCTGGCCGACGCTCGCTGCGAACCCGCGGCTCCTCGCGGGATGGGGTGCGCTGATCGTCTTCTTTTTCGTGATGCCCCTCTTTCTCACCCGCGCCGGCCGCGCGGCGATGGGCCACGAGCCTCCCGAAGAAGCGCACCGCGTGTGGCGCACGGGAGCGGCCGCGCTCGTCGTCGGTGCCGCGGCGCTCCTGCTCGTCCCGTCCTGGCGCGATCTCGGCCTCTGGCTCTCCGAGACGCTGTCGGAGCTCTCCGGCATCCCGGTGGTCCCGATGGGGAGGGGCCGATGAGCATCTGGGTGGGCCGGGAGACGCGGCTCCTCGTTCAGGGCCTGACCGGCCGCGAGGGGACGTTCCACGCGCTCGCTTCGCGCGAATACGGCACCGAGGTCGTCGCGGGGGTCACTCCCGGGAAGGGCGGCTCGACACACGAAGGAATCCCGGTCTTCGACACGGTGGCCGCCGCCGTCGGCGAGACCGGTGCGAACGCGACGATGATCTTCGTGCCGCCGCCGTTCGCCGCCGACGCGATCGTCGAGGCCGCCGACGCCGGAGTGTCGATCGTCGTCTGCATCACCGAAGGGATCCCCACGAACGACATGCTGCGGGTCAAGGAATTCCTGGCCGGGAAGAACGCCTCGGGAAACAGGGTGCGGCTGATCGGACCGAACTGTCCGGGAATCATCACGCCCGGACAGTGCAAGATCGGCATCATGCCGGGTCGGATCCATCGGCCCGGCACGGTCGGAGTCGTTTCCCGCTCCGGAACTCTCACCTACGAGGCGGTGGATCAGCTGACGCGGCTCGGGCTCGGGCAGTCCACGGTCATCGGCATCGGCGGGGACCCGGTCAACGGAACGAGCTTCGTCGACTGCCTGCGCGCGTTCGTCGACGACGCGGGAACGGAAGCCGTGGTCCTGATCGGCGAGATCGGCGGCATGGCGGAGGAGGAGGCGGCCTGTTTCGTCGCGGGCCATTTCCGAAAACCGGTCGTCGCCTTCATCGCCGGACAAACCGCTCCCCCCGGTCGGCGGATGGGCCACGCGGGCGCGATCATCGCGGGAGGGCGGGGCACAGCGGCCGAGAAGATCAAGGCTCTCAAAGCCGGCGGGATCCACGTCGTCGCTTCTCCTGCGGACATCGGAGCGCGAATGAAGGAAGTGCTCGCGCGATGAACGGCCCGGTCTTCTACCACGAGACCCAGGGGTTTTCGCCCGCGGTCGTCGCAGTGATGCTCGCGGCCGTCGCGTTGCTCGCCGCCCTGCTCATGCTGCGCCTGACCACGACCGTCACGGGCGACTCGGTCTCCGTGCGCTACGGTTTCCTCTACGAGACCCGCATCCCCCTGTCGCAGATCGCTCTCGCCGAAGCGGTCGAGTATGCGCCGCTGCGCGAGTATGGCGGCTGGGGAATCCGCGGGTCGCGGCGGCGCCGGGCGTTGAACGCCCGCGGGAACCGGGGCGTCCTCCTGACCCGCATCGACGGATCGACGCTGCTCGTCGGATCCCAGCGGCCGCGGGAGCTCCTGGAAGCGCTCTCCCGCGTCGGAATCGCCACGCAGGATCGCCTTCCCATCGTGGTGAAGAACTTTTGAGGCTTCGCATCCAGCGAATTGGTACTCAATACTCATCATGCCGAAAGTGGAAAGAACCCTCGCGATCCTGAAACCCGATTCGGTCGCTTCCGGAAAATCCGGCGTCATCCTCGCCCGCCTCGAAGAGGAGGGTTTCGTGGTGCGGGGCTTGAAGCGGGTACAGCTGACAGGGGACCAGGCGCGAGCCTTCTATGCGGTCCATCGCGAGCGCCCCTTCTTCGAGGGGCTCGTCCGCTTCATGACGGAGGGGCCGGTCGTAGTCGCCGCCCTCGAACGCGAGGACGCGGTCGGGCACCTGCGCCGAACGATGGGCGCGACCGACTCGCGCAAGGCGGAACCGGGCACGCTCCGCAGCGCGCATGGCACCGACATCGAGCGAAACGCGATTCACGGCAGCGACTCACCCGAGAACGCG
>QHVV01000084.1:41547-41999 GCA_003222385.1 Acidobacteriota bacterium
GCACGGAAGCAGGTCTCCTCCGGGCGCTCGGAGAGCTCTGGCCGTCCTATCTCGGATACTTGATCAGCTTCGTGACGCTCGGGATCATGTGGGCCAACCACCACGCGATCTTCACGTACATCTGCCGGACCGACCGCTACTTCCTTCTCATCCACGTCTTCTTCCTGATGTGCATCTCCTTTCTTCCCTTTCCGACGGCGGTCCTCGCCGAGCATCTGCCGTATCCCGGGAGCCGGCGGATCGCGGTCGCGGCCTACAGCGCGACCCTCGTCGTGATCGCGATCGCCTACAACGCCGTGTGGTGGTACGCGGTCGCCGGAAGGAGGCTCATCGACGCGGCCGCCGACCCGGTCGCAGTGCGCTCGATCTCCCGGCGTTACGCGCTCGGGCCGCTTTCCTACGCGGTCTCGTTCGCGCTCGCGTTCGTCAACGTCTGGGCGAGCCTCTCCGTC
>QHVV01000084.1:42050-49671 GCA_003222385.1 Acidobacteriota bacterium
CCTCCTGAGCGACACCAGGATCCGATTCGCCACGCCGCGCAGGAGCGCCACCTCCCGGACGGAGAGGGGACGGCCGGCGACGATCCGCCTCCAGTCGCGCAGGGAGCGCTCGCGGTGGCCGGTGTCGTAGAACGCGATCGCGTCCAGCGCCCGATCCCAGTGCTCGATCGCGCCTTCGATCTCCCGCGACGGCGCGAGCTCTTCCTCGCGGGACGCGCCCGGGCCGGACGCCGCGAACGTCCGGTGGATGGCGAGGATCACCGCGACCGCGTGCGAGAGGTTCATAGTGGGGAAGCCGGGGTCGGTCGGAACGTTCACCGTGGCGCCCGCGCGGGACCGCTCCTCTTCGGTCAGGCCGCTCCTCTCCGGTCCGAACACGTAGGCGACACGGGCTCGGTTCGGAAGCGAGCCGATGAATTCCGGAAGCTCCGAAAGAGACAGCCACCGCCGTTCGGAGCGGCCGCGCAGGGAGGAGGTCGCCACGACCGCGTCGAAGTCCGCGACCGCTTCGACGAGCGTTCGATGACGGACCATGGCGTCGAGGACGCCCTGCACGGCGGACGACAGCCGATACGCTTCCTCGTCCGGCGAGCACGCTGGCTCGATCAGGCGGACGTCACCGACCCCGAAGTTCCTCGCGGCCCGCGCAACCGAGCCCAGATTTCCGGGAACATGGGGACGCACCAGCACGACCGCGACGTCGGAGGACTCCACTTCCGGAATTATCAGACCGGACACGCATTTATAATTTCTCGATGAAGCGCAAATTCTTCGCCGGGCTCGTTTTCTCACTCGCGCTGCCCGCGCTCGGCCAGCAACCGGTTCCGACCGCGAAGCCCGCTCCGGAGCCGACGCGCGCCCGAGAGGCACAGTCGCCGCCGCAGCAGCAGGAGGTCCCGACCTTCACGGAGACCGCCGAGACCGAGTACGTCCTCCTACCGGTGATCGTGCTGGACAAGAAAGGCCGGTTCGTCGACGGCCTCGAAAAGAAGGACTTTCGCGTGCGGGTCGACGCGGTCCCGATCCAGGTCGACTCATTCGAGCGGGACGACAACGCTCCGGTCTCCATGGCATTTTTGGTGGATACGTCGGGCAGCATGGAAATTGCGGGCAAGCTCGACAACGCGAAGCGCGCGATCCGCTCGATCGTCTCGGGCCGGCTGCCGGGAGACGACTTCGCGCTTTTCGCGTTCTCCGAGGGGGACGTGAAGATGGTCGCCGACTTCTCGTCGAACTCCGACCGGCTCTTCCGAGCGCTCGACGAGCTCGATGCGGGTGGTCAGACCGCGCTCTTCGACGCGGTCGCCGCGACGCCGAAGCTCCTGAAGGGCAAGAACGCCAAGCGGGCCATCCTGCTCTTCACCGACGGGGTCGACAACGCCAGCAAACTGACGCCGGAGAAGATGGCAGAGATCCTGCAGCAGGTTTCGACGCCGGTCTACGCTTTCGGCATGAAGAACGTGATGTACGACCTTCTGAGCGAGCAGCAACGGCAGGAGCTCTTCGTCGAGAACTTGAAAATGCTGGCAGCTTCGAGCGGCGGAAAGATGTACCTGGTGGGGGGAGACGAGGAGCTGAGGCCGCTGGCGGCCAAGGTCAATTCTGAGGTGCGAAAACAGTACATTCTGGGGTTCTCTCCCTCCGGAAGGGGTGAGCTAAAATACCGGGTCGTATTCGTTTCGGTGACGAAGAAGGGGAATTGGCTCGTTCGGACTCGCCGGGGTTATCGGGGAACGGCCCCCGAAGCGTCGGCATCGGTCAACATTCAGCGAAAGGAGGGTTCATGAAGGTTCGAACAGGTTCCAACCGTTTCCTGATGGTCGGGGCTCTTCTTGTGGGGATCGTCGGCCTCTCCGGCTGCGCCACCAAGCGTTTCGTCGGGCAGGAGGTCTCCAAAAGCAGTGCCGCGTCCGAGCGGAGAATCAGCGAGGTCCAGACGCAGGTCGAGGCGGCGCAGACTCGCGTTCGCGAGCACGATACCCATCTTGCCGAGCTCGACAAGTCGACCCGCGACGCTCTAGAGCGGGCCGAGGCGGCGGGCAAGCTCGCCGAGGGCAAGTTCGTCTACTCGCTCGTCCTCTCCGATGACGCGGTGAAGTTCCCGGTCAACCGCCACGAGCTTTCGAAGACAGCTCAGGACAAGCTCATGGAGTTCGCGGAGAAGCTGAAGGGGGAGAACAAGAACGTCTACCTGGAGATCCAGGGCCACACCGATGCCAGCGGGGGCAAAGAGTACAACTACAAGCTGGGCGAGGAGCGGGCCGAAGCCGTTCGGCGGTACCTCTCCAAGCAGGGCATCGCGCTGAATCGGATGTCCACGATCTCGTACGGCGAAGACGAGCCGGTGTCGAAGAACACTTCGCGTAAAGGCCGTGCTCAGAACCGCCGGGTGGTCGTGGTCGTTCTTGCCTAGTTAAGCCTCAGTCGGGGACAGACTTCAGTCTGTCCCCGGTTAAGTCATCTGCCTAATCGCCCCGACTTCGTCGGGGCTTTTTTTGCCTGCTACCCGCTCCAGACTTTGAGGCCAGTCGCCGCAGCTCTGCGATCGCCTTCTCGAAGTCTTCCGGGATCGGCGCCTCCGCGCGGACCAAGACTCCGGATTCCGGATGATCGAAACCGAGAAGCCGGGCGTGGAGCATCTGCCGGCGTGCTTCGATGACCGGCGGGAGAGCAGAGCGCCGATAGACGGAATCGCCGATCACGGGATGTCCCGCCGATGCGAAGTGCACGCGGACCTGGTGCGTCCGCCCCGTGCCCAGACGGACCGCGACGAGCGTTGCCCTTTCGAAGCTCTCGAGCGGCCGATAGTGAGTGACCGCGCGCTTGCCCGGTTCGCCCCGGCGAGCGACGCCGCGCCGCCGGTCTCCCCGATCCGAGACGAGCGGCGCGTCGAAGGTCCCCGGAGCCCGGACGCTCCCTTCGACGAGCGCGAGGTACTCCCGCTCGATCGTGTGCGCCCGGAACTTCTCCTGCAGGTTGCGAAGGGCGTCTCGCGTCCTCGCGAAGACGAGCGCTCCGGAAGTCTCCCGGTCCAGGCGATGCACGACCCCGATCCAGCTCCGCCGTCGGTAGCGGTGCCGAAGGTAGTCGAGCGCACGGGCAAAGAGAGTGTCCTCCTCGTGCTGCGCGGTCTGCACGGTCAGGAGGCCCGCCGGTTTGTTCACGATCAGGAAGAGCGGGTCTTCGGCGAGGACCGCGAGCCGGGTCCGGACGCGCCGCGCGGCCGGCCGGTTCGGCTCGTAAAGCAGCGCGACCTCGTCGTCGACTTCGGCGCCCGGCTCGTCGGCGACGCGGCCTTCGGACTCCACTCGTCCGGCTCGAACCGCGTCGCGGGCAGCCCGGCGCGAGAGGCCGAAACGCCGCGCGACCGCGAGGTCGAGCCTCACGGCGCTGGCCGTCCGGCCGGGACGAGGATCTGGATGAAGAAGCCGGGATCTCCGATCCGGGGACTCGATCCGGCGCCCGGCCCGAATTCGGCGGCCGGCCGGAACCGGGAGCGCACGTAGCCGTCCAGCTCTTCCAGGTAGTCCTTCCCGAACGCCGCCCGGCCGTGGCCGGCGGTTCGCACGTTCACGAGAACGACGGCGTCCGGCGGCATCCGGGAGAGCCGCGTGATCGCCTCCTGCTCGCCCGCGCGGTCGAGATGACCCGGGAAGAACTGATCCTGGGCGAGCGGGTTCGTCCTTCCGAGCACCCAGTTGAAGAAGCCGGCCTCCGGAAATCCCACGATCGATCCGTTCGGGGGGACCCGCCGCGAGAGGTTCGCGAGGGCGTCGCGCGTGGCGCCCGCGAGCGGTTCGATCACGAAGAGAGATCCGGCCGGAGTCGCCACCCGGGACCAGGCGGGATCGCGGTAGGCGAGCGCGAGGGCGCCGATCCGGGCCGCGAGGAAGACGGCGAGCGAGGCGGCGACGAGGCCGGGAAACGCCGTCGGGCGCGGGGAGACGTCGATCTGCGCGGGGACCCGGGCCGCGACGCGGAAGAGCATCGCGACCGCCACGACGATCGGCAGCGGCAGGTAGAAGCCGTCGTACGGACCGACGTAGCCGGCGGCGAGGAGGAGACGCGCCGCGAAGAGGAGCGCCAGGAGGAGGACGGAATCCGGGACTCCGGCGACGAAGCTGTTTCGGGAGCGGTCGCGCAGACGGAGCGCGGCGCCCGCGATTGCCGCCGCGAAGAGGAGCGGGGGCACCGCGCGGACCAGCGGGGGAAGGAGATCGACCGTCTCGCGCACCGCGGCAGGCGGGCGTAGCGCGACGAGCGCCGCCACGGCGAGGATCGCGACCGCGGCAACCTGCGGCGCTCTCGCGCCCGCTTCCGATCGTCTCCGGAGCCGCGCCGCGGCGATTGCGGCGAGCACGAGCCAGATACCGACCGCGAGAAGAGCGAAGAGCACGAGCCCGAGCTCCGCGAGGCGCAGGGCGGGGCGGTCCACTCCCGCGAAGGAAGCGTAGACGTTGCGAAACTCGGTCGGAACGAACAGGACGGCGAGCCACCCTTCCTTCGCGAGCGTCGCGGCCGGCGTTCCAGCGGAGGCCAACGCGTAAACGATCGCCGCGGCGAGAACCGGAAGGGCCACCAGCCACCCGAGCCGGCGCTTCGCGGCCGCGTCGGAAGCGAGGACCCGCTCGAGAGTAATCGCTCCCAGGCCGGCGAGGCCGATCTCCGGCCGCGCGAGCAGGGCCGCGAGAAGGCAGGCTGCGGCGGCCCGGTCGCGGCGCGACGAGCCGCCCGAGGTCGCGAGCAGCACAGCTCCGGTCGCGGCCGCGACCGCGAGAGAAGTGTCGAGACTGTACGGGAACAGGTGACAGCCTCCGGGGCGCAGGAAGAACGCCACCGCGACCGCGAGCGAAGCGGCGAGAGAAGCGAGAGTTTCGGTGGTGAGCCGTCGCGCGAGCCGTCTCAAAGCCTCCAGGTGGAGAATGGCGACGAGCGCTGCGAGCGCGATGCGAGCGGCGAAGCGCCTCCCCGCCACGGAGTCCACGGCCGCGCCGAGCCACGGCGCCAGGGGACCGTAGTAGAAGCGGACATCGCGATAGAGGGCCTCGCCCCGGGAGACGCGCCAGGGCACCATCAGCTCGCGGCCGGTGTCGACGAACGGCTCGATCCAGCGATTCCACGAGACCGCAGCGAGAATCAGAAAAACGGCATAGGGAAGGAGGACGGCGGCGCGGCGGCTCACGTCGCCGCCGGTCTGGATCGGCCCGCGGCGAAGGCGAGAAACGCGGCAGCCGCGGCCGCCGCCGCTCCGAGGAAAAACCGCCCTCCGCGCGCCGCCGAGGCCGGCGGTTCCGGCCGCGAGGGAACTGGCGACTTCGCGGCTTCGGACCGGAGACCGCGGATCGCGCGCAGGAAAGCGACGTCGCCGACCGGCTCCGGCGAGCGCTCCGCCGCGAGCGCCTTGCGCGCCTCCTCGGCGAGAGCGGCATCGCCCTGTGCCCGGCGGTAGGCATCGAGCGCTTCGGCGCCCGCGTTTCGGCGGAACGCGCCGGAGACCGCGCGCGATTCGCTTTCCGAGACCAGCGCGAGCCGGTGCGCGAGGAGCTCCTCGGCCAGGCGCGCGGCGGCCGCGGGTCGCACCGCGGCGGCTTCCAGCGCTTCGGCGTGGTCGAGGCGCGCGGCCACCGCACTCCGAAAGGAAAGGAACGCGGCGAGGGCGAGTCCGGCGGCGGCGATTCCGAGCACGGCCGAGACGATCGCGAGCGCCCCGTGTCGCATGGTGACGATCGTAGCAAGCGACCGCCTTTAGCGGTCGTCCCGAACGCAGCGAGGGATCTTTCCCGGGCTACGATTCCGCTCGATGCAGGAGAAGATGGCGAGTCGCAACCGGCTCGTGCGGGCAATCGCCTCCGCGACGTCGCACGTCTGGTTTCCTCTGTCTCTCGCGCTCGCCCGGAGGCTGCCGCGCCGGCTGATGCGGGCAATCTCCCGTCAGACGACGATGCGCTTCATGCAGCTCCGGCCGAAATACCTGAAAGCCCTGCGCGCGAACCTGGCGGTCATTCTCGGCCGGCCGGCAGCATCGCGTGAAGTCCGGATGGCCGCCCGCAACCTGCTGGACGCCCACTTCACGGCGTGGATCGATTTTCTCCACTTCGCCACGCGCCCGCCGGAAGAGGCCGCGCGGCTCGTCGAGAGCGTCGTCGGGTATTCCCGCATCGTCGAAGCGCGCGAGCGGGGAGGCGGAGTCCTCCTCCTGACCGGGCACCTGGGCAACTGGGAGATCGGCGGGCTGATGCTCGCCGAGATGCGGCAGCCGATTCACGTCGTGCTGGTGCCCGACATCTTCCCGGCGGTCGAGCGGGCGCGCCACGATCTCCACGAGCGCGCGGGCATCTCCGAGATTCGCGTCGACCGGAGCTTCGCGCCCACCCTGGCTGTCCTTCGCGCGCTGAAATCGAACGCGATCGTCGCGATGCAGGGCGACCGCGACTTCGACAACACCGGAGTCGCCGTCCCGTTCTTCGGCAGGAAGGCGTTCTTCCCGCGCGGCCCTTTCCGGATGGCGATGGCGACGTCGGCGACGGTCCTCCCGGCGTTCATCGTCCGCGTCCCGGACGGCCGCTACCGCGCGATCGTCGAAGAGCCGCTCGACGTCGTCAAGGGAGGAGACCGGGAGGCCGCGCTTGCCGAGAACGTCCGGCGGTACGTCGCGATCCTGGAGCGCTACGTCGCGGAGAACCCGGAGCAGTGGTACTGCTTCTATCCGTTCTGGGAGGACCCGAGCCGGAATGCGACTCCGTCTGAATCCTCCAAGACGTCGGCGTGAGAGCGGATCTCCCTCAAGGCTCTCGAGACTTCACTGATGCAACACGTACCCTGCGGGTTCCTGACCTCGCACGCGCAATGTCGGGCCCTGACCTCCGCAGTGATGGACGCCGGGATCTGTGTCTCGCCCCGCTTCGCGATATCACTCACGAGGTCGGTCACCGTGAAACCGAAGCAGTAGCACAGAGGAATCGGGGCTTCCGTTTCCTTCAAGCCGACACGAACCGAGAGGTCATCCTTCCCGAAGATCGAATCTGCCTCGCGATCGAAGTAGACGACGTCACACGAAGGGTCCGGGCAGAAGTGGTAGCCCTTACCGTCCAGACGGCGCAGCGCGCTTCCAGTCAGCAGCGCTTTCAGAGTCACGAGATGAGTGCGGGTCCCCGGAGTCCCGGAGACCGGGCAGCGCCCGACGTCGGTCACCTGGCCTCTCCGGGGAGCGCCTGGATTCCCTGCTCTCCCGCTTTTCGCAGTTCCGCCAGCTGCTGCGGGTTCAAATGCTTGCTCGCGGCCCTCGTCAGTTCTTTCTCGATAGCCTCTCGTCTCGAGTCGCACTCCTCGTCCCGCGAGATCAAATGCCGGGCGAAGACGACGGCCAGATCTTCCGTCAGGGCAGCCCGCCGATCGGGCGAGAGGTCGAGTTTGCTGCCGGCGCGGTTGACGAGCCTCGCGGCGATGACCCGCGCTTCATGCTCGCTCAGTCGGTCGACGTCGGCCGCCGCGTACCACTGGTCGGAGCGGAATTCCTGGATGGCCTTTTCACGAGCCTCGCCGCGGAGCACCGCCGCCGCGAGGTGGTGCGCCTCGAACAGAGACTCGACCGCTCCGTCGGATCGGTCGTTGGGGTTCTTCA